>DFYO01000059.1 GCA_002381865.1 Clostridiales bacterium UBA4080 | reverse complement strand
TACAGTTTTATTATGCACTAAACAAGAGTTTTCTTGGTTATTAGTAAGCGAAGGCTCTATTGAAGAAATTGTAGCGTCATTAGACGTGGGGTTTGAAGCTGAAATATCGGGTTCTTGAAACATGCTTTTTGTACTGTCTGCTATTTCTGAAGTATCAGAAGTTAAATTATCTATAACAGAAGCTGTGGTGGTTTCAAGATTAGGATCTGTCGGCATATCCTCGCTATTAATATTAAGGTAAAAGGCTGCAATTTTTTCAGGAGAATCAAGAATAGATATTATTTCCTCCTCACTCATTCCCTGCTTAAGACATTCGTTAAAATGCTCTTCATAGTCAAAAAGAATATCGCGACGCTCCCTATAAGAAAGCTCGGACAACCGATTTTCCAAATCAGATAAAAAAGAATCTTTGTTCATTGTAGGACCTCCAGTCAAAATTATATAAATATTTACAAATAAAAAAGTCAAAAAACTTTGTAAATATAATATACAACAATATAATTGGTAAATCCCTAAAGCAATATTAAAAATTGGTTAAAAGAAAAAAACTTGACCAAAAACAAACTCAGTGATATACTTTGATTATCAAAGTATTCTTTGCGTGTCCTAGCTTTGCAAAAAATAGAGCAGGATATAAGAGGAATATACTAATAGTTTTTGATATACAAGGAGCATAAAATGAAATACGCAAAAATACTTGGTACAGGGAAAGCACTTCCCAAGAAGATAGTTACCAATTATGACCTTGAGAAGATTGTTGAAACAAGCGACGAATGGATTTATTCCAGATCGGGAATCAAGGAAAGAAGAATTGCAGTTGAAGAAACTGTAAGCAGTATGGCAACTGAAGCAGCAAAAAAAGCACTAGAAATAGCACAAATAAATCCTATGGATATAGATATGATTATTGTAGCAACAATGTCACCGGAGTATACAACTCCCGCGATAGCTTGCTTGGTGCAGAAGGAGCTTGGCGCAGATAATGCGATGGCATTTGACCTTGCAGCTGCATGCTCGGGCTTTGTGTTTGCACTTAATACGGCAGACCAATTTATTAAAAGTGGAGCTAGTAAAAAGGCTCTAGTAATTGGAAGTGAAAAATTATCCCAGATTTTAAATTGGGAAGACAGGTCAACCTGTGTGTTATTTGGAGATGGGGCAGGAGCTGTTGTAATGGGAGCTTCCGACGAGCCAGGTGTTATTGCATCAAAGTGTAAATCCATTGGAAACGATTATGCTTGTCTTATGGCAAAAACACAAAGATTTAAAAATCCTTTCGAAGTAGAGGAGAAAGAAGCGACATATTTAGAAATGGAAGGCAGAGAGGTTTTTGAATTTGCATGTACCAAGGTGCCTGCTTGTATAGAAGAATTATTGGAAGAAAACAATATTCAAAAACAAGAGATTGACCATTATATTCTGCATCAGGCAAATACAAGAATTATTAAGAGAGTTGCAAAGG
This sequence comes from Clostridiales bacterium UBA4080, assembly GCA_002381865.1. Taxonomy (GTDB): domain Bacteria; phylum Bacillota; class Clostridia; order Lachnospirales; family Vallitaleaceae; genus UBA4080. The sequence goes on along the minus strand of DFYO01000059.1, from coordinate 37,727 downwards.
TACTTGGAGAAGATCTGAATAAATTCTACACAAATATGGAATTTTATGGGAATACTTCAGCAGCAAGTGTAGCAATTGCACTTGACGAAATGTACAGAAATGATAAGCTTGAAGGAAAGACCGTTATACTAGCGGGCTTTGGCGCAGGCTTAACCTACGGAGCCAGTGTTATTAAATTCTAATAAATTATAATTTTTCTAGGAGGAAAAAAAATGTTTGAACAATTAAAAGAACTTATTGTAAGTGAATTGGGTGTGGAAGCAGACGAAGTTACTGCAGGAGCAAGCTTTGCGGATGATTTGGGAGCAGATTCACTTGACTTATTTGAGCTTGTAATGGCTATTGAAGATGCATTTGGAGTGAAAATACCAAATGAAGATTTAGTAAATATCAAAACTGTTCAAGATGCTATGGATTACATCGAAGCAAATAAATAGGTTCATCCTTTCTCCCCCACCATAGGTGGGGGAAATTTAAAAAAGAGGTATAATATGAATAAAATTGCATTTATTTTTCCCGGACAGGGAGCTCAATATATTGGAATGGGCAAAGAAATAATTGATAACATAAAAGCAAGTAAAGAAATATTTGAAATTGCAGATAATGCTCTTGATTTTGATTTAGAAGAAATATGCAATACAGAACAAGAGCTGATTAATAATACAGCGTACACACAGCCAGCATTACTTACTGTATCTATTGCTATATTAAAGGCGGTAGAAGAAATAGGAGTGAAACCTGACTTTGTGGCAGGATTAAGCTTAGGAGAATATACAGCGCTGGTAGCCAATGGTGCACTTGATTTTCAAGAGGCGGTAAAGCTAGTTAGAAAAAGAGGCACCTACATGGAAGAGGCCGCAAAAGCTACAAAAGGTACTATGGCTGCTATTATGGGTGGAACAAGAGAGCAGATTGAAAAAATTTGTAGTGAAGTTAATGGAATTGTAAGCATTGCAAATTATAACAGCCCGTCACAAATTGTAATTGCAGGAGAAATCGATGCAGTTGCTGAGGCTAGTCAAAGACTTCAAAATGAGTCGCTTAGAGTAATACCTTTAAAGGTTAGTGGAGCATTCCATTCAGAGCTTATGGATTCAGCGGCACAAAAGCTTAAAAAGGATATAGAAAAGCTTTGCTTTTCAGATTTTTTAATACCATATACAGCGAACATCAATGCAGAAATTATTACGGATAAAAATATGATAGGAAAGCTATTAGTTGAGCAGGTTAAGGGTTCAGTCAGATGGGAAGATTGTGTAAATACTATGATTAAGCAAGGAGTAGAAACCTTTGTGGAAATAGGACCAGGCAAAACTCTGTCGGGTTTAATTAAAAAAATTGACAGGAAAAAGAAGGTTATCAATATTGAGACCTTAGAGGATTTGAATAAATTAAAAATGAGCTTGGAGGGATAAAAACAAATGGAAAATAAGGTTGCATTAGTTACAGGAGCGAACACAGGCATTGGAAAAGAAATTGTTTATACTTTAGCAAATGAAGGATTTACAGTTATATTAAATTATTTATTTGATGAAGAAAAGGCAATAGAAATCAAAAAGGACATTGAAGAAAATGGTGGAAAATGTCATTTGATTTGCAAAGATGTAAGTGATTTTAAAAAGGCAGGAGAAATGATGGAGGAAGCCTTTGATCTTTATGGCAGACTAGATGTATTAGTTAATAACGCAGGAATTACAAAGGATCAGCTGATGCTGAGAATGACAGAGGAAGAATTTGATGCAGTTATAAATGTTAACTTGAAAGGAACCTTTAACTGTATTAAAGGAATTTCTAAAAGAATGTTAAAGCAGAGATTTGGTAAAATAATTAATATGTCTTCAGTTGTGGGGATTATGGGCAATATAGGACAATGTAATTATTCGGCCTCAAAGGCTGGTGTAATTGGCCTTACAAAATCTTTAGCAAGAGAATTTGCGTCAAGAAACATTCAGGTTAATGCTGTTGCACCAGGCTTTATTGAAACAGAAATGACGGATAAAATACCAGAGAACATAAGAGAAGAAATGATAAAAAGCATACCTCTTCAAAAGATGGGTAAACCTAAGGATATTGCAGATTTAGTGGCTTTTTTAGCATCAGATAAAGCAGATTATATTACTGGACAGGTTATTCAGGTAGATGGAGGAATAGCTATTTAAACGGAGGATTTTATGAAAAGAAGAGTAGTAGTTACTGGAATAGGTGTTATATCACCGCTAGGAAATACAGCAGATGAATTTTGGAACAATCTAAAAGAGGGTAAAAACGGGATATCTACAATTACCAGCTTTGATATAACTGAATATGACTCAAAGGTAGCAGGAGTTGTAAAGGAATTTGATGTATCTAAATATATAGACAAAAAAGTAGCAAAAAGAATGGATAGATTTTCACAGTTTGCAGTTGCAGCAGCAGCACAGGCAGTTGAAATGTCTGGGATAGACTTAGAAAATGAAAATCTAGATAGATTTGGAGCTATAGTAAGCTCAGGGATAGGTAGCTTAGAAACTATTGAACAAGAAGAACAAAAGCTTTTAGAAAAAGGACCAAGCAGGGTTTCACCAATGTTTATTCCAAGAATAATATCCAATATGGCAGCAGGAAATGTTGCAATAAGGTTTGGCTTAAAAGGAACCTGTACCTGTGTTGTTACTGCTTGTGCAAGTGGTACTAATGCAGTAGGAGATGCCTTTAGAGCAATTCAATATGGTACTGAGGATATTATGCTTGCAGGCGGTACAGAGGCTAACATTTGCCCTCTTGGAGTGGCAGGCTTTACTGCATTAACTGCCCTTAGCACAAACCCGGATCCGTCAAAAGCATCAAGACCCTTTGATAAAAACAGAGATGGCTTTGTTATGGGAGAGGGAGCAGGAATATTAGTCCTAGAAGAGCTTGAGCATGCACTTAAAAGAGGAGCCAATATATTAGCAGAGCTTTCAGGCTATGGCTCAACCTGTGATGCTTACCACATTACATCACCTGCACCCGATGGAGAGGGAGCAGCAAGATGTATGATTAGAGCAATTGAAGATGCAGGTGCAAGTAAAGAAGACATTTCATATATAAATGCACATGGTACGAGTACAGAATACAATGATAAGTTTGAAACACTGGCAATAAAAAAGGTATTTGGCGAAAAGGCATATAATATACCTATTAGCTCAACAAAATCAATGACCGGGCATTTGCTGGGAGCAGCAGGCGCAGTTGAAGCTATTGCATGTGTTAAATCAATTCAAGAAGACTTTATACATCCAACAGCGAACCTAGAAACACCTGATGAAGAATGTGATTTGGATTATGTACCAATCAAAGGCAGAAAAGCAGAGGTTAATTATGCTTTAACAAACTCCCTCGGATTTGGCGGACACAATGCAACATTACTCTTTAAAAAATATAAGGCATAGAGGTGCATTATGGAAACAAGAGAAATCAAAGAATTAATAGAACAATTAAAAGGAACAGAATACGGATATATAGATATTAGGCATGAAGGAAGCCAGATTTTGCTTTCAAAAACAGTACCGGTTAGAGAAAGTGCTGAATATGCAAGACCAGAAAAAGAAACAGCAGAGGTAAGTCAAGGCAAGAGCATTCAAACAGAGATACCAGCAGCCTTTAAGCCGGCAGAAAATGCTGTGACAAATAACAAGGAAGAGGAAGCCAATTGTGAAATTTTAAAATCACCAATGGTAGGAACCTTTTATGAATCACCATCGCCTGAAGCAGAAGCGTTTATAAAGGTCGGAGATAAGGTTAAGAAGGGTGATACACTTTGTATTATTGAAGCAATGAAGCTTATGAACGAAATAGAAGCAGAATGCAGTGGCACAATCATTGAAATACTTGTGGATAATGAGGCTGTAGTTGAATATAATCAGCCATTATTTAAAATCAAGGCAGATTAAACCAACCAATCCGTAAGAGATTGCAGGAGGGATATTATGTTAAATATAAACCAAATCAAAGAAATATTACCCCATAGAGCACCGTTTTTGTTAATTGACAAGGTGGAAGAGCTTGTACCTGGAGAAAAAGCAGTAGCTTATAAAAATGTTACCTATAACGAGTATTTTTTTGCAGGACATTTTCCACAGGAGCCTGTTATGCCGGGGGTATTAATTGTTGAAGCTTTAGCACAAACGGGTGCGGTAGCAATTTTATCAATTGAAGAATTAAAGGGTAAAATTGCATACTTTGGAGGCATAAAAAATGCTAGATTCAGAAACAAGGTTGTTCCTGGAGATGTTCTTAGATTAGAGGTAGAAATTATAAACAGAAGAGGTCCGGTTGGAGTAGGAAAAGCAGTTGCAAAGGTTGACGGAAAGATTGTTACAGATTGTGAACTGACCTTTGTAGTTGGAGAATAGGAGATTAATATGTTTAGTAAAATACTGATAGCTAACAGAGGAGAAATTGCTGTAAGAATAATAAGAGCTTGCAGAGAGCTAGGAATAGAAACGGTTGCGGTATACTCTGAGGCAGATAAGGATGCACTTCACACACAGCTTGCAGACCAAGCGGTATGTATCGGTCCGGCAAAGGCAAATGAAAGCTATTTGGATATGAGAAGAATTCTGAGTGCAACAATTGCCACTAAGGCAGAGGCAATTCATCCAGGCTTTGGCTTTTTATCTGAGAATCCAAGATTTGCTAAAATATGTGAAGAAAGCAATATAACCTTTATTGGGCCAACATCTGAAATGATTGAGGCTATGGGAAATAAATCTAAGGCGAGAGAAACCATGGTAAAGGCAGGGGTACCTGTTGTTCCAGGCTCTGATGGTGTGATTCGAGACTACAAAGAGGCTAAAAAGCTTGCAAAGCATATTGGATATCCAGTTATTGTAAAAGCATCCTCAGGCGGCGGAGGCAAAGGCATGAGAATTGCTCATACTGAGTCCGAGCTAGAAACAAGTCTTTCAATGGCACAAAAGGAAGCAAAGGCAGCCTTTAATGATGATGCTATGTATATGGAAAAGTATATTGTAAACCCTAAGCACATAGAGCTTCAGATTATTGGAGACAAGCAGGGAAATATTGTTCATTTAGGAGAAAGAGATTGCTCTATCCAAAGAAGACACCAAAAGCTTATTGAAGAAGCTCCGGCTAGTATTATTAATGCGGAATTACGAGAAAAAATGGGTAAGGTTGCGGTAAAAGCAGCAAAAGCAATAGATTATAATAGCGCAGGTACAATTGAATTTCTGTTAGCTGAAAATGGGGAATTTTATTTTATGGAAATGAATACCCGTATTCAGGTTGAACATCCGATTACTGAGATGGTAACAGGAATTGATTTGATAAAAAAACAGATTGAATCCGCAGCAGGGATGCCGCTTAACCTAAAACAGAAAGATATTGAGATAAAAGGACATTCAATTGAATGCAGAATTAATGCAGAAAATTCGTATAAGGGCTTTAGACCCTCACCGGGTAAAATCACAAACTTGTTTTTGCCGGGAGGAAAGGGAATTCGAATTGATACAGCAGTGTATTATGGATATGAAATTTCACCCTATTATGATTCCATGATTGCAAAGCTTATAGTTCATGGCAAAGATAGGGAAGAGGCAATAGCCAAAATGAACAGTGCTCTTGGTGAATGCATCATTCAAGGCATTGATACAAATATTGATTTTCAATTTGATATTTTAAAAACTCCAGAGTTTTTAAGCGGCTTATATAATACAGGATTTATTGAAAACTGGTTAAAGGGCGATGAATAATAATGGCCAATTTATTTAAAAAAACACAATATGTAAAAATTCCAAACAGACAGATCATTGAACCTCAGATTCCAGATGGCATGTGGGTTAAGTGTGAATTTTGCGGCGAGATAATATACAAGGATGATTTTAATAGCAATAACAGAATCTGTGTAAAATGTCAGCAGCATTTCAGACTTGATGCTTCAAGCAGACTGGAGCTGGTTCTTGATACAGATTCCTTTGAAGAAACAAACACTAACGTAGCAACAAAAAATATTTTGGGTTTTCAAGGTTATGAGAAGAAGATTGAAAGCTTGCAAAAAAGCACCGGTATTTCAGAGGGAGTGGTAACGGGAACGGGTAGAATTAATAACGAGGCAGTTGCTATTGCAGTAATGGATAGCAGATTTTTAATGGGCAGCATGGGCGCAGCTGTTGGAGAAAAAATTACTTGTTTGACCGAACAGGCTACAAATGATAAAATGCCACTAATAATATTTACAGCTTCAGGAGGAGCTAGAATGCAAGAGGGAATTATTTCTTTAATGCAAATGGCAAAAACCTCAGCAGCACTTGGAAAATTCAGCGAAAGCGGAGGCTTATATATCTCCGTTCTAACAGACCCTACAACGGGAGGAGTAACAGCCAGCTTTGCAATGCTTGGTGATATTATTCTTGCGGAACCAGGAAGCCTTATAGGCTTTGCAGGGCCTAGAGTAATTAAGCAGACAATAAAGCAGGATTTGCCAGAGGGTTTTCAAAGAGCAGAATTTCTTTTAGAGCATGGCTTTGTTGATAAAATTGTTGAAAGAAAACAACTTAAGGACACTTTGTATAAGATTATCATGCTACACAAATAAGGTTGCTGATATTTTGAAATGTAAAATGATTGCGGTATTAGGAGGCAGATTATGAATGCATGGGAAAGAGTCCAAAAAGCAAGACGCATGGACAGACCTACAAGTATAGACTATATTAATAATATTTTTGAAGAGTTTATTGAGCTTCATGGAGATAGGCTTTATGAAGATGATAGTGCAATTATTGGAGGAATTGGCCGACTTGGAGAGCTTAATGTTACAATTATTGCACAGGAAAAAGGTAAAAATACCAAAGATAAGCTTAAAAGAAATTTTGCAATGCCTAATCCTGAAGGCTATAGAAAATCCCTTAGATTAATGAAGCAGGCAGAAAAATTCAACAGACCAGTAATCTGTCTTGTGGATACACCAGGAGCTTATCCTGGAATTGGAGCAGAGGAAAGAGGACAGGGAGAAGCGATAGCGAAAAATCTTTTAGAAATGTCTAAGCTGAAGGTTCCGATTATTTCTATTATCATTGGAGAAGGTGGAAGCGGAGGAGCACTTGCGCTAGCGGTTGCTGATGAGGTGTGGATGCTTGAAAATGCAATTTATTCTATTTTATCACCTGAGGGCTATGCAAGCATTCTTTATAAAGATAGCAGCAGAGCTGCAGAGATTGCAGATGAAATGAAGCTGACAGCTTCAGACTTACTTCAATTAAATGTAATTGACAAAATAATAAATGAACCGCTTGATGGAGCTCACGAAAGCTTTGAGGAAATAGCAGGGAATATTAAGAAGGAATTGATTGCTCAGCTAAAGAAGTTAAAGGAAAAAGAAATATCAGAGCTTCTTGAAAGCAGATATGAAAGATTTAGAAAGTTTTAAGCAGTAATTCGTTTTTCATAAATATTTATTAATGCTTTAAGGGTAAGAAAGCACCATATTGCAAAAAATTATCTATAAGAAAGGCAGTATCTGTCTGCTTGTGTATTTTGGTGTGACTATATGGTACAGTAATAAAATCCGTTAATTCATCATAATATACGGCATTTACCTCTAATCGCCCGTCATTAATACCGCCTAAGATAGGAGAAATCAAGGGGGATGATTTTGTTCCTGCAATGGCTCCGATTTCTGCCTCAGCTCCAATTAAAGCAAGCTGGCTTACGGAATCGGTTTTAAGAGATTGCATGGTTTTATAGAGGGTAATATATTTTTTTGATAGTTGATCAGCATAATCAGCAATTTTGTAGCCCTTGTTAGGTGTGGCAATTAAAACGCATCTTTTTACATAGTTAATATAATCATCCTTTGTAAGCAAATGTCTGATTATTAAACCACCAGTACTATGACCAATCATAAAAAATTTTTTCCCAGGCTCAAGTCTTGGGATTTTTTTGTTTAATATATCAATTAAAATCTGAGTTGCATCTTCGATTGTTGAAAAGGTTAAGGGCAGATTAATTCGGGACACCTTATAGCCCATTTCAAGCAAATGATTGCGTAGAGGTGTCATATCCTTATAGGTTCGGTGAAAGCCATGTATTAAAATAACGTGCTCATTATTAAGGCTTGGCATAAAGGCTCCCTTTCAAAAATAAATGTAATAAAATCAAAAATATATCTATAATAGTATAGCATGCAACTAGTTAAGAAACCATTAAAATGCACTTTCAAACATACTAAAAATAATAAATACCTAAGATCAAAAAATAACCTTAATAGATATTTGTGGAGCAGAAATTCATTACCTTTAGCTGGAGGCTAGTTGAGGGCTAAGATAGATGATATAATTATAATAATAAAAATTAGTTTTCGAGTTAACACTGGAAAGTAGAGGTGGGAGAATGAAAAGCAATGAAAAGAATTATTGGTATAAATTAGATAACGCTGGAAAACTTTATCCCTCTATTGTATCAACCAGAATGACAACAGTATTTCGCACTACGGTTGAGCTTTTTGAGGAGGTTGAGCCAAAGGTGCTTCAAAAAGCCTTAGATAGCACAATAGAAAGATTCCCATACTTTAAAGTAAATCTTCACAAGGGGCTGTTTTGGTATTATTTTGAATATACAGATAAAATGCCCCATATTGAAAAAGAAACCTATTATCCGAGCATGTTCATGAAATACAAAAAAAAGGAAACCTTTCCCTTTAGAATATTGTACTATAAAAAATATATAAATATTGAGTTCAGTCATAGCATTACAGATGGATTCGGAGTTATTTCCTTTATGAAAACTCTTCTTGTGGAATATTTTTCTCTGCAAAAAAACCTTGAAATAAAGGATACAAAGGATATACTGATAACTTCTTCAAAGGTTGAAAAAGAGGAATGTGAGGATGCCTTTAACAGGTATTATAATCCTAAGGCGCCAATTCCAAAATTAAAAGGAAAGGCAGTGCATTTCCCTTTTCCGCTGACAAAAAAAGGAAAATATATTCTTATTTCAGGGACGGTATCTGCTGATAAAATAAAAAAGCTTGCAAAGAAAAATGAATGCACTGTAACACAATATATTACTGCACTCTACATGGATTCAATTCAAGAATATATCAATAAGCTGCCAGAAAAGAAAAAGAAAAAAATGACAGGTAGAATTGTAATAAATCTGCCCGTAGACTTAAGACAGCTATTTCCTTCTAGGACAAGGAAAAACTTTTTTATTTCAATTACGCCAGAAATTGATTTAAGGCTTGGCGAGTACAGTCTTGAAGAAATAATAAAGTATTTAAAAGCATATATGACTATGTCAATTAATAATAAGAACATTAGCCGCTATATTGCGAGAAATGTTAAAAATGAAAAAAACTCTATGTAAGGCTATTGCCGCTTTGGATAAAAAACCTTATTATGCCAATAGTATTTAGCAGATTTGGAGAAAGGGGCTATACAAGCAGTGTGTCTAATCTTGGAGTTATCAGATTGCCGCAGGAAATAGAAGAATATGTATCAAAGGTTGAAGTCTATCCTCCGCCTAGCGTAGAAAATAAAATTAAAGCAACTATAGCAACATATAAAGACAAGATGGCAATTTGCTTTGGTGCTACAGTTGACAACACAGAAATTGAAAAAATATTTTTCAGAAAACTAAGAAAATCAGAGGTAAGTATTAAAATTGAGAGCAATATTGAGCTTGAAGACAACTTAAATCTTGTAAATCAGAGTTATTAATACTATAATCAAGATATATTATCATTTAGGAGGGACAGATTTGATAAATTTTAAAGCAAAAAACAACAAGAGCCAAGAAAAGACAGATTTAACCCCGTTATTTGAAGATTTAGTGCAAATAAAAAAAGAGGGTAAAGAGCTTCAGTTAAATGGCAAGTATCCATATCTTGATGGGGATGATGCAGAAAAGATTAACAAATTGTTATGTGCAAATTGTGAGGCCCACAATCCATTGATTAGAGATATTAACAAGCTTCTTCAGGTATTAATGAGAATGGACTTTGTTAAGGATATGATAAAGGAAGCAGATCAGCAAGCAAATATGGTCGAAACAATTGCCAAAACCAGTGAAGAAATGGCAACAAATATTGAAGGCATAGCTGAGTTTGTTAAAAATTCCTTGAAATCAGCACATGAATCTAACCTAAAGGCAGTAAAGAGCAAAGAGCTTATGGGAAATACAATTGGCTCAATAGAACAGAGCTTTATGGAAACTGAAAGAGCAAAGGAACAAATTCTTGAGGTTAACAAGCAAACCGAAAAAATAGATGATATGGTTAATATTATTATGTCTGTTGCAGCACAGACAAATCTATTAGCTTTAAATGCGTCTATAGAGGCGGCGAGAGCAGGAGAAAGCGGAAAAGGTTTTGCTGTAGTAGCTAATGAGATTAAAAACCTTGCAGAGCACACAAAGGAATCAGTTAATTTTATTCAAGACAGCGTAAATCAGCTTAGAAGCCAGATGCAAAATTCAGTTAGAGCGATTGGAAAGGCGAGCGAATCCTTTAACAAGGGAAAAAGCGACTTGGACGAAGTGTTGGATGCAATTAATGAGGTTGATATGTCAACAGATCAGATTGAAAACAATATGCAAAAAATCAATGAGAGTATTGAACAGCAGATGGCTTTATCTCAAGAGGTTTCGTCTTCAGTTCAGATTGTTAATGAAAAAACAAAGGTTCTTCATCAAGATAGCATAAGAACAGGAAAAGGTTTCTATGAAATATCACTAGAAATTGATGATATAAGAAAGACAATAATAACAAAGGCTAAGAATATTGATTTATATGATTCTCTTGATCTGGTTATAACAGATAGCTTAAATTGGAGATGGAGAGTATATAACATGATACTTGGCAATACACAGGTAGAAAGTGCGCTAGTTGCAGATCCAAATCAAAGCAGGCTGGGAAGATGGATTCAGAGATTTGGAAAATCCGAGCCTAAATTCAACTCTTATATTAGCAGAATGGAAATGCCTAGAAAAAATCTTCATAGCTATGCAGTTACAGCAGTTGATGCATACAATGGCGGAGATATAAGAGCAGCGGAGGACGCACTTAGAGAGGTTGATAAATATTCAGCAGAGATTGACAGTATTTTAAGAGAAATGCAAGAAATAGTAAAAAACTAGAAAACTAGAGGTGATATTAATGTCATATTGCCCTAAATGCGGAGTAGAGCTTGATGGATACATTAAAAGCTGTCCCTTATGCAGCTTTCCAATTCCTGATTTAGGGGAGGAGGATGCGTTAGATTACGAAGGTGGAACACATAAATATCCAAATGCAACCACTCAATATAAGGAAAATGTACAGCAGTTAAAAAATGCTGTATTCTTTTCAGTGCTGCTTATTGCAATAAGTGGAATTGTAATTATTTCAATACTTAAAGCAGTCTATCCAGAGAGCATTTTGGTGGCGAATTATATACTAATGAGTATAATAGCTGCAATACTATATTTGTTTTTTGGCTTGCGTTATCTTAAAACAACATTGAATGTTGCAGGAATACTTGCAACAACCATGTTTATAACCTATGCAATAGATTTTCAGATTGGAGGACTAAGCTGGTCAACAACAATTGCATTTCCGATTATTGCAATTATTTTTGTGAGCTGGTTAATACTTAGAGCTCTTTACAAAAAAATCAAAAACAAGAACTTATATATTCATATTCCCTCCTTTATTCTTATTTTTTCAGGGGTATTATGTATAGGTATTGACTTTATTCTAACTTATCAGCTTAAGAACAAGCTAGCTATTAGCTGGTCGATTATTGTTGCGATTTGCGCTTTTTGTATTTCGACAGCGTTGCTGGTTACCTACCATGGCTTATCTGAAAAAAACAAAGCTTGGCTAAAGAGAAAGCTACATGTATAAATTTACCAAAAATCAATACAAAAATTTTGTTAAAAAAATCGCTAAGTACTAAAAAAAAAACATAACAACGAAAAAATATGTGTTATAATTATTAGACGAGAGTCAATTATTTACCTATTTTCTAAGGAGGTTTATCATGTCAAAGGTTATGAAAACAATTGATGGTAACATGGCTGCGGCTCATGTTGCTTATGCATTTACAGAAGTGGCTGCAATCTACCCAATCACACCTTCATCCAATATGGCTGAAAATGTTGATGAGTGGGCGGCTCATGACAAAAAGAATTTATTTGGTCAAAAAGTTGTAGTGTCCGAGCTTCAATCAGAAGGTGGTGCTGCAGGAGCAATGCACGGCGCATTAGCAGCTGGCGCATTAGCAACAACTTTTACAGCTTCACAAGGTTTATTACTTATGATTCCTAATATGTATAAGGTTGCAGGAGAATTACTTCCTGGAGTTTACCATGTTAGTGCAAGAGCAATTGCAGGACATGCATTATCTATTTTTGGAGATCATTCAGACGTTATGTCAGCAAGACAAACAGGATGTGCTTTACTTGCATCAGGCAGCGTTCAAGAGGTTATGGACATTGCTGGGGTTGCCCATCTTGCAGCAATTAAAGGAAGAGTTCCATTTATTCATTTCTTCGATGGATTCAGAACTTCCCATGAGATTCAAAAAATTGAAATGGTTGATTACAGTGTATTTGATCAATTATTAGATAGAGAAGCTTTAAAAGAATTCAAAAACAGAGCACTTAGTCCAAACCACCCTGTTACTCGTGGTACAGCTCAAAACCCTGATATTTTCTTCCAGGCAAAAGAAGCTAGCAATAATTTCTACGATGCAATTCCTGATATTGTTGCAGATTACATGGAGAAAATTGGTAAATTAATCGGTAGAACATATAAGCCATTTGACTATTATGGAGCACCAGATGCTGAAAATATTATTGTTGCAATGGGATCTGTAACAGAAGCTATTGAAGAAACAATTGATTATTTAATAGCTAAAGGCGAAAAAGTTGGTGTGCTTAAAGTTCATCTTTACAGACCTTTTTCAGCTAAATACTTCTTTGATGTATTCCCATCAACAGTTAAGAGAATTTCTGTATTAGACAGATGTAAAGAGCCAGGTTCAATTGGAGAGCCATTATTCTTAGATATTCAAAGCTTATTCTACGGAAAAGAAAATGCTCCTTTAATCGTAGGAGGAAGATATGGTCTTGGTTCAAAAGACACTACTCCATCTCAATTACTTGCAGTATTCAAAAATCTTAAAGCAGATAAGCCAAGAACTGGATTTACAATTGGTATCGTAGATGATGTTACTAATACTTCACTTGCAATTGATGAAGTTATTAATACAGCAAAAGAAGGAACAATTACTTGTAAGTTCTGGGGTCTTGGATCAGACGGTACTGTAGGAGCTAACAAAAGTGCAATCAAAATTATCGGTGACAACACAGATATGTATGCACAAGGATACTTCTCATACGACAGTAAAAAATCAGGCGGAGTTACTATTTCTCACTTAAGATTCGGTAAATCCATTATCAAATCTACTTACCTTGTAGATGATGCTGATTTTATTTCATGCTCAAATGAAGCATATGTTAATCAATACAATTTATTAAGCGGAATTAAAAACAATGGTACATTCTTACTTAACACAGTTTCTTCTAAGGAAGAGGTAGAAGCTATGCTTCCTGCTTCTCTAAAGAAAGTAATTGCAGAAAAGAATGTAAACTTCTATATTATTAATGCAACTAAGATTGCTGAAGAAATCGGATTAGGAAACAGAACAAACATGATTATGCAAGCAGCTTTCTTTAAGCTTACAAATGTTATTCCTATTGATGATGCAGTAAAATACTTATATGCAGCTATTGATAAAGCATATGGTAATAAAGGTCAAAAAATTGTTGAAATGAACAACAAGGCAGTTGATCAAGGAATTAATGCAATGGTTAAAGTTGAAGTTCCAGCTAATTGGGCAGATGCAAAGGATGCAGCTCAAGCAGCAGCAAGTAGCAAGCCAGCATTTATAACAGATATTATGGAGCCAATCAACAGACAAGAAGGAGATTTACTTCCTGTAAGCAAGTTTGTTGGAGCAGAAGATGGAGAATTCCCACAAGGAACAGCAGCTTTTGAAAAAAGAGGTATTGCAACGAATGTTCCTGAATGGCAAATTGATAACTGTATTCAATGTAATCAATGTTCATTCGTATGTCCACATGCTGCAATCAGACCTTTCTTATTAACTGAGGAAGAGGCTAAGAATGCACCAGCAGGCTTTGAAACAAAAGCAGCAGCAGGCAAAAATCTTGAAGGTCTTCAATACAGAATTCAAGTTAGTACCTTAGACTGTACTGGCTGCGGAAACTGTGCTGATATTTGTCCATCTAAGAACAAATCATTAGTAATGAAGCCAATCGGAACACAAAGAGCACAAATTGAAAACTGGGATTATGCAGTTACTGTTCCAGTAAAAGATACATTAGAAAACAAAAATTCAATCAAAGGAAGTCAATTCCAACAGCCATTACTTGAGTTCTCAGGCGCATGTGCAGGTTGTGGAGAAACTCCTTACGGAAAGCTTATCACACAATTATATGGAGACAGAATGGTAGTAGCAAATGCTACAGGATGTTCTTCAATCTGGAGTGGTTCAGCACCTTCAACTCCTTACTGTAAAAACCAGCAAGGAAGAGGTCCAGCTTGGGCAAACTCATTATTTGAAGATAATGCAGAATATGGCTATGGAATGGCAGTAGCAGCTAAAACTGCAAGAGCAGTATTGCTTCAAGATTTAGAAGCTTATGCAGCTAATGGAGCAGACGCAGCAGCTAAAGCAGCAGCAGCAGATTTCTTCGCAACAGCTGATGATGTAGAGGCATGTAAAGCTAAGGAAGCAGCACTTGTTAATGCATTAGAAGCAGCTAAGGGTGATGCACTTGCAGCTAAGATTCTTGATAATAAAGACAATTTAGTTAAAAAATCCATCTGGATTATCGGTGGAGACGGATGGGCTTATGATATCGGATACGGCGGATTAGACCATGTTCTTGCATCAGGTGAGAATGTAAACGTTCTTGTATACGATACAGAGGTATATTCTAATACAGGTGGTCAGGCTTCTAAGTCAACTCCAGTAGGTGCAGTAGCAAAATTTGCAGCAGCTGGTAAAAACGTTAAGAAAAAAGACCTTGGTATGATTGCAGCAACTTACGGATACGTATACGTAGCACAGGTAGCTATGGGAGCTGACAAAAACCAATTATTAAAGGCTGTTATTGAAGCTGAAAAGCATGACGGACCATCTTTGATTCTTGCTTATGCACCATGTATTAACCACGGAATCAGAGCTGGAATGGGTAAAACTCAAGAGCAGGAAGATTTAGCTGTAAAATCAGGATACTGGCATCTATACAGATACAACCCAGCAAATGTTGCTGAAGGGAAGAATCCATTTACACTTGATTCTAAAGAGCCAACATTATCCTTTATGGACTTTATCAAAGGCGAAACAAGATACACAAGTCTTGAAAAAGCATTCCCAGAGATTGCTCAAGAGTTATTTGCTAAAGCAGAGCAAGAAGCAAAAGAAAAGTACGAAAAATACAAAAAATTAGCAGAGTAATAAAAAATATCAGCTAGCTGAAATAGAATAAAACAAAAAAAGGTCGGACATTTATGTTCGACCTTTTGCTTTTGGTAAAGAATACTACCATATAAGATTATGGGAAAGGAATTGGTTGAAATATCAGACTACCTAATTAATAGTTACAGCTGATGTTAATTAGTTGTGATATGTGTTATAATATAAATATATCAGTCCACTAGTGACGCGAACTGAAAAAATTATAATAAACAAATAAAAAGCCACTTATATTAAGTGGCTTTTTATTTGTTTGATGAAAAAACTAGAAGAAGATTAAAGTAAAATCAAGTAGAATAATAATGTTTTAGATAATTAATACTTAACTGTGTAAAAATAACTTTGCATAGATATAGTTTAAATTGGCGACTGTACAAGGATGCAAATCACCAGAAAGTAGGTAACGATGAAATATCCACTAATTGAGATAATATTACTGATTTCTATTTTGGGATTAATAGTTTACACAATTTTTAGGTTTAGAAAAAACAGAAAAATCAATATGCTAAATGCTACATTAAGCGTTGAAGAACTTGAATTACACGCTAAAAGAGCGGCACTTACTCACACGGTTACATTTAAAAAAAACATATTGAGTTGGCCGCTTACTCGAGTTAATGAGAATTATGGATTTATTAAGTCACTATACAAGGACTTAAATGATGATATTAGGCAAAAAAGGGCGGTTCCTCCTGCGGCAGAGTGGATTTTGGATAATTATTATGTAATAGAAGAACAAACACAGAGTCTTAGAAGAGATTTGAAAAAAAAAGACTATTTTAATTTGCCGATACTTAACAAGGGTCCGTTTAGGGGATATACGAGAGTACTTGCAATATCAATGGAATTTGTTGCGATAGTTGACGGACAAATTGATGAAACTACACTTTTAAAATATCTTGAAGCATATCAAAGCCATAGCATCCTACTTGATAGAGAGATTCGTGCTATTCCTATGATGCTAAAGATTGCATTGCTTGAAAATGTCAGATTAATTTGCGAGAATATCAAAGAAACACAGAAACAATGGAATCTTGCAGATGGCATTGTTGATAAATGGTGGTCCGAAGATGTAATGAATGATGAAAAGATTATTTCATTATTTAAAAGCACATTAGAAAGCAAGGTAGAAGCAAAAACCCCCTTTGTTGAACATTTATTTTATAGATTCAGGCGTTCAGGAAGAAGCTATGTAAATGTACTCAGGAATATTGACGAGCATCTTGTGCAATTTGACACAACGACCGAAGCTATAGCTCAAAAAGAACATAATGCACAAGCAGTGAGTGCCGTTTCTATGGGAAATGATATTATGAGTTTTAAATATGTAGCAAGCCTGAACTGGGCAGAGCTATTTGAAGCCCTTAGTTTTGTAGAGAGAATATTAAGACAAGACCCTGATGATGTTTATAGCAATATGGATTCAAATTCCAGGGGATATTATCTGATGAGGATTGAAAAGCTGGCAAAAGTTTATGGTGTATCAGAGCGACATATTGCCCAAGTGGCTATTAATCTGGCTAAGGAAGCTGCAAAGATTAATGAAGATTTGCTTCATATAGGAAATGAACATATAAGAAGAGCGCATGTGGGATTTTATCTTGTGGGAGAAGGCACAATAAAGCTTGGGAAAAATCAAAAAAATAAGGACAAAATTTACAGAGAAATATCAGGTAAACTTACAAGGCATCAGGGGAAAATATATATTGGAATGATTATTCTTATGACAACCTTACTTGTAGGAACTGCAGTCAGCTATTGCTTAAACCAAATAAACTCATTTGAGTGGCTGTATGGTTTATTAGTTGGGGCTGTGACATTGATTCCTGCTTCGGAAGTAGGGATTTCATTGGTGAACTGGTCTGTTGGAAAGATAAAAAAACCTGCGTTTTTCGCACGCCTTGAACTCAAAGAAGGTATTCCGGATAGTTTAAGCACAATGGTTGTAGTGCCGACTTTATTAAGCAATGAAAACAGAGTAGCAGAGCTGCTTAAAAATATTGAAAATCATTATCTTGCAAATAAAGAGGAAAATCTATATTTTGCCTTGATTGGCGGATTCAAAGACTCCAGCTGTGCAAGCACATTAGAAGACAATCCAATACTAAAAAAAGCTCAAGAAGGTATTAATCAATTGAATCGTAGATATGCTGATGGAAGTACTGATATTTTCTATTTTTTCCATCGCAAAAATATGTTTAATGAAATTGACCAAAGCTGGACAGGCTGGGAAAGAAAACGTGGAGCACTTATGGAGTTTAATGATTTATTGCTGGGAGATAAGAACACCAGTTTTATTCGTCATGAAAACAATAGACTTATCCATGCAGATATTAAATACATAATTACTTTAGATGCAGATACAGTATTGCCTCTTGGTATGGCTAAAAAAATGATTGGTACTATGGCGCATCCTTGCAATTTACCTGTTATCGATGAAAAAAGGAAAGTGGTTATAGAGGGTCATGGTTTGATGCAACCGAGAATTTCATTTGATATGGATAGCTCCAATAAATCTGTGTTTTCAAGAATTTACACAGGACAAGAAGGAATGGACCCATATGCAAATGCTATTTCAGATGTTTATCAGGATTTATTTGATGAAGGGATTTTTACCGGAAAAGGCATATATGATTTGAGAGTTTTCCGAGATGTTTTAAAGGATGTTGTTCCTGAAAATGCGGTTTTAAGTCATGATTTACTTGAAGGCTCTTATCTTAGGGCTGCTTTAGTTTCTGATCTTGAACTGGTGGATTCGTATCCAACAAAATACAATGCCTATATGGCAAGGCTTCACCGCTGGATACGTGGGGATTGGCAATTAATTCCATGGTTAAGCAGAACAGTAAAAAATAAAAGAAAAGAGATTATTGCAAATCCGCTGTCATATATATCTATATGGAAAATTGCTGACAATTTAAGGCGCAGCTTGGTTGGACCGTCTTTGATGCTGTTGATTGTACTGGCGATAAGCATGCTTCCTGGAAATGTATTTTTTTGGTTAGGATGCGCAGCACTGGTTATTTTATTGCCATTATTTATTAATATTATAGAAGAGATTGCTAGTAACGGACTGAAGCTAAGAGCTAGTAAACGCCATATAACGGGATTTTTTGGATTCAAAGCATCTTTGTTTCAGCTTTTATTAACCAGTGTATTTCTGCCTTACCAGACAATTATGATTTTGAATGCAATTATTGTAACTTTAATAAGGGTATTAATAACCAAGAAAAAAATGCTGGAATGGGTTACATCGGATGATGCTGAAAAAATGCAAAGCAGTTCTTTAAAAAGCTATGTGTCATCAATGGGAGTTAGCTCCTTGTTTGGAATACCGATTGTAGCACTTGCACTTATTTTTAAGCCTGAAAATCTTCGAGTTAGCTTGATATTCGTAGTTATTTGGGGCATTGCACCATTTATTGCTTATTTTATCAGTAAAGGAAAAGACACATATAAAGAAGTTTTAAATGAAGAGGAATTACTTGAACTTCGTTATATAGCAAGAAAAACTTGGCGCTATTTCGAAGAGTTTGCTAATAAAAAGAATAATTATTTGGCACCGGATAACTATCAAGAAGAGCCATATAAGGGGATTGCTTATAGAACCTCACCGACTAATATCGGATTAGGCTTATTGGCAACAATTACTGCAAGAGACTTAGGCTATATTAGTATTGAAGAAACTCTTTCACAATTAGAAAATACTATGGGAACTATAGATAAATTAGAAAAATGGAATGGACATTTGTACAATTGGTACGATACACGAACATTAGAACCGTTAAAACCACGCTATATTTCTACGGTAGACAGCGGGAACTTGGTGTGCTATCTAATGACCTTAAGACAAGGGTTGAAAGAGTATTGTAGTAGTCCGATTATTGATTCGATTTTCTTAAAAGGTATTGAAGATACTTATGCATGTGCAAGTGAAAACAGCAGTTCCTTTTTTGAGGATGAGGATATTCTAAGAATGGAAATTAATGCAGAAAAATTTTCGTTAATCGGCTGGAAAAGAACATTGGAAAAAGCTATTATCAATCCCAAAATTAAAGATGTTAAAAAAGAAACATGGAAGTATAAATTGGAGCAGATGGCAGGAGAAAATTTAAGGGAATTGCTTAACTTTATGCCATGGGTTGGATTAATAGAAGAAGTTCCAAATCAATTGTATAGCGATGAGATTAAGGATATTACTACTGAATGGATAACAATGTTAGATAAGGCTTCATCAATGAAAAACTATAATGAGTATTGCATTGAAATTCGTAAACAGGGTGAATTAATCATTCAGATGATTGAGAAAAATAAAGAAACCAATTCCGCAGAGTTAATCGACTGGGTAAATGAGGTCTTATTAAAAGTTGAAAAGGGACAAGTATATATGATGTCCTTTAAATCTCGCTATGAGAATATGATAGAGCGGATTTATCAGATGACAGAAGATACAAGGTTTGCTCCTTTGTATGAAAAAAAACGTCAATTATTCTCTATTGGATTCAACTTTGAGGACAACAGACTATCTAATTCTTATTATGATTTATTGGCTTCTGAGGCAAGACAAACAAGCTATATTGCAATTGCTAGAGGAGAGGTTCCTGCAAAACACTGGTATATGCTTGGAAGGTCATTAACAGTAGTGGATCAATATAAAGGTTTAGTATCTTGGAGTGGCACTATGTTTGAATACTTAATGCCTTTAATTTTAATGAAAAATTATAGCAATACCTTATTGGATGAAACCTATTCTTTTGTTATAAAAAGTCAGAAAAAATATGGTAAAGAACGTCATATGCCATGGGGAGCTTCTGAATCTGCATTTAGTTCGATGGATATGCATTTGGATTACCAGTATAAAGCTATTGGCGTGCCATGGCTTGGTTTGAAAAGAGGTCTTATTGAGGATGCTGTTACAGCACCTTATGCAACTTTTTTAGCACTTTTAGTCAACCCGATTGATGCTTATAAAAATATACAGTATTTAAAAAAAGAAGGACTTGAAGGGGAATATGGTTATTATGAGGCGGCAGATTATACGCCTGAACGACTTAGTGTTGACCAAGAAAAAATCATAATAAAAAGTTATATGGCGCATCATCAAGGCATGAGTTTGTTGTCACTAAACAATTATTTAAATAGAAACATTATGCAAAGACGATTTTCGGCAGATCCTTATGTGAAAGCGGCAAGGCTTCTTTTGCAAGAAAAAGTACCTACAAATATTGTATATACTAAGGAAAGTAAAGAGAAAATCATTCCGTTTAAAGGTACCCAGTATCATGATAAAGGTTCTTATCGTCATTTCTTTGAGCCAAATGATTATTTGCCAAAAGCACATGTTTTATCAAATGGTTATTACTCGGTAGTTACAACTGATAAAGGTACGGGATATAGCCGAACCAAGGATTATGCAATTACAAGATGGCGTGAAGATTCAATTTTGGACAGTTATGGTATGTTCTTTTACATCAAAAACAAAGAAACAGGTGAAAATTGGTCGGCTGCTTATGCACCATTAAATATTTTGCCAGAAGGCTACGAAGTTGTATTTACGGCAGATAAAACGATGATTAAAAGAGTTAACGGACAAGTTGATACACTTACTGAGATAATTGTTACATCTGGAGAAAATGCAGAAATTCGCAGAATAAAGCTGAAAAATAATGGTGAGAAAAGCTGTGATTTAGAATTGACCAGTTATTATGAAGTGGTTATGGCTGAACAAAAGAGCGATGAAGCTCATCAGGCTTTTAGTAAGTTGTTTGTAGAAACAGAATTTAACCAAGAGTATAATGCGCTTTTGGCTCACCGCAGACCAAGAAGTGATATGGATAAAGACCTGTGGGTAGCGCACATGGCAATAATTGACGGTGAACAGATAGGAGATATTCAATACGAAACAGATCGAATGCAGTTTATCGGCAGGGGACATAATGTATCAAACCCTGTTGCAATTGAGAGAGAAAGACCTTTGAGTAATAGCGTTGGTAATGTTTTGGACCCTGTATTTAGTTTGAGGGTTAAGGTGAATTTATCACCAGGCAGATCAGCCAGAATATCATTTGTAACTATGACCGCAAATAGTAAAGAACAAATTTTGGAGCTGCTTAGCAAATACAACAGCATTGAAACTTGTGACGCTGCTTTTTGGTTAGCGGTTATAAGAAGTGAGGTTGAAACAAAATATTTGAATATCAAGGCTCGTGAGATGGAATTATATCAAAACATGATTTCAGGTATTATATTTTTAAGCCCGTTAAGACAAAAACATGCAGAGTTTATACAGGAAAATCATAAGGGGCAATCAGCTCTGTGGTCTTATGGCATTTCGGGAGATCGTCCGATTGTATTTGTTAAAATTCAGAAATCAGATGATGTTGCGATTCTTTATGAGTTACTAAAAGCACATGAATATTGGAGAATAAAAGATCTAAGGGTTGATTTGGTCATACTTGTAATGGAAGAGTACAGCTATACAAACCCATTACTGGCACTGGTTACTGATATTGTGAGGTATAATCAAGAAACTGATATGATGCACAAAAAGGGTGATATCTTTATTTTAAATCTCTCAATGATTGACATAGCTGATACGTACTTATTATCAGCTGTAGCAAGAATGTGCTTCAACGGTCAAAAGGGAACTATATCAGAACAATTGCAGCAATTACCGCTAGAAGAATTAGAAGCTGCTATAATACCTGATAATAGCATTATAGAAAGTGATTTGAAAAACGGATTAGAACAAAACAATGAGGATAAATCAAGGATGCTTGAAGAAGAACTTCGGTTTTTTAATGGTGTCGGAGGGTTTAGCTCGGATAATGAATCTTATGTTGTATCTTTAGAGGAAAATCAAACCACGCCGCTTCCTTGGTCAAATATTATTGCCAATGAAGAATTTGGGTTTACAGTAACCGAATCAGGTGGCGGTTATACCTGGTGTCATAATAGCCGTGAAAACAAACTTACTCCTTGGTCCAATGACCCAGTTAGCGATTCACCCGGTGAGGTATTTTATCTGTGCGACGAAGCTGTCAATATATGGTCGATGACACCGCTGCCAATACGTGAAAAAAGTTCTTATCATATTGAACATGGCTTTGGCTTTACAAGTTTTAAGCATACAAGTCATGGTATTGCTCAATCCTTAACTCAATTTGTGCCATTAAAAGGAAATGTAAAAATAAGCTTAATAAGCTTGAAAAATGAGGGGAAAGTTGAGAGAAATCTTGCATTAACCTATTTTATTGAACCGGTTCTAGGTGTAAGCATAGCAGAATCTGCAATGCATCTTATTAGCGGAGTTACCGAAGAAGGAATATTAACAGTTAAAAATAGCTATAATCAGGTTTTTGCCAATCAAACATTATTTATAGACACCTCTGTTGCTGAGAGAAGTTATAGCGGTAATCGTAAAGCTTTTTTTGGAACAGGAAATATGGAATTACCTGAAGAATTAACAAAAATCAAATTATCAGGTAAGGTTGGAGCTGGGTATGACCCTTGTGCTACTATGCAAGTGAAGGTTAGTATTCCGCCAGAAGAAACTATTCAGTTGGTATTTATAATGGGTATAGCAGATAATAAAGCAGATATTATTGCCGAGGGACAGAGTTATAAAACCGTAGAAGGTGCCAATGCTGCACTTCAAGCTGTAAAAACATTTTGGAAAGAAAAGTTTGATATTCTTCAGGTTAGCACGCCCGATTTGGCAATGAATCAAATGATGAACGGTCGATTGCTTTATCAGGTAATTGCCTGCAGGCTTTGGGCAAGAACTGCATTTTATCAAGCAGGAGGTGCATATGGCTTTAGAGATCAACTTCAAGATAGCTTATCATTATTGTCCGTTTGGCCTGAATTAACAAGAGCTCAAATTATTAAACACGCAGCACATCAATTTGTTGAAGGTGATGTATTGCATTGGTGGCATGAACCTGCATTAAAGGGTACAAGAACAAGGATTTCAGACGATTTTTTGTGGCTGCCATTTGTTGTGGCACAGTATGTGAGCGTTACTGCGGATAATGCAATTTTAGAAGAAGATATTCAGTTTTTAGATAGTGATTTATTGAAAGATTATGAAGACGAACGTTATCTAAGTCCTAATAGAGCTGAAGAAGGTGGTTCTTTGTATGAACATTGTATTCGTGCAATTGAAAATGGCTTGCGATTTGGAGAGCACGGTCTGCCATTAATGGGATGTGGTGATTGGAATGACGGCATGAATAAAGTAGGAAATGAAGGAAAAGGCGAGAGCATATGGCTGGCATGGTTTTTGGTTGACATACTAAACAAATGGATTCCGATTTGTTTAGCTAACAATGATTCTGAGAGAGTTGAAAAATATAAAGCCATTTCTGAAGAATTGGGTATAGCTATTGAAAATCATGGATGGGATGGCAATTGGTATAAACGTGCTTATTTCGATGACGGTACTCAACTGGGTTCTTCAAATAACGGTGAATGCAAAATAGACTCACTTGCACAAACATGGGCAGTTTTATCAGAAGCAGGAAATCCAGATAGAGCTATCAGTGCTATGACTGCGCTTGAAGATTATTTGGTGAGTCGGAATGATGGGATTATAAGATTGCTCACACCGCCTTTTGATAACGGAACGCTAGAGCCAGGTTACATAAAAGGTTATGTGCCGGGAGTTCGTGAAAATGGAGGTCAGTATACTCATGCGGCGGCATGGGTGGTAGCTGCATTTGCAAAGCTTGGACATGGGGACAAAGCAGTGGAATTGTTTGAGATGATTAATCCTATTAATCATGCAAGAACCAATATAGAACTTGGTATATATAAAGCAGAACCATATGTTATGGCAGCAGATGTATATGGTTGCAGACCACATATTGGGCGAGGTGGTTGGAGCTGGTATACCGGAGCAGCAGGCTGGATGTATCAAGCAGGTATAAACAGTATTTTAGGGTTTAACAAATTAGGGGATGAACTGATTATCGACCCTTGTATCCCTAAAAGGTGGAATCAGTTTTCGATTTCGTATACTTTTGAACAGACTATATATGATATTCAAGTCAGTAATCCAGAGGCTATAAGTCAGGGCACTGTTATTATAAAAGTTAATGGAATTGAACAAATGGATAACAAAATTCAATTGGTTGGCGGTCAGGATATACAAGTTGTTGAAGTTCTAATGAAAGCTATATAACATTGATGTATTTAAGAATAGGAGTTACCTTGTTTTTTAGGGATTTATGTGTATAAAGCAACTAGATTCTGATGCTTTTTGAAAGAATCCAAAGCAAGCCGTAAACGTTAGAAAGCTAATCTGAATTGACATAAATCGGGTATTGTTATATACTTTGATTATCAAATAGATTGGGTGATTACATTGAACACAGTTGAAGATTCCCTTAATTTCCTGCTTGTCAGGATGTTTAATGATATTATGAAAATTGAAGAGCAGAAGCTGATTAGTGAGGAATTTAAGGACATTTCTATTACTGATATGCATATTATTGAGGCCATCGGACATGAGGGCTCAAGAAATATGTCCTCAGTTGCCAAGGACCTTAGAATTACTATAGGAACACTTACCATTGCAATTAATAACCTTGTAAAAAAGGATTATGTTAAAAGAGCAAGAAGCCAAAAGGATAAAAGAGTGGTTTTAATTTGTCTTACACAAAAAGGTCAAAATGCCTATAAACATCATCAAAAATTCCACACTGAAATGATTGAAAGAATAAAAAGCCAGATTAATGATGAGGAAGAAAAGGTGCTAGTTAAGATGCTTAAAAGCGTTACAGAGTATTTTGGAAATATCTAAAAAGGAAGTTTCTATTGAAAAGAGGAAGCATTATGAAGCGAAAAAAAAGAATCGAAATAATATTCGGAATAATAATAAGCATAGCATTAATATTGACTGCCTGTAGTAAAACAGGCAGTTTTATTCAAAAGGAGACTAATAATCCAATTGAAATAGAATTTTGGTACGGATTAACGGGAACTCAAAGTGATACAATGGAAAGCTTTATTGACGAATACAATCAGTCTCAAGACAAATATTTTGTCAAAGGGGTTTCCTTTGACAGCTATGATGTGACAGCAAAAGCCTTAGAATCTGCACTAGCAAAAGGAAAAGGACCGGCAGTAGTACTATTAGAGGATTATCAAATGTATAAGTTTGCAAAAAGAGGAGCTTTAATGCAAATTAATGAGCTGGTTGAAAAAAAGAAGAATTTTAATATAGACGATATTAATCCAAAGTTTTTAAAGCAGGTAAAAATAGAAGAAAAAACCTATGGAATGCCAATTTATGGAACTACGCAGATTTTATATTATCGAAAAGATATTTTTGAAAAAGCAAATATTTCAGAAAATGTATTAGATACATGGGAAGGTCTTGCAGAGGCAGCAAAAAAATTAAAAAAACAAAATCAAGAGGAAATTCTTGTATATGGTTGGGAGCCTATGCAAGGAAGAGAAAATTTAATAGATGCTAGCATTAACAGAGGAGGAAGGATTTTAAACGAACAAGGAACAGAAGTATTGATTGATGAAAGACCGTGGGTAGAAACATGGGACAGCTTTAGAAAATGGATACATGAAGACAAAACTATGAAAGTACACTTTGGCGGAGAAGGCTGGCAATATTGGTATGCAACAATTGATGATGTAATGCAAGGAAGAGCCGCTGGATATACCGGATCAGCAGGGGATGTAAAGGAGCTGGATATGAATATAATCGGTGCGCATATACAGCCGGTATGGAAGGGGTATGAAAAAAATCCAGTTGGTGTATCAAATGCACATACAATTTGCATACCGATATTTACTACGCAAGCAGATGCAGAGGCAGCCTTTGAATGGATTTCCTTTTTTACCAGCACAGAAACAACCTCTAAGTGGTCGATGGAAACAGGTTATCTACCTGTAAGGATATCAGCTATGGAGAGTGAGGAGTATAAAAAATTTGTTGAGAATAACACATTTATGAGAGTAGCCCTAGAGCAAATGCTCAAAACAAAAGAAATAACCTACGATCCAACAGGTGGAGAAATATATGAAGCACTTAGAATTGCAGCGGAGAAAGTACAAATATTAAATATTCCTGCAGAAATAGCCCTAAAAGAAGCAAAAGAGGCAGCACAAAAAGCACTAGATGAAAGCATTAAGGAGCAATAAATGAAAATAAAGCATTTAAGAAGCAAATATTTTTTGTTCATTTCCCTTATTATTATAAGTATAGTTACAGTACTAGGTACTATTACGGTATCCTTTTTTTCTAATGCAATGCTAAAAGAGGTTAAAACCATTGCAGCACAAAAAATGCAGATAATAAGTATCGATTTAGAGGAAGAGCTTAAATATATTATTAATGTTGCAGAAAAAATAAAAAACAACCAGGAGCTTGAAAAGCAACTAAAAATCAACACAAAGTCCGAGGAAGAATTATATGAAAAAATGAGGAATATTTCTAATATAACAAGGGATTATGCGTATGCAGATGTTGGGATTAATTCCATTTTTATTATGGATACTAATAATAGAATTTATGACCCATTTTACATGATATCACCCTATAAAGAAATCGTTGAACAATATGAAGAGTATAATAAGTTCATTAAATCAAATGAATATTCGGCTTATTCTGCGCCTACGAATTTTCCTAGCAAATCGGACAAAGAACCAGGCAACAAAAACTCAATCACATATTTTGAAAAATACCTTTCAAAGCAGGATTATAAACAGGTGGGAACCGTTTTAATTAATGTTAAAATTGATTATCTTTTTCAAACCTTTAGAAATGCCTGCAAGTCAGAATTCTATTCCGCGTATATTGCGGATAAAAAAAACGGAGTAATATATAAGGTTGAAGACGGAAGAGAAAGTCTTAATATAAATAAAATTCAATTAATGCAAGAAGATACGGGGATTATAAATTTTAAAAATGTAGATTATTATTTTATAAAAGAAGACCTAAAGCTGTATCCAGACTGGCAGCTGATAGGTATTATGGAGTATAATTCGTTAAAGACCAATATTAATATAATAAAAAATTATTTTTATATTATCACCTTTATAAGTATCATATTTATTTTGTTTTTGTCATATATCTTTTCTAATAAAATAACAAAACCGATTTTAGAAATAAAAAATTCAATGGATGTTCTGGCGATGGGAGAATGGCCGGAACCCATGGTTGCGTCAACACATGATGAAATCAAAGATCTGATTGAGGGCTATAATCACATGCTTGATGAGCAACAGAAGCTAATAGAGCAGATTTACAAGGAACAGGAAGAAAAGAAGATAAAAGAGCTTGAAACAGTCAGATTAAAGCTGGATTTGCTACATTCGCAAATTAATCCGCACTTTATTCACAATACACTTCATGCAATGCAGTATTTACTTAAGACAGACAAAACAGAAGAATTGATGGAAATGTTAGTTTCATTTAACAGGCTCCTAAGATTTAACATGGCAATTGATAAAGCTTTTATTACTATCGAAGAAGAAAGAATTTGCATTGAAAGCTATATAAAAATATTAGAGTGCAGATATGATAAGGTATTTGAGATTATATACGATATTCCAATTGAAATCAATAGCCTGCTTATACCTAAGCTTATTCTTCAGCCACTAATAGAAAATGCAATTTTTCATGGAATTATCCCAAAGGCCTCAGGCGGAAGGGTTGAATTATCAATGAAAAAGAAAGAAGCGAGTGTTTATTTTTGTGTAAAGGATAATGGAATTGGAATAGAGGAAAATAAAATTGAAAGCATATTAAACAATAAGCAGGAGGGAAGCAGCAGCTCCTTGAATCAAATAGGTATTCATAATATTGACAAAAGACTTAGATTGTTATATGGTGAAGGCGCAAGACTGAATATAAAAAGTAAGGTTAATGAAGGAACTACGGTTTACTTTGAAATACCGCTTGAAGCATTACATTAAACAACCTATTAAGGAGGGTGCTATGAAAAAAACAATATTAATTGCAGATGATGAAAAGCCCTCTAGGGAAATGCTGAAAAATATAATAGACTGGGATAGAACCGATTATATAATAATCAAAGAAGCTGAAAACGGAAAAGAAGCGCTGGAGTATTATAGAGAATATGGTGCAGATTATATAATTACCGATATTCAGATGCCAATTATGGATGGCTTAGAACTGATTAAAAGCGTCAAACAAATTAATAAAGAACAGAATATGATTGTGCTTAGCTGTCATGAAAAGTTTTCGTATGCGCGCGAGGCTATGAGATATGGAGTAAAGGACTATCTTATAAAAGATATGCTAACTCCAGAGGATTTACTGGAAGCTTTAAATAGCTATCAAAGATTGAAAGATCAAAATAATGAAGAGCCTTTAAAGGTAAACATAGAAACGAATAAAACAACAAATACAAATAGCAATTATAATGTAGCCTATGCGATTAGGTTTGACAGGGAAGTTAAGGATTTAGGTGAAGCAATTGAAAGAGAGCTATGTAATTATTTTAATATAAATAAAACAAGTATTAGGTGGTCGGAGGATGAGGTATTATGTATTATAATGCCCATAGAGCAAATTGCCAGTCAGCTTATGCTGATATATGAGTGTCAAAAAATAGCAGGAAAAATAAGGAAGGTACTTGAAAAATGTATTGAAGCTGAATTAACAATTGGAATAAGCAGAGGATTTTTGGGAACAGAAAACATAGAAAATTGGATTGAAGAAGCTCGAGAAACTTGTAAATACAGGATTTTCTTAGGTACAAATAAAAATATTTTTTATAATACAGTCTTTTCTCAAGTAAAGAAATTCAATCCGGAAAAAATTGAAGAGAATTTGTCAAGGATAGCTATAGAGCTTGAAAAAGAGGAATACGATAATGCAATAGAGTGGATAAATATTACATATCAAAAAGACCTTAAGGGCTTTATGCAATACAATTATATCAAATATGTAAATTCCAGAACACTTTCTGTAATCGTTGACTTTATAAAAACGAGAGCACTATCTTATGAAACCATTTTCAATCAGGAATTCATACCCCTGTATGAGCTTGAAGAAAAAGCCACAATAGAGGATATAATAAGCTGGTTTCAGGGAAAGATTGAAAATATAAGCAAGGCGATGCATTTTAGCCAAAGTACAAAATATAGCCTGCGAGTTGTTCAAGCACAAAACCTGATAAAGAATAATTATAAAACAGTAATCGGACTTAATGAAATAGCGGAAAACCTAGGAGTACATAAGGTATACCTGTCTAGAATTTTCAAAGAAGAAACAGGAAAAAACATTACTCAGTATATTCAGGAAATAAGGATTGAGGAAGCAAAAAGATTATTGGCAAACAGCTCGATGTCTATTTCAGAAATTGCAGAGGAGCTGAATTACCCACATCCGCAACAGCTATCCGTAGCATTTAAAAAAGAAACTAAAATGACACCAAAAGAATATAGAAAGCGTATATTTAAACAATAAAGGGAGCTACTTAATTCTATAAGTATGAATCTTTTTAAAATCAATTAGGGTTAAATAGTAAATAAGGGTTAAATTAACATACAAAAGGTTAATATTAGCTCTTTTTTTTATGCTTTAAAATGTTATACTCGTAGAAATTCAAAAGAAAAGCAGGGATAATATGAAGATTGTCAGTACCATGCCGATTTGTTCGGATAAATACAAACCAGGAATATCAAAAAATCATATATGGAAAATACCGGCATATATTAGCTTGAATATTTTGGCAGTATTTAGCGCAATACTAATGCAGATTCAACTGACAGATATTGTAATATTGGGTAATGCACTTAATATAAACGAGCTAATTGAAAATGTCTTTATCATACTGCTTGCTAGTATTATCGGAAGCAGTATAGGCTGGGAGAGAGAAAGCAGAAATCGTCCTGCAGGTCTTAGAACCTACGCCTTGGTATGCGTAGGCTCGGCACTTGTTATGATTACATCCTATAAGATATTTAATGAATATAGCTATTTGGGAAATTTTGACCCAGCAAGACTAGGAGCACAGGTAATTAGCGGAATTGGATTTTTGGGAGCAGGGACAATAATTAGAGACAAGTTTTCTGTAAAAGGACTTACAACGGCTGCAAGCTTATGGGTAGTAGCTTGCTTGGGACTTGCAATAGGCGCAAAAATGTACTTGACCAGCATAATTATTAGTATGATATTATACTACATTTTACATAATTTAAGGTGTTTAGAGGATATTAAGTCGGAAAAAATGAATTATGAAATATTAATTAGAATAAAAGATGAGCAGGTACATCTTAGAGAAATTAATCAGATACTTGATAAATACAGAATAAATCTTAGAGATATTAATGTCGGCTATAACCAAGCCGGATTATTAGAAACAGAGGAAGAGGATATTGCCATTATGATACATGCAATGATAATGGACCAGGCTATAGATTCATTGATAGTTGATTTGAATTCAATTAAAGGAATAACATCATTTTCCTTTAGTGAAATATAAAAATGGAAGGGGTTAATAAAATGATTATTGGACACAAGGGAACATCTGCCTATGCTCCGGAAAACACTATAGCATCAGTAAAAAGGGCAATAGAAATGGGGTTAAAGTTTATAGAGATTGATGTTCAGCTTACAAAGGACAAAAAAGTAGTAGTAATTCATGATTATCTTTTAGACAGAACGACAGAAGGAAGTGGCTGGGTTAAGGAACATACATTTGAGGAAATAAAGCAATTTAGTGCCGGGAGCTGGTTTTCAGATGAATATGCCGCAGAGAAAGTTCCGGCCTTGGAAGAAATATTAGAGATATTACCAAAGGATGTAATGCTAAATATAGAAGTGAAAAATATTGCAAGAGAAAGAAGTGATATTGAAGAAAGAATATTGGGAATAATTGGTGATTATGGAGTAAAAGAGCAAATTCTTATATCCTCCTTTGACCATACAAGTCTTCTAAAGCTTAGAAAATTAGATGAAAATATTAAGCTGGGAATGCTTATATATTCATACTGGGTTAACCCATGGGAAATGATTGAAAAGTCAGAAATTAAACCGTACAGCATTAATCCGGCTATTGAATATTTGGATGAAGCATTTGTTTTGGAAGGACATAAAAGAGGCTACAAAATATTCCCATATACCGTAAATACTAAAAAAGAATATGAATATTGTATGCAAATAAACGCGGATGGAGTTTTTAGCGATTATCCAGATTTGAGAGAAAAAGAATAAAAGCAAATTTCAATTTATGAAATTGCAAATAAAAGGAGGAAAACGTAAATGAGTGTTATTTCTAAGTTTAAAGACGGACCTAAAATTGACAAAGCAATATATTGGCCGTCAGTAATTATCACTATTGCCCTGGCTGTTTACTTTGTACTTAACCCTGAAAGCAGTCTGGAAAAGCTTAATGCAGTGTTCAACTATATGACAAATGAACTTGGTTGGACATATATCTGGTTTACAATTGCAGCTTTTGCAAGTGCCTTATATCTAATATTTGGAAAATATGGCAAGGTAATACTAGGTGGACCGGGAGACAAACCGGATTTTTCAACCTTCTCATGGATTGGTATGATTTTTACTGCTTCCACGGGATCATCCCTTCTATATTGGGGAACAATTGAATGGATTTATTATTGGCAGGCACCGCCCTTTGGAGCGGCAGTAGGCTCCTGGCAAGCAGCTGAATGGGCATCAACCTATGGATTATTTCATTGGGGTGCGACTGCTTGGGCAATGTATGCAGTAGTTTCTGTAGCAATTGCATATTCATACCATATAAAAAAGAAGCCCATTCTCAGATTATCTGAGGCTTGCAGAGGACTTCTAGGAGACAGAGTTGATGGATGGCTTGGGAAACTTATAGATATTTTCTTTGTTTTTGGACTTATTGGAGGAGTAACAACCTCAATGGGACTTGGAACTCCGATGCTAACAGCTGGAATATGTAAACTAACTGGAATTGCACATACTCAGCAATTAGAAATAATAATTATTACAATTTGGACATTATCAATTGGTGTAACAGTATTTTTGGGATTGGAAAAAGGAATAAAGAAATTATCCGACCTAAATATATATTTGGCGTTTGGCGTACTAGGATTTTTGCTTCTTTTAGGAGGACATACAGTATTTATACTTAACCATACCACTTCCTCAATGGGATTAATGTTTCAAGAATTAATACATATGAGCTTTTGGACAGATGCAGTAGGACAGTCAAAGCATCCACAATGGTGGACAATATTTTATTGGGCTTGGTGGGTTGTATATGCACCAGCTATGGGTCTTTACATTGCAAAAATCTCTAAAGGAAGAACTATTAAGCAGGTTGTACTTGGGTCAGTTCTTTGGGGCTCCCTTGGTTGCTGGATTTTCTTCTCTATACTTGGGAACTATTCAATGGGATTACAGCTTAGCTTCTTAAATCCAGAAACATTTGCAGGAAGAGGACTTGATGTAATTACAATTTTCACAGAAAAAGGAGCAGCCTGGGCTGTAGTTGAAACAATTGCGGCAGCACCACTTGGAACTATTCTGCTTGCAGCATTTATATTACTAGCGTTTATCTCAATGGTTACAGGCCAGACAACGATAGCTTTTACACTGGCATCAGTAACAACAAAAGAATTAAAAGAAGAAGAAGAACCAGCAAGATGGAACTCTTTTATATGGGCATTGATTCTTGGATCAATATCTATCTCGCTATTATTGTTCAATGCATTAAAGCCACTACAGACTACATCTATTGTAGCTGCCTTCCCGCTAATGATTGTACTTATAGTGGTAGCAATTTCTTTCTTTAAAATGATGAAAAAGGATAAATCAGTAATAAAAGCAAAAGAAGAAGAATAATTCCGGTTCAATATAACCAGAAAATGAGTTAGTGCTAATAAGAAAGGCCATGGAAGACCATGGCTTTTCTTTGTAGGATAATTATTATTTATTAAGGAGTGGTTGATGTGAATAAGAGTAATAATGATAACAAAAGAAATAATATTGTCTTAGGGTTATCATTGCTTACAATTTCTGGCATATCCTTATGGGGTATATTGTGGCCAGAAGATTTAGAGGCTAAAGCAAATCTGGCATTAAGCTTTTTAATCAATAAGTTTGGATGGATGTATTTGATATCGGTAACTATATTTTTGGGGTTCTGTATTTATTTGCTTTTTAGCCCATATAGAAATATACGACTAGGAAGTGATGATTCAAGACCAAAATACTCAAGGTTCTCGTGGTTTGCAATGCTTTTTAGCGCAGGTATGGCAATAGGACTAATATTTTGGGGGGTTGCAGAACCCATAAGTCATTTCGTCCAGCCACCGCACGGATTAGCTGAAGCGGGAAGTGAAGAGGCAGCAAAGCTGGCACTTAGATTTTCATTTTTCCACTGGGGTCTTCATGCATGGGCAAACTATGCGCTTTTTGCACTAGCAATTGGTTATTTTCAACTTAGAAAAGGATACCCTGGCTTGATAAGCAGTCTTTTTATACCGCTTATTGGAGAGAAAAGAGTAAGAGGCCCAATTGGGATAGCAATTGATTTGCTGGCAATATTTGCAACAGTAACAGGAATTGCTACAGATTTAGGACTAGGAACTATGCAAATTAATAGCGGCTTAAATATGCTATATCAAATACCAGATAATCTAACATCAAAGCTGGTAATTATAGCAGTGGCAACAATATGCTTTATGACCTCAGCAATAAAAGGTCTGGATAAAGGAATAAAAAGATTGTCAGATTTTAATATGATATTATGCATTATATTAATAGGTCTTGTTATTGCAGTTGGGCCAAAGCTATTAATGGCATCAAATTTAATTGAAGGAGCCAAGGGATACTTTTCGAATTTTATTACAGATGGTCTGCCGTTTAAGTATTTGTCAAGTGACAGCGAATGGCTAGGTAATTGGACAATATTTTACTGGGCTTGGTGGATTGCCTGGACACCCTTTGTGGGAACCTTTATTGCAAGGATTTCATGGGGAAGAACAATTAAAGAATTTATCCTAGGGGTATTATTTGTACCAGGTATATTATCAATTCTATGGTTTGGCGTATTTGGAACCTTTGGCATGAATAAAGGGATTGAGGCTGGAGCAAAAGCAATAGAATCTGTTCCTACAGCATTCTTTGAAATTGCAAAAGGATATCCTCTAAGCGGACTAATTTCATTTGTAACAATATTACTGCTATTTGTTTTTTTTGTAACATCAGCAGATTCCTCAACCTTTGTATTAGGGATGTACTCTTCAAATGGTGATTTAAACCCTTCTGCCAAAAAGAAGGCAATATGGGGAGTTGCTCAATCTGTCCTTGCAATAGCATTATTATTAGCTGGAGGATTACAGGTATTACAAACAGCAAATATTGTTGCAGCTTTTCCCTTTGCATTTGTTATGCTTCTATCAATTGTATCCTTAATGAAGTCATTAAAACAGGAAAAGATAATTAAAGAAGTTAAAAAAGAAAAGACTAGCTGGAGAGAAGAGCTTAATTTAAAAGATGAGGCTCCAGTAATAAATACAATGCTGGAAAAAATAAAAGAATAATCTAGTTAGTAAGGTGGGAGTATTTAAGATTTGAGAAAAAGGGATTATTATATAAATACACAATTAAAAAAGCGTTCCGAGGAACGCTTTTTTGGTGGTGTGTTTTGTTTTAAAAAGTTTCTTCTAAATATAAAATTAAGCTAATTCGCTTACTACCTTTTTAAGAGCTTCTAAAGCATCAGCAGGAAGTTTATCGAAGCCGCCTTTTTCAGTATCTCTTGTAGCAACGAATTGTACTCTATCTTCCATACGAGCCTTTAATTGAGTAACATATTCAGAATCCTTCATATCAGGGACAAAGCCTTCAACTTCCATGATTTCGATATCTGAGAAGTTAGCCCATTTCTTGAAGCTGGTATTTCCTTCTACAATTGCCTCTAAAGCACCTAATGTGATAGCTGGTGTAACCTTTTTGCCCATAAAATCACCAGTGTTTAGGATGTAGCAATCAACATGGTTTTTCTCGAATAATGTTTTGAACTTAGTATAGTCATCAGCTAAAGGATAAGTTCTAAATGGGTTTGCATAAGGCTCAACAACTAATGCGTTAGGGTCAACGCCAGGAGCTAAACGCTCAGCGCTTGTTCTTTTAGTTGCAAGTGTAGCACCCATTACAGAAGCTAATGCAGAACCGCTAAGTTTAATTACTGGTGGAAGAGTAGGGTCCTTCATTAACCAGAAAATTGAGTTAACTGGCTCAGCAAACTTATCTTCTCTGTTTGGTGACCATAATTTAGACTTAACTGCACGGCCATTACCATTACGGATATCTTCAGGAACAATAACAACTCTTCCGTCTTCATCAACAGTAGCACCGTTGTTTTGTACAGTTAATAAGAATTTGTTATCTTCGCAGTCAGCTGGATAATCTTGAGTTTTGTCAAAGTAAGCTGGCTCTAATGCAACAGATGAACCATCTTCAGTTGAAATGATGAATGCATCATCATGAAGAACTGTAATATCATATTTATCATTATGCTTTGCATGAGTAATTGTTGATTTTCCTGAACCGGATAATCCAAATACACCAGCTACATAGCTTTTTCCGCCTGCAAGGTTGTAACGCTTTTGTCCGCCGTGACATGAAGCATAACCGTTTCTGTTAGCACATCCCCAAGCAAGAGTAAGAGTGCCTTTTTTGTGCTCTCCAAAATATCTCATACCAAGTAATGCTGCACAGTTGTGCTCAGGATCAAAGAAAGTAAGACCCATTGAATGATCTGGATGTGACCAGTCAGGATCGGAGAAAATGTAAATATCTCCTTCGTGATCATATTCTTTTGATTCTTTATACATTTTAGCATACTCTTCATTGATTGCTTGGAAGTTAAGCATCCAAGAGTACATATTGTTTTCATAGCCTTCAGGAATTAACAGGTGAGCCTTAACCATAAAGTCAGGATCTAAACCTACAAATACTTCAGCATGGTACATAGTTTTATATCTTGATTTAAATACTGCTTCACTGATTTTTAAAGCATATTCTCCAACTTTAACGCCTTCTTCACCAAGAATTTTTCTTGCTGCTGCAGCACGACCTGATACTGCACCATCATTGAATAATAATACTCTTGCATCAGAATCAAGCCCTTGAATTTCTGGCTCGTATACAGGCATATCAGTAATTACAGTACCTTGAGCATTAGCTGCAAGTTGGTAAGCTTCCTTAAGAGAAGTTACACGAATAACATTGTTTCCATAAAAAGCTGTTTCGATTGTTGTACGTATTTGAGAAATAATCGGGCTCTTTGGTCCGATATCGCTCAATGCGTAATGTTGCTTAGTTGCCATTGAACTACCTCCTTGATAAGATATTAATAGTGTATAGTGTGATAAATTCCCAAAAGTTGAGAAATTTACAAACACAAATAAATTACTTTCAATTTTTCCCCATGTTAATTATAGGCATACACCATGTAAATGTCAAGACGACAAATAAAAAACATATGTTAATTAATAAAAAACTATTTGCTCAAGAAATGGAGCTAGATTTATGTATTCAAGGAAAGATAAGAGCTCGGAGAGTTGTTTTTTGTAAAAAATAATGATAAAATGTATTGATATTATTATGTCTATGGGGGGATGAGGATGACAGAATATGTTGAACTACTGGATAATTTTATTTGCAGATATGAAGAGGGCTTATACCAGCTTTGTATTCAGGAAATAGAAGAAATATTTGACAATAAGCCTGAGCTTAAGGATAATTCCTTGCTTAGGAGTATTTTTTTAAACTGCTGTTTAAAGCAGGCAAAGGAAAATGTTAAAAAATCACAATTTCTTGAGGCAATGGCAGCCTACGAAAAGATTTTAATATATGAAGCAGATTTATTGTTTGAAACAGATATTGTTTTATACAATGTGTACAATGAGCTTTCGGATGCATCTAAAAAAGCAGGGCTTCCTAAAGAAGAGGATTATGATAAAAAAGCTAAAAACCTTATTTATTCTATGGAGGCTAGCAGGCGATTACAAAAATTATATGTAGATTTTTTAGAGGGTAATTATCAAAAGGTTATTTCAAGCGTTGGAATGCTGGAGCTTGATGAGCTGGATTTTCATAACAAGGGAAGATATTATATGATTACGGGCTCGGCATATTATTATAAGGAAGAGTACAAAATGGCAGTTAATTATTTGCTCAGCTTTGACAGGTAAATAAAATTC
>DFYO01000009.1 GCA_002381865.1 Clostridiales bacterium UBA4080 | reverse complement strand
GACATTTTCAAAAATGGTTGACAGAGGTTTAATTATTAGTTTTAAATTAGCATTATATAATCAATGTTATATATTAAATTTTTAAAATTTGATTATCAAAATTATAATCTATGTTGGGAATCGCACCGAAAACCCATCACAATTCTAGCTTACTATTATTTCTTTTTATCAAAGAAATATGATCGCTCGGGATTTTTTTGATTATTCATATTTGAATAATAGTTGGCTACTGTTTGTTTGCTTTTTCTAAAATCCTTCATTTTATTTTTTTCGTTTTTTGCTGCTATTAAAAACTTCACTTTATTCTTTTCTTCTTGAACCATTATCTCTACTCCAAGCTCACCTATAACAACAATCTTTTCTTTCATAGCAGTTATATAATCTTTATATAAATCTTTATCAGCTCCAAGTTGTAAATGGATTTTTTCATAGGTCATTTTAAACCCATCATCCAAGGTATTCACCTGGTCTATTTTCTCCTGCTTATTGCTAATTATTTCATCAAAGGCTTCCATGTCAAAAAATTCTTCATTAAGTAAGGCCTCTTGTTTTTTTGTATCCGAAAGCAGTTCCTTTAATAATTTTTCTTTTTTCTCCATCACTTCAACAAGAATATCTAGTTCAGTATTAATTCCTGCCATCCTTTTATCCTCCTAACATTCTTTATGTACAAAAGGAGTCATAAATGACTCCTTAAATTATAATTTGATATCAATTGTACCTCCGACATAAGGATTAACTGACTTTTCCATAAGCTCAATTAATGCGGCGCTATTTTGTTCTAATGAATTCATAGCCAATGCTGCAACCTTAAAGCTTGCTTCCGTTCGCACTGCATTAATAGCATTAACTGATAAGCTTGCTGCTATATCCATAAAATCACCTTTTCATAAATCTTATCCTACTGGGCCTTAACCTCATTAACCTGAGTTTTAGCAATCTGCATAGCTTCCTTCCAGGTATTTCTTATTTCTCTAATAAAACCGATTGCTTCCTCAAGTGGTTCCTTGGTCTTAGTAATATTTGCTTCAATTAGCTTTTGAATAATGTAATTATACATCAAATCAAGATTTTCTGCAACTTCGTACTTCATATCAAGAGTTGACTGCAACTCATATATTATATTCTGCACACGAATATTAAAATTGTGAGCATTTTGCATGTCTTTATTCTCAATTGCAATAGCTGCCTGATTACCGAACTTTATTGCCCCATCATATAGCATCAGGGTCAGTTCCTGTGGTGATGCTGTCATAATTGAATTTTGCTTTATTTTTGCATATGGATTGTTTGTCATACTTACATACCTCCTAGTTGTTGAGAAAGCCAATCAGATGTAGATTGAGATTTCTGCATAGCTTGTTCCATTGCTGTAAATTGAGAATAGTATCTCTCTTCAATTACGGTATATCTTTCTTCAAGCTTTTCGAGTTCAGTTTCATAAGCTGAAACTTGCTTATCTAATTGTTTATCATTGTAAAAAGTAAATGCACTGCTTAGAGATGAAGACTTCATCTTTTCTCCAAAATCGGAATATAACTGACCACCAAGTGCTGTCATTAACTCCATAACTCCGTCCGGATCCTCTTCAATTGCTTTTCTAAGCTTATTTTCCTTTAGTGCGTATAGAGTATCATCCTCATCTCCCTGGATATGCAATAACCCTTTTTCAGTATAATTTCCGGTTACAATTCCCAGATCGGCTAAGTTCTTGATTGAAAATGATGATGTGTCAACTCCTTGATTAATTGTAAGGGTGTTTCTAAGACTACTACTAATATCAATAAGTGTTTGATCATTTCTAAATAAAGCACCCTTTATCTTACCTTCCCACAATTCTACCTCTGTCTCAGTCATTGCATCTTTTTCTTCAGCTGTTAAAGGGCTAAATTTTCTTGCAGATGCAGCGCTTGTTTTTTCGGTTATTTCAGCTATTAATTCATTATATTTTGTTAAAAATGATTTTATTGAATCATATATTTCATCTGTATTTTGAGAAACAGAAATCGTCGAACTGCCTTCGCCTAAAATAGTCATAGAAATTCCATTTACAGAAACTTCATTTGTTGAACTTGATAATGTTGCTCCATTATATACAAATGTAGCATCTTCTCCTAATGATCCGGTTCTATTTGCAGCTCCAAATCCTAATGCTGTAAGCAGACTGTCGTCGCCTGACACACTAAGTTTAATTCCATCACCAGTATTCTGAGATGATGTGAAAATTCTTTTAAAATTATTATCAAAGGAAATGTTCAAATCTAAATCCAAATCCTTAATTTTATTAATAACTGAGGATATAGTGTCAGTCGCTGCAACAGTAATTTCTTGAAAAGCATCTCCATCAGCAAGCTTGATTTGTAATGCCTTTGTTTCACCTTCGGCAAAAACTGCTAATTCTCCCATCGTAGTAGAAGAAGTAACTGTGCTTCCTAGCTCTGTTCCTGTTAAAAAAGAACCCTTTGCAACATTTGTAACTTCAACATCATGACTTCCATTAACTCCATCCGGACTGGAATTAATCTTTATTGCGGATGTATTAGAGCTAGTTACTGTCTTTTTATTATATGTGGAAGATGATTTAAAATTAAATAACTCAGATTTATAAAAACTATAAATCTTGTTATTCATTTCCTTCCAAGCTTCTTTCTTCCACTCAACCATAGTCTTTTGTTTTTCTACTTTTTCTGATTTAGTTCTTTCAAGCTTCATTAAATCAGCAATAATGCTTTGTGTATCTAAACCGGAAGCTAACCCTGAAAATTGTATTCCCATAACAGCACCTCCTATCTCTTTTCATCTACCAAAATACCTACGACTTCCCACAAGTGGGCTACCATATCTAATATTTTTTCTGATGGAATCTCTCTAATTACTGTATCATCTTCAGTATTAATTACCTTAACCATAATCTGCTTTGTAATTTCATGTATTGAAAATTCTAGTCTTCTATCATAAGATTTTATATGCTTATTTGCCTTTTCAATCGCCTGAATAACTTCATGATCTCCAAGCAAAACTTTTTCTTCTTGCACAGTCTCTCCCTGTAAATGCGGAGTCTTATGACCAACGGTTTTTATTGCATCAGTATTAACTTTTTCTTGAGAATCTGTTGTTTTATTTCCTATTGTTTGTGGTGTAAATACGGCTTCTTTGACACCATTTTGTATTCTCATTCAAATAACCTCCTTTCCGTAACGTCTTATATTGTATATCGGCTAATTATAAAATTAGTTAAGCAGATAATGTAATTTATATATAAATGAATTTCAATAAATGAATTCCTATAGTTGATTGTCTAGTCGCAATGCAAAAAAATAATATTATTTTTATAAGCATACTCAAGAAATTCTAGTGTTTTTTCCTTGTTTATTGAATTTCTGAAGTTCTCAATAATGTATTGAAGGTCTTTTTGCCCATCGCATGAGTCCAATAGTTTTATAACCGCTTCATCAACTTCAATATCTTTATAATCTCCTAACTCACTTTCATATAACCCGGCAGAAAACAAATTCAAGTAATGCCTTTTTTCTCCAAATTCTTCTACTGTTTTTATCATCAAGTATGGACTCTTATGTATTTTCATTTTTTTTACCTTACTTAGTTCAAACTCAATATTTCTTTCTGATTTTTGATTTTTTATTGCAAGAAAATGGAGTTTAGTAAGCCTTCCGTTCAGTAACTCCGCCAGTTTGCATTGTCTGAAATAATCAAGGTCTTTAATTTTTTCAAGAATCATCTGATCGTTTGTATAGTTTTTAGGGTTCAATGTGCTTTTTTCTACAAACTGGAGTATTTTCATTCCACCGTTTTCTATCATTTCTTTTAATGTTTCAGTTGTATATGTAACTTCGTTAACATTAAGCAGTAAATCTACAATATGCTGCTCTCCTTTAAACAGATCCTCTTTCCATGCAATATTGGATACCCTGCTGTCTTTTATTGTTTCACTTAGGATTATTTTAACCAGCTCAATCCCTTCATGAAAATCCGAATTTCCTTCTTGCAGGATTTTTAAAACCTCTTGAAACACTGTTATTTCTAATCTGCCATACTTTCCGTAAACCATACCTGCCACAACGCCATTTTCTTTCAAGTGATTTTTTAAGTTTCTTATGCCCTCTGAAGGGTTTGACAAATGGTGAATTACTCCTGAACTGATGATAATGTCATACGTCTCATTAAGTTCCATTGTCATAATGTCTTCTTCTAAAACCTTTACATTTTCTAATCCAAGTTCTTTAATATATCCCTTAGCGATATTTAATGATTCTTTTGAAATATCAATAAAGGTATAACTTACTTTCAAAAACGTTAAAGCTGATATAATTGCATCTTCACCTGTTCCGCAACCTGCAATCAAAACCTTTAATTCACTGTCATCGATGAATTTATCAAAGGCAATATGTCTGATATAGTCAAGGTTGTATAGAGCAGAAATTTTATACCTGTTTCGTTTGATTTGTTTTGCATTATCAGGTATTATTCCTTTCCAAAGATTTAGGTACGCATAAGAGGTATATTGCTTTCTTATTTCACTTGTATTTTTGTCTTCAATTTTAATTAAAATTTCTTCCGGCATTAATAGTTCTAAAGGATTCTGATTAATATATGGCAGTAGGTTGTTTTTTAAAACCATTTGTGCGAATTCTAAATCTCCGTTTTCAATTGATAAAAGTAAATATTTTACAAGTCCGTTAAATCTTTTGATTCGTTTTTCAGGCCAAGCTTTTCTATCTTTCTGCATTATTTGATTCATTTTTTCAACAAATGTTATTAGCATTTCCATAGTTTTTGGTTTGTCAAAATTTCGAATTGATTCTTCTATTTGTTCTGCAATATGATTAATTTTTTCAATGCTCATATACCCTCCTACCTTAACTTGTATTTTGTTATAAATTGATTTCTTACCTTTACAAGCTAGTCGAATTTTATTATTCTATAAATAAAAAAAAGAGCCAGGAGAATAATCCCCTGGACTCCTTAATGGCTTTAATTTGCGTCCAATTATCTGAGTAACTGGAGAACGCCTTGAGGTGCTTGGTTTGCTTGCGGACCATCACATACCTTTCAGTATATGCCAGACTATATCTTCAACCGGATTAGTTGGTTAGTTGGTTAGGGGTTAGTTGATTAGGAAGGTCAAGTGCTTTTCCTAACGGCTAACGCCTATCGCCTATTCACTAATTTGGTTGTTGGGCACTTCGGACCACCTCTGATCCTACGGATTTCATCATCATAGCTTTCGCCTTAGATGGTATATCCTAGTCGTTGAACCTTCTCCAGTCTTTCGACACAGGAGCTTGGCTGCTGATTATCCAATCTCAGCTATTTTCAAACCATCACGTTTGCCGTTTCCAGCTGCGTTGTGGTTAGCTGAGCTTAAGGAAGTTCCAGCAATTCACCCAATGTTCATTTAGAGATTGCTCTCTAATGGACCCATAATCAACTATCTTAGAAGTTGTAAAACTCCTTGAGGTTGTTGATTTGCTTGAGCCAACATAGATTGAGCAGCTTGTTGAAGGATGTTATTCTTAGTGAATTCCATCATTTCCTTCGCCATGTCTACGTCTCTGATTCGAGATTCAGAAGCTTGGAGGT
This sequence comes from Clostridiales bacterium UBA4080, assembly GCA_002381865.1. Classification (GTDB taxonomy): domain Bacteria; phylum Bacillota; class Clostridia; order Lachnospirales; family Vallitaleaceae; genus UBA4080. The sequence goes on along the minus strand of DFYO01000009.1, from coordinate 45,686 downwards.
TCTCTGAAGATGTATCTAAGTTCTTGATTGTGTGCTCTAATCTATTTTGAACCGCACCAAGTTTAGCTCTTTCAGAAGATACAGAAGTAATTGCATCATTGATTGTTGTAATTGCTGTAGATGCTGTAGCAGCAGATGAAATATCTACACCTTGAACACCAAGAGCTGAAGATCTCATATCACCAATTGAAACATACATAGTTTGACCTTCATTTGCACCGATTTGCATTGTCAATCCACCGTTAGCAGTAACATCTAAATCTACCGTTGCACCAGTTAAAGCTGCTCCACTTACTTCGAATTGTAAACCATTTGCAGCATCAGCAGGATCTGTAATAGTAATTACATTACCTTCAGCTGAATATGATTCAGCACCAGTCAACGTAACTGAAGCATCTGCACCTTGGGTAATTGTATTTGCTCCAACGAAAGAATTAGCTACTCCAGAAATTGTAAGCTCTGAAGATGAGCCTTTGGTATTTGATGTAAGCACAATTCCAGCTCCATCTGTATGAGAAGCCGTAACGCCAAGACCAGCGGCATTAATAGAATCTAAAGCATCTTGTACAGTATTTGACGAATCAAAAGCAAAGTTTACACCATTGATTGTTATCGTACTTGCATCTGCAAGAGCAGTATTCTTTGTTGCAAACGTTGCAGTAGTAGTTCCGCTATCTGCTGTTGCACCAGTTATCGCAGTAATTTCAATATTTGCTCCTACTTGAGTATCTCCAGATCCACCAATTACAGAAACTTTACCAGCGTCTGCAGCATTAGCATTAGTGATTGTTGCAGTAACAGCCGCACCACCATTTAATAATTTTCTAGTGTTGAATTCAGTTGTATTACCAATTCTATCAATTTCAGTTGTCAATTGGTCAATTTCATTTTGAATGGCAGTTCTATCTGCATTTACATTTGTATCATTAGCAGATTGTACAGCAAGTTCTCTCATACGTTGTAAAATAGCTTGTGTTTCATTTAATGCACCTTCAGCTGTTTGAACTAAAGAGATCGCATCTTGAGAGTTTCTTGAAGCTTGATTCAAACCACGAATCTGGCCTCTCATTTTCTCAGAAATAGCAAGACCTGCAGCGTCATCACCAGCACGGTTGATTCTGTAACCTGAAGATAATTTCTCAATTGATTTTGCGCCTGCGTTTGAGTTGATCCCCAATTGTCTGTGAGTGTTCATTGCCATTAGGTTGTTGTTAATTCTCATAATTAATTCCTCCTTGAATTAAGTGTTTTTGGCTTCCATGCCAATTTTATTTTTTTTAATAAACTGTGGCCGACAGTTTTTTAATTACATAATATATATCGTCACAGTTTTTTTAAACTTAATAGTTTTTTTGAAAATTTTTTTATTTTTTTTAATTTTAATTTTCAGGGCTTTTATTAGTGTCTTGATAAACTATTCTGTTTTCCTTTAACCATTCTTTTAAATATTGAAGTTCAATCTCACAGGCCTGCGAAACCTCAAAAACAGAAGCATTTGGATTATTTCTAATATAATCTCTTGCCTTTCTAAAGTCTGCTTNNTTCCTCATAGCAGCTACTACAAACTGAGCCTTGAAGCTCTGTTGTGCTTTCAAACAATCTTTTACATCTCAAGCATACCTTCACATCCATCGAAAAGACCTCCAGGCTTCTACCCCTTTGTTATCCTTTATACCTCTATCAAATTATTATAGATTATTTAGCTTTTCAATTGCAGTGTTGTCCATCTGGGCTGCCTGCTGATTTTCTTCCTGTATTTGAAGATATATCTCTTTTCTGTGGATAGATACTGATTTAGGAGCATTTATTCCAATTTTAACCTGGTCCTTGGAAATCGAAAGCACAGTGATTTCAATGTTGTCTCCAATAATAACCGATTCCTGAAGCTTTCTGGATAAGGCTAGCATCTATTCAGTCGCCTCCTTCATCTGCATAATCTGCTCATAAAGATTATGTCTAATTTCATATTCTTCATCTGCCACTACAACCTGAAGACCTTTTTTGGTTTTAACATTAACTAAAATCGGTGCCATAAGGTTTGTTGTCATTCGTTTGATTTCTTCCGGAACAACTACAACCGTAAAGAGCTTTAAATCCTCTTCCTTAAGTTCCCCTATTTTAGCAACTCTATCTCCGGGTATCTCAGGATTGTACTCTGGGAAAAATGCCAACGGGTCAATAAGGGGAAGGCATACTGCTGAGTCATCTGTTGACTGAAGCCAGCAAAAAGGACTTGCCTCAGTTTTATTGTTGTAAACAATAACAAAGCTTTTATTATCCTCAAAGCCAAAAATACCCTCTTCAAAGCTTAAAATAAGTTCATCCTCAATATCCACTTCTCCAAAATACTTGGTTTTAATTTTCATCTGTACCTCTCCTTTGCACTATGATTTTTTCATAATGTTCTTATATTTAGCATACCACAAACCATCAGAATATCCAATAAAATATATTTATAATTTTCCTTTTTTTCAATAGTTTTGAAATAATTTAACGGCTTTAGCCCTGTATTCTCACAAATCCATTTTTATCTAATAAAATCTATAAGCGATTTTTGCATAAGCATTGAAGAAGAAGTAAGCGAAGCATTATAAACAATTTCATGTGCTTTTAAATCAAGCACAGCCTCTGTCATATCTACATCCTCATTTAAGGACATCAGCTCAGTAAAATTGATTTTATCATCCTCAAGTCTATTTATAGTTAATTCTAGACGATTAATTTTACTTCCAATAACAGCCTCCTCTCTAATCAGCTTATTATTATGAGCATCAATCTTTGTCAGCATTTTCGAGAAAATATCTCCTAGCAAATCCTCCTTAAGACCCTCGAAATCGCTACCATCATCCGTAATTCCCTTTACTGCATTTATTATTTCTTCAAGATCTCTAATCATATCTGTTGTAAATACATCCTTTGCAAGAGTGTTTACAATTATTTCCTGATTATAGCTAATCTGATAAATCATTTTGTCGTCAGGAATAGTGTAGGTTACAGGAGGTACTGCAGTAGTATTTACACAGTTAAAGAAATGCTCTGGTGACAAATCGCCTTTTTCAAAATTATTCTTTCCATACTCTATGTTAAAGCTGGCCGGTATCGGATCAACAGGATTGCCCAAATCATCCTCGCCCCTAACATTGTCATAATTAAAGATTAATTCACCGGTATCCTTCAAGAAATTTACCGAGCCCTGAGCAGGTTCATAAGCATCATCATCGCCTGAATTCATTTCGTTGATAGTAAGGGTACCTATCCCAGCTGCTGTAATATCAGTAATATCATCATATCCAAGTCGTATTCGATAGGCATCTGATATTTGATATTCTCCTGATCCAGGTGCTCCTGTTTCAACTGCCTTTTGAATTTTTTCAACCTGGTCATTTGCAAAAGTTTCCGTAATATCAAAATTAACTCCTGTCTGGTCTTCCACAAACACTACAGGCTTATTAGTTTTATATCCCGAATAAATATATCTTCCTGCGTAATTAACATTGGCTTCACTGAGCAGTTGAGTTTTAAGCTGTTCAAGCTCAGTTACAATACTTTCTCTTTCATTCGTTGTAAATACGTCTGATGCTCCTTGAACGCATAAATCCCTTGCTCTTTTTAATAGGCTAACTGAATTATCCAAGGATTGCTCTGTAGTTGAAAGCCAGCTTGTTGCATCCTCTGCATTTGTTTTATATTGTGCTATTTTTTTTACATTTGCCCTGAACTTCAAGGCCCTAATTGCTACAATCGGATCCTCTGAAGGCTTTTGAATTTTTTTTCCTGATGAAAGCTGTGTCTGATACTTATTCATCATAATTTCATTTCTGTTAATATTCCATAGGGAATCCGATCTCATCATTGAATTTGTAATTCTCATATTGTCACCTCCAAAGCTTTACTATCTTTTCAATTGATTAATTGTAACATCATATATTTCATCCATTACACTAATTATTTTTGCGGAAAAATTATATGCCTGCTGAAACCTAAGCATATCCGCAGTCTCTTCATTTAAATCAACGCTTGAAACAGATTTCCTCTGATTGTCTACTAAGCGGGTCAAATTTTCTTGTCCTGTTTTAAAGCTTTCTGACTTCTTAGTGTCAATTGCCAATTCACTTATCATCGCTTGCATAAAGCTATCTGGCTTGCCCTTTGAAAAAACATCTACATCCTGCTTGATATTAAAAAGTGCAAGTAATAAATCATTGGCACTTTCTCCCGCATCAGATACAAAAGAGGTTTCAAGCAAGCTGTTATCGTTAATAATCTCTTCAGAAAATGCAAAATTATGAATGGTAATCTGATTATAAGTAAACAAATTAGCTTCATCTAAAGCCATTTGAGGGGGTGCTCCAGTATAACCCTTGAATTGAAATAATTCCTTTGGGTCTGCTCCTCCATTTCCAGCTTTATGTATCTGATTAAATTCCTTTGCCATTGTTCTTACAAATTCATTCAGCTTTTGTACATAATAAGGAATTCCTTTAAAATCGACCTGTTCTCCAGTCTCTAAATTTATTCCGGCAATTAGCTCTGGCGCAGCTGCAGTAAGCGTAAAGGTCATTTCTCCGCTGATTTCATCGAAGCTCATTGCTGAATATTCATATTCTCTATTTCCTGCAACAATTTTGCCAGCTGCCATTATATCATTTCTTGAAAGGTTATTTACAACAATTTGCTGTGGAGGTCCCGCAAGATTATTTGTAATTGTACCTTTAAAGTTTTCACCATTATTGCCATCCCTTACATCTAAATACCCAACTAATTCTCCACTTGAGGTCTCACTATTAAGATATAGCTTTTGTCCTGACTCCCAATAAATATCGAACATGTCAGGTACATCCTCAGGATTATTCAAGGTTGTTCTCGGAACAAGCTCAAGCTGATTAACCTGATTTCCTCTAACTAGCATTTGTCCGCCTATTGTAACTGAAAATGTATTTTTCCCATTAATGTCTGTAGTTTCCTTTGTTTCTATATTAATCAAAGCTGAAAGTGAATCTAAAAGATTGGCTCTTTCATCCCTTAAATCATTTGCTCTTGCTCCGCCTAACTCAAGATTACCAATCTGATCATTTAAAGCCCCTATCTGACTGCTAATATTGTTAATCTGAGTAACCGTAGCTTTAACTCCAAAATTCGCTTCTTTTTGAGTATTCATTAACTGCTTGCCCAAATTATTAAAGTACTGCGCAAAGCTGTCTGCAGAATCTACAAAACCCGACACCAAGGCATCCTCTGGAGGGTTTAAGGATAAGGTTTGAATAGAGGAAAACAAATCTCCCATCATTGCATTATAACCTGTATCTGAAGGCTCGTTAAAAAGGATTTCAAGCTGTCCAAGCATATCATTTTTAATTGTATATTGACCTAAATCCTGAGACATACTCCAGTATTTTGAGTCTATATACGCATTTCTGGATTGTGTTACATTTGTTACCTCAGCTCCTGTACCCACCATTCCTCTTCTATTATTAGGCAAAGCTCTAGTTGCAGAAATTTCTGCTGTCTGACGGCTATAGCCTTTTGTTTCAGCATTTGAAATGTTGTGATTAGTTACGTTCAAAGCCGTTTGAGCAGTATATAAGCCTTGCACTCCTACGTTTAATCCAAAAAATGAAGATCTCATAGTATTCCTCCTCTCTCTTTATTATCTTCCCACCAAGCCAGTGCTTTGAACAATCTGTCCTATCATCTCGTCCAATACCACTATAACCTTTGAAGCTGCGTTATATGCATGCTGGAATTTCATCATATTAGTTAGCTCCTCATCTGAAGATACTTCATGAAGTGAGCTTCTTTGATTACTTATCTGAGTTACCATCAGCTCTTGATTTGATATCTTATTGTTAGTTGCGTTACCTGTATTTCCGATTCCTGAAACAAACTCGTTATAGTATTCATTAAAGCTTAGCTCAGATACAAGACCTGGCTCTATCGGCGAAAATGGCTCCTGCCACTTATCAAGTATACTTTTTACATAGCTGCTATCAGAAAGCTCATCCACGCTTCCACTTAAACAAAGCTTATCATAATCCTGAAGTATCAGTGGATTAATTTCAATATTTCCTGCTGAATATAAGCTGTAAGGGTTAGCAGCATCCTCTTGGTTATAAACTCCTGCGCTATATCTATCCATGCTTTTTCTTACAAAAAGCTCTGTTCCCTGTATTCCATCCCTGTCAAATGGCGCATTGGCTACGTCTAATTCATATACTCCTGGAATAGTTTCAATATTAGGAGCTAAAATATCATTAATTGTAGTAACAATTCCATGTATCAAATTATCAAATTGTGCCTGTGCATTCATTATAAGCGAAGGCTTAATTGTGCTTTCATAAATTGCTGGGTTTTGCATATCAGTCCAATCTGCATCCCCTGTTCCTCTGGCAAGAAGCAAGCCCTTAAGCTTACCCTTATCGTTATTGCTTTCTGAATTTATCGGAATGCCAAATTCAAAAACATCATTAATGCCTGTTGGCAAATGCTCCCAAACTGGCTTCACCAGCTGACTAAAGGGTGCTGCTGCATCCAGCCCCATTCTATTGTAGCCACCTAGTGTGACAAAATCACTTCCTTCTATTTGAACCAGAACATTACCTCGCATATCCTCTTTATAGGTAATATCTGCAATTGTTGACAAATTATCTAAAAGCTTATTTCTCTGGTCCCTATAATCATTTGCATTACCTCCAGAAAGCTCTCTTTTAACAATAACATCATTCAGCTGATAAATCTCTTCGCCTATCTGGTTGATTTGAGTAACCATATCAGAAATTTGAGTATTCATATTTTCTTGATAGGTTTTTAGCTGCTGCATTGTCAGGTTGGCCCTATTAACAAATAATACTGCATTTTGTACAAGAGAACCTCTAGTTTCTAAGCCTTCCGGATTTTTTGCCAATTCATTTATCGAAGTCCATAAGGAATTAATTACATTTGCAAAGCTTTCGCCTTCGATTTCTCCAAGTATTGTTTCAACTTCCTCAATCGAAGCTGCCTTTGCTTCATAAAATCCCTTTCTAGAATTTTCCTGCCTAAAATTTTCATCTAAAAAACGATCTCTTACCTGTCTTATCTGTTGAATATCTACACCAAGACCTACGTAAAAGCCCGTAGTATTATTTCTGCCAGGATTCATATACCTGCTGTCGTTCATCAATATCTGCTGTCTAACATAACCAGTTGTATTAACATTGGCTAAGTTATGAGCTGTTGTATTAAGTGCGGTCTGACTTGACATGAGCGCCGAAACCGCTGCTGATAAACTGCTTATTGACGACATATCATCACCGCCTTTTTATTGCTTAGCGTCGAAAAAGTTTCTTCCGCCAAAGTCGTCATTTCTGTTGCCCTTTGCCTGATAGCTGTTACCTTTTACTGCTGTGGTAGAGCTTTGTACAGCATTAACTGTAAAATCTATAAAATCAAGAGACTGCTGAATCAGCTCTTTATGAATATTGTTGTGAGTCTGGAGAGCTTCGACTATCTCGACCAGCATATTATTAACGCTTTCGAGCTTTTCCTTTTCTTCTCCTTTAAGAATAGCTATTAATTTTTTATTAGTCATTTCCTCTGGTTTTTTATTTAAAACCAGACAAATATCCTCTAAGTTTTGTTTTCTTTTCTTCTCAAGACGCAAAATATGCCCAGCCAGTTCTTGCTCTATCTTTGTGATTTCCTGTAGGCTAGGCACATCTCCCTTAATAATAACATCCTTTTTATTATCTGCCATATCTAGAAGCTTCTGATAACATCCTGTTTCCTCTTCTAGCACATTTATTAATTCCTCAATTAAACTTGCCATCATATCCCTTCTTTGTTATTCAGATTATTTAACCGCTAATATACCATTCATAATACAAGCTATTTTTTTGTCAATTATTCTGCGCAATCCAAACTATTTTCTTGGCAAGACATTGTGCTTTATTATTATAATTAAAGCACCTTAATAATAACTAACAATTATTCAAAATATCTGTTTAAAAGCTTGTCTGCCAATTGTGATGCTGCTATATTATATTGTCCTGCTTCCATTTGCTGTCTAATTCCTTCAACCCTGGATTCTCTGATTTCAGGAGCCATATCAACTGCTTGCTTGGCAACCTGAAGCTCTTTTGCAAAATCTGAAATAGCCAGCGTGTCTTTACTTGGTTCAGCACTGCTAGTTCCATAAGCCTTGTTTGCCTTATTAGTTTTGTAAATACTGTTTACATTGTTTAGTCCGTTTATTCTCATTATTGTCACCACCTATAATTTTCTACTTTCTTGCTTTTTATATCGTCTCTTTTTAATAAAAGATTTAGGTTTTTTTGTTTTTTTTTATTAAAAGTCAAACTTAATCTTGCACTATATGCTTGCTCTTCAAATCCATTCTAAAAAAAAGGATCAAGCTTTTGCTTGACCCCTCTAATTATTTGTCTTTATTTAAAAATCTCATCTTACTGCTTGTATCCTTGTTTTCATAAGGATTTTCTTCCTTAACCTCTTCCTTTTTATATGCAGAGCTTAGGTTTGTTGCCATCTGAACCTTGCAGGCTTCACAAAATCTTCCAGTTTTAATGGATTTTCCACAGCTTTCACATTCAATTCCAATTGATGAGTCTGATGAAAAGCTAAGTCTTTCTTCTCTAATCCACTGTCTTATTTGCTTAATATCAACATTACAAGCTTCTGCAACTTCAGATATCGAAGCATCAGAATTCTTTCTGATATAGAGCCTTACCTCTTTAAATTGCTCTTCTATGTTTTTTCTGCAGGCAGGACAAATCGATGGTCCCGAAACATAGTTAAACAATTTCATACATTTAATACAATTTTTTACCTCCATTACTACACCTCCATATTATAGTCCTTTTCCAATTGCCAGTGTCATAAAGTATACTTTTGCTGCTCCGTTTTTTATAAGTTCAGCTGCACAACCGTCCAGTGTACTTCCCGTAGTATATATATCGTCAATAATAAGAATATTCTTTCCCTCTAGCTCTGTATTATTTATCAAAAAAGCATTCTTCATATTATGTATTCTTTCTAAATCGCTTAAATCCTTTTGTCTAGCTGTATTTTTTACTCTAATTAGTAATTTGTTGTCCAGTTTTATCCCAGTTTCAAGCGAAAAGCCTTCTGCCAATAATGCTGATTGGTTATAGCCTCTCTCTCTAAGCCTGTATTTATGCATCGGCACGGAGGTTATTATATCAATATTCCAGTCCTTTTGTTTGTCGAAGCATTTTACTAGCTCCGTAACATAACTTCTGTAATAGCCTCTTTTACCATTAAATTTATACCTAATAATAGAGTCTTGAACTCTCCCTGCATATAACCACAAAGCTCTTCCCTTATAATAATGGTGCTTGGTTTTTTCACAATCATAGCAATAGCTTTTGCTTTTATCCACAAGCGGCTTGCTGCATTTACTGCATATTCCCATTTTTTCATTAATCCAGCTAATTTCAGCTCTGCAATTATCACATATAGTTTGCTCTTGAGTAATATCCATTAGCTCTTCACAAAATGGACATTTTTTGGGAAACAAAATACCAATAATAAAAGTGATTGTCTTTTTCCACATATAATTATACCCTTCCCCCTAAGTGATATAAACTAAAATGGTTTATCTGACTTAATCTGCAACTAATAGGTCTATCTATTAATAATCTGCTAAGCTTTAATTTACAAAGAAATATTTGCGGCCTGCTCAAGCATAATATGAAGACTTGAATTTCTGTGAATTTCTCTATTATTGTTTGCCATATTCCAAAAAATCTCTTCATTTCCTACAAGCACCACATGGTTTTTTGCTCTAGTTATCGCTGTATACAGAAGGTTTCTGGTAAGCAGCATTGCAGGTCCTGAAAATATTGGCATTACTATAACCGGATACTCGCTTCCTTGACTTTTATGAATTGTAATTGCATAAGCAAGCTCAATTTCATCCAGATTAGAAAAATCGTATTCAATAATTTTTTCATCATCAAACTTAACCTTAACTTTTTCAGAATAATGATTTATCTCAAGTATTTTGCCCACATCACCATTAAATACTCCAACACCTTCTTCTATAGGATAATTATATTTGCTCATAATTGTCCATCCAATATTATAATTATTCCTTATCTGCATAACCTTGTCGCCCTCGCGAAATATAATCTTGCGGTATTCCTTTTCTCTTCTTTTTTTATCTGGCGGATTTATTGCTTTTTGAAGCTCATTGTTAAGATTTTCAACGCCTAAAAGTCCTTTTCTCATAGGAGTTAATAGCTGAATAGAATCACTCCCTGAAAGACCTGCAAATTCAGGAAGCCTTGTTTTAATTAACCCGATTATTTCCTCAATTATTCTTTGGGCATTCTGCCTTCCAATAAAGAAAAAATCCTTATCATTTTTCCTCAGTGAAAAGCTTTCTCCTTTATGAATCTTATGCGCATTAATTACAATATCGCTTTCCATAGCCTGCCTGAATATTTTATCTAATACTACTGTCTTAATATGCTCTGACTTTATAATATCCTTAAGAATATTCCCCGGTCCTACTGATGGCAACTGGTCCTTATCACCCACTAATACTAGTCTTGTTCCAATCGCTATTGCTTTAAGCAAATAATATGTTAAGGTTACATCCATCATAGAAACTTCATCAATAATCACAACATCAGCTTCTAAGGGGTACTCTTCGTTTCTTTCAAATTTCTGATTGTACTCGTCCTTGCTAAAGCTTATTTCTAGAAGTCTGTGAATGGTTTTAGCTTCTTTTCCAGTGGTTTCTGTCATTCTTTTTGCAGCTCTGCCTGTTGGCGCTGCTAAAAGAACCTCCTTGCCCCTGTCCTCATAGGCTTCTATTATTGCATTAATCGTTGTTGTTTTGCCCGTTCCCGGGCCTCCGGTTACCACAAGAACGCCATTATTCATAGCATCAATAATTGCTTTTTTTTGCAGCTCATCAAGGCATATTCCTTGAGTATCTTCTATGTGCTCAAGCTCCTTGGATATATTTTTATCCTCTGCAATCTTAAAATCTGCAAGCTCTAAAAGCTTTTGTGCAATATATTTTTCCATCATAAAATAATTCATTAAATAGACAACCTGCTTGTCCTCAATGGTCAAGCTTTTCAATTGCTGCCTTATAACAAGCTCGAACATCGCATTTTCAATATGCTCCTTAGTTGTTTCAAGAAGCTCCATGGATTGTTCTATCACTTGTCCTTGCTCTAAAAAAAGATGTCCTTCCTGCGACGCCTGATTCAAGGTATATTTAATGCCCGCCATTATCCTTTCCGGAGAATCGCGGTCAATTCCAACCCTATAAGCCATGGAATCTGCCATTTTAAATCCTATTCCATGAATATCCTCTGCCAGCTTATATGGATTACCCTTAACAATTTCTATGCTTTTGTCCTTATACTCATTGAAAATTTTAACTGCATACGTTAGAGATACCCCAAAATCCTGAAGAAAAATAATAACCTGTCTCATTTTCTTTTGTTCAAAAAATATCCTGGCAATTTCTTGAGCCTTTTTCATGCTGATGCCTTTAATCACAGATAATTTATCCGGACTCTCTTCTATTATCTTAAAGGTCTCATTTCCAAATTCCTCAACGATTTTTTTTGCAAGGGAGGGGCCGATTCCTTTAATCGCCCCCGATGAAAGATATTTCTCCATTCCCGCCTGCTCCTGCGGCATAAAGCATTGAAACTCCTCCGCCTTTAGCTGCAGTCCATAGATAGGATGAGAATTATAATTGCCTTTTACTACAATTCTCTCGCCTATGGTTGTTCGAAACAAGGTTCCAACAACCGTTATTTCCTCAGCATCTGTTGCAACAGTAAGAATTGTATACCCATTATCTTCATTTCTATAAATTATTTCTTCAATAACACCTTCTACATCAACCATTTGGCTTCCCCTGCTAAAAACTATCTACATGAATTTTTTTGCATCCTCTTTTAGCTTATCTGCTTTATCCGTTTTTTCCCAAGGCAAATCTATATCAGTTCTGCCAAAATGTCCATACGCTGCTGTTTGCTTGTATATTGGTCTTCTTAAATCAAGCTCTCTTATAATTGCAGCAGGTCTAAGATCAAAATTATCTTCAATTAATTGAGTAATTTTCTCATCATCAATAATTCCTGTGTTATGTGTATTAACATATACTGAAACCGGGCTTGCAACACCAATTGCATAAGCCAGCTCTATTTCACATTTTTTTGCAATTTTAGCCGCTACTATATTTTTAGCTACATATCTTGCTGCATAGGCTGCTGAGCGGTCTACCTTGGTTGGGTCTTTTCCTGAAAAAGCTCCCCCGCCATGACTTGCATAACCTCCATAGGTATCAACAATTATCTTTCTTCCAGTTAGTCCCGAATCTCCCTGAGGTCCTCCGATTACAAATCGTCCCGTCGGATTAATATAATACTTAGTATCCTTATCTAATAACTCCGTTGGGATTACTGGTTTGATAACGTATTCCTTAATATCCTTTTCAATCATATCCAAGGTAGCATCCTCTGAATGCTGGGTTGAAACAACAATGGTATCGACTCTTTTTGGCACATCATCTTCATATTCAACAGTAACCTGTGCTTTTCCATCAGGTCTGAGATATGACAGAGTTCCAGATTTGCGAACCTCTGATAGTTTATATGTCAGCTTATGTGCAAGGGAAATCGGAAGCGGCATTAGCTCCTCTGTTTCGTCACAAGCAAAGCCAATCATCATTCCTTGGTCTCCTGCTCCTGTTTCTTCAGCTTCTGCAGCCTTAGCTTCAGAATGCTTTGCCTCATAAGCTTTATCTACTCCCATAGCAATATCAGCTGACTGCTCATCAATTGCTGTAAGTACCGCACAAGCCTCTCCATCAAAACCTCCATGTGCATTAACATATCCTATTTCAGTAATTGTTTCTCTAGCTATCTTCTGTATATCAACATACCCATTGGTAGTAATTTCTCCCATTACTAAAACCAAGCCCGTTGTTACTGCTGTTTCACAAGCAACTCTTGCAGTAGGGTCTTGAGCTAATATAGCATCTAAAACTGCATCAGACACCTGGTCACAAACCTTATCTGGATGGCCTTCAGTTACTGATTCCGACGTAAATAATCTTTTTGACATATTCTTTCCTCCTAAATAAATAACAATTGCTTACATTCCATTATCGCATAAAAATCTAAATTAATAAAGAGTAAAAAAAACTGTGGCCTGCTTATTTTTAAATAAGCAGGCCGATTTTCTAATCTTCTATATTGTATTAATGGGGGCGCAATTAATAACTAACTTGTTTTATCCTTTGACAATTGCTTATATAGCATATCTGCAAGTCCCATACCTTTACCTGAAGAAATATTTTTAGCATGCTCTTCATATAGCATATCCTCGAATATTTCTCTTCCCTGTGATTTTTCAAGCAGAGTGCCTTCTGGAACAGTTTTTCTCATTTCCTTAAATAGCTGCTGCAAATAATATCCTTCAAATTCCTGACAGGCTTTTTTTAGCTTTTCATCGTCTTTTTTTTCAACAGCGTCCTTAAGCAGATCTTCGAAAGCCTTTTGCTCAGAAGCCGTTTTTGAATTTTGCGTGATATTTTGAATCATTTGGTTGTTTATTCCTGAAATATCAATACTCATAATATCACCTCAGCTTATCTTTTCAGATTGTTAGCAAGTCCCAGCATATCATCAGAGGTCTGAATTGCTTTTGAGCTAAGCTCATAAGCTCTTTGTGCCACAATCATTTTTACCATTTCATCCACTACCTGTACATTTGATGCTTCTAAAGCTCCTTGAATTAGTTTGGATTGTTTAAGCTCCTCATCATCAAATTCATATAAAGCTTCTCCCGAGGCAGTTGTCGTTTTATAAAAATTGCCTCCTACAGAATCTAGGCCTGCAACATTTCTAAATTGTACTATTCCAATAGTAACACCTAAATCCTCAACACCTTCTTCGTTCATATATCCAAGTCCGCCATTGTTATCAACTACTAATTTTTCAGCGTTAAAATTCAAGTCAAATTCAACTGGCTCTCCATCTGTATTAAGAACAAAGTATCCGTCTGTAGTAACTAGCCTTGTAGCATCCTCAGTTACTGAAAGCTTAAACGAGCCATCCTTAGTATAAATAGGCTCTCCATTGAGATCTTGAACTGCGAAAAATCCGTCTCCCTCAAGTGCAAAATCAAGAGAATTACCAGTCATCTGAAGACTTCCCTGCGAAAAGTTCTTCACATTTGCTGAGGCTCTGACACCGTGCCCAAGCTGAAGACTTACAGGAGAACCATTTCCATTTTCATCTGTTCCTGACTCTCTGAGTGTTGCATATAAAAGGGATTTAAACTCTAAGCTTTCTTTTTTAAATCCAGTCGTATTAACATTTGCAAGGTTATGAGCAATTGAATCTACATACATTTGCTGACTTTTCATACCTGATGCTGCTGTCCATAGTGATCTAAGCATATTTTTTCACCTCTCGATTATACTCTGCCAACTTCATTCACTGCTTTATCCAAAGTAGTGTCATAAGTTGTTATTATTTTTTGGTTGCTTTCATAAGTTCTCATAACATTTATCATATGAATCATTTCGTCCATCGAGCTTACGTTTGATGATTCTAAAAATCCTTGAATTACCTTGCCTTCAAAAGCCTTTTCTCCTGCTGTTTCTGGTGCTTCATAAAAGTTAGAGCCTATTTTCTTAAGTTGGTTAAGATTTTCAAAGTCAACTGTTCTTACCCTATCTACAAGCTCTGCTCCATGGAAAACATTACCTTCCTCTGAAATCCTGATATTTGTATCTGTTAGAGTAATTGGACCATTTTCGCCAATAAGAAAAAATCCCTCATGAGTTACTAGCCTCCCTTGGGAATCCATATTAAAACTTCCGTCTCTTGTATACTTATATGAGAGCTCACCCTCAGCATTTGGAACTCCAATAACGAACATTCCGGTACCTTCAAGTGCCAAGTCAATAGGGCTATCTGTTTGCTGAAAGGTTCCTTGCGTAAAATCAGTATAAATTTCTCCAACCTTAACACCTAGATTGCCTTTTCCTATAGACTTTTGCCCGATTGCTTCCGGATCATTAATTTTTATCTTATACACATCCTTAAAAGATTCAAATACTGCAGCATCCTTTTTAAAGCCTATAGTATTGACATTGGCAAGATTGTTCGATATTGTGTCCATCTTTTGTTGCTGCGCCAACATCCCTGTATATGCAGTATATAATCCTCTTAGCATGTGTTTCACCTCGTCTAATTTGTATATTCATCTTATTTATCGTAATAAAAGTGTTTTTCATTAACCCCCAAATTAATTATTTTAATTATCTGTACTATTTTTTTATCAGATTGTTATCGCTTGTTTATAGGAGAATAATAAAGTGAGTTCCACTCAATAGTTTTTTTATTTTTACGGTCGATTTTTCGGATATAAATTGTGTCTCTTGTGTAGCCACAAGGGGACTCATTCTGCCTTCCCATGCACATCGTGTGCATCAGGGAAGGCGTTTACTCCTGTGCACTTCTGAATGAGTCCCCTTGTGGCTTTATATTAAGTTTTTGAACCGAAAAATCTCTGCTTATAATAACTTAATAATAGAGTGCCGCAAGCAAGAGCCCAAAAAAGAATGTCGCTCCCTACTTAAAGTAGTTTGCGACACTCTCTGTTGTTAAATTCAAGCCCACTTATAAAAGCAGGTAATACTTTATCAAATATAATTGTTATAAAACTAAATATTAAAAACTAATTAACTGACCTTGCTGCTCCAACTCATTTATTAGTTGTAAATATCCGATTTTTGACTTGCAATATATTCAACATATTTGCCTGTACCAATTGCAACACAAGTTAATGCATCATCTGCTGTAATAACAGATATTCCAGTTTTACTTTCAATTAACTGGTCTAACCCCTGAAGCAAGCTGCCTCCTCCAGTTAAAACAATGCCTCTATCAGCAATATCGGATGCCAATTCTGGTGGAGTTTTTTCAAGAACTCCATGTACTGCCTCAACAATTTTTGAAGTAGATTCTCTTAACGCTTCTTCAGTTTCCTCAGAAGTAACTGTTATTGTTTTTGGAAGTCCTGTAATCAAGTTTCTTCCTCTTACATCCATAGTTAAAAGCTCAGGTCTTTTGAATGCAGTTCCGATATTAATCTTAATCTCTTCTGCTGTTCTTTCTCCGATTAACAGATTATGCTTCTTTCTCATGAATCTGACTAGCGCTTCGTCAAAATTATCTCCAGCAATCTTAATAGATGTGCTTGTTACCACACCTCCAAGAGAAATTACTGCAACATCAGAGGTTCCTCCTCCGATATCAACAACCATGCTTCCGCAAGCTTTAGAAATATCAATACCTGCTCCGATAGCCGCTGCAATAGGCTCTTCAATAATATTAACCTTTCTTGCTCCTGCCTGATAAGTGGCTTCTTCAACCGCTCTTTTTTCCACCTCTGTAACACCGCTTGGTACACAAACAGTAATTCTAGGTTTTCTAAAGCTTCTTCCTACCGCTTTAGAAATAAAGTATTTAAGCATTTTCTCTGTTACTGTATAATCAGAAATAACCCCTTGTCTTAAAGGTCTAATTGCTACAATATTACCTGGAGTTCTTCCCAGCATTCGTCTTGCTTCATGCCCAACTGCCAAAAGCTTCTTTGTGTCTTGGTCTATAGCAACAACAGAGGGTTCTCTTAAAACGACTCCCTTGCCCTTAATGTATACTAAAATATTTGCCGTACCTAAATCAATTCCAATATCTGCTCCAAACATTTTTCTTTCACCTTCCTATTAATCATATATTATATAAGCTCATAGAGATTAGTTTTTTTCTTTCAGTAAATACCATCATAAATTCGCTCTATGCTATATTATATACAATAATAGAGATTTTTCAAAGGTATATTTTCTTATATTGAAAAAAACATTGAAAGCTACATTATATTGTCTCAAATTACTTATACATTGCCACCATATTCCTTAATTTCTTATCTATTTCCGATATCTGTTGTGCAAATCCTACACTTTGCTGAGCGTTTTTATGAATGATTACCGTCATATCGCTAAGCTGCTCTGCATCCTTACTGGATGCCTCCATTGCTTTGTTAATCTCTTCAGCAGCAATTCTTATTCCTTGCATTGAACGATTTACATCTGCAACATTGTGAATAACATTTTTAAGCATATCAACGTTTTCAACAATGGTTCCGGAAACCATCTCTATTTTACCACTCATAACCTCAGTAGAGGAGAGTGTCCTGTCCATACTTTTCTTTCCATCCTCAGCGGCTCCATGAATCTGATTAACAAAATCTCTCATTCCATCTAGATTAGTTTTTGTATCATCTGCAAGCTTTCTTACCTCTTCTGCAACTACCGCAAAGCCTCGTCCGTGTTCTCCAGCTCTTGCTGCTTCAATTGCTGCATTTAAAGCCAGTAAATTTGTCTGCTCAGCGATACGCTCAACACTATCCACTATTTTGCCTACCTCTGCTGCAAGGTTAACTAACTGCTTAATGTTCTCACTCATTACTCCAGTATCTTCAATAACATTATTTTTCAGATTGTCCACTTCCTTTAAAAGCTCAACACTGTCGTCATTCTTTTTCGAAAGCACCTCGGATTCATTTGCCAAATCCTCAAGGGTAGAAGAAGTAACGTCAATGGTATCGCTAACCTGATTCATACTTGAGGTTGTTTCTTGAACTATTGCAAGATTGGATTCACTAAGAGATGCCATATCATTTGAAAATTTCATTAGCTGACTTGAAATTTCATTAATATTGCCATCTAACCCACTAAGGCTTCTAGCTATATCTGCAATATCTCCTGCTGTTTTAACCACTCTTTCTTCATGACTAATCATTTCATCAAATTGATGCATTAGCTCCATATTCACGTCATCAGCAACCGAAGGCTTCTGAACCTGTCTTCCGCTCATTCTATCCTTCACATAGCTTAATATCATTTTAATTTCTTCCGAACCTTTTGCAGAATTTAATCTCATTGTGATACCACTCCTCTTATTATATTTTTCCTTCTATCCGTTCCCCTATCATAATCAAGATATTCGTACAACATATTTGTTAAAAGCTCGTAATCCTTAAGCAAGCTTCCACCACTTATAAAATCACAGAGAGCTTACTCTTTTGCATAAAGCACTAGTGAAAATATTATAACAAATATTTACCTGCTGTGCAATGCGCTTAACGCAGGATATTCGCTAATTTTGCAAGTATTTTTATTGCCTTTGGAAAGAAATAATCCAGATTAGAATCAAAAATCAGCATTATTAGCTGTAGAAATAAGCTGCCCCCACTAATATAAGCGGAGGCTTTCTTTTTAGTATAACTAAAGTTACTTACAAATATCTTTCAATGTGATGCTCTATTGCAAAAATAGTAGCTTTTACCCTGTCGGTGACATTAATTTTTCGAAATACCTTTGTCGCATAGTTTTTTACCGTTTTTTCAGAAATATAAAGTTTATCGCTTATTTCTTTGTTGCTTAATCCCTTGGAAATATAAAACAATATCTCAACCTCTCTTGTGCTGAGCTCGTCTAGCACTTCTTCTTTTTTCTGCGGCTTTTGATTTATATCGTTAAAGAGTAACGAAATAAGAGATTGATCAATGTATTTATCATCATTAACAACTGCATATATTGCTTTTACAACCTCTTTTCCAACAGATTCCTTAAGTACATAGCCATCTGCTCCAATATTTATTGCCTCTTTAATTATATTATAATCATTTTCAACCGTCAGAATTATGGTCTTAATCTGAATATCCTTTTCCTTCAGCGCCTTTAATACCTGCAGCCCACTTTTCTTAGGCATATTCATATCCAGCAGCAATACATCGGGCTTAAGTTTCTCCACAAGTATTAAGACCTGCTCTCCATCAACTGCTTCTCCGACAACCTCTATATCGTCTTCGTAATCGATAATTCTTTTAACGCCTTCTCTAATTAAATCAAAGTCGTCTGCTACAATAATCTTAATGTCCGTTTTCATTTTCCATCACCTCACGGCTAATAGGCAGCTTCACAATAAAGGTAGTTCCTTTTCCAACTTCTGAATCAATTGTAATATCTCCCTTTAATTGCTTTACTCTTTCTAATATACCTATTATACCATAAGATGAACCACTTTTTTTAACTCTGTCCATAATTTCTTCTAGATTAAAACCAATTCCGTCATCACTCACAATAATTCTTAGATATTTTGCACCATATTCCAGCGAAATATGAACATTATTAGCCTTTGCATGCTTCTTAATATTGTTAACAATTTCCTGAATAATTCTAAATACAGCTATTTGAATAATTGATTCTACCTCCTCCTTCATAGGAGTCAGCTTTAATTCAAATTTACATTCATTTTCTTCATTGGATTTTTTTACAAATTCCTCGATTGTTTTGTTAAGTCCTAAATCATCTAAGGACATAGGTCTCAAATCATAAATAATTCCTCTAACCTCTTTAAGTGCCTGTCCAACAGCTTTTTTAAGCTCTTGAAGCTCTAAAAGTCCCTGTTTCATATCCTTTTGTATAATTCTCTCGCACAAATCCGCCTTCATAAGGATATTGGCTACATATTGTGCTGGTCCGTCATGAATATCTCTCGATATCCTCTTTCTTTCGTTTTCCTGTGCTTCCAAAATCTTAATTCCAAAAAACATTTCTGTCCCCTGATCAACACCCTCGATATTAGCCATTACCTCTCCTTTCAGATAACTGGCAGCAAGACCTATTTGGTTAATAGCTTTATCAGCATTTTCAATTGTGCCCATAGTTTTCTTTAAAGACAGCTCCAAATGGGTTCTCTTAGCTATCAGCATCTTCTCCTCATTTTTTTTGGTCATAAGCTGCATTCTTGTTTCAAGTGCAGCATCATAGACCTCCCTTACCTGCTCCTCTGAGTATGTATTAAATTCCTTTGAAACATGGGAAAGCTTTTTGCGCATCAGTTTATCCCTCATCTCAAGTGCATCCACTTCCCCAATTATCTTTTCTGCAATCTTTCTTGTTTCTGCAAGCTCTAACTTGATATTCTCATGTTCATTGCGTGCATAGTCAACTATATTAACAATTTCGCCTCTGGCATTGTTAATCTCACCAATTGTTTTATCAATTATTTCTTTAATAACATTAGCTTCAGCTTTTTTTCCCGCACTTCTTTCTAATTCAAGCTTCTTCTCACTCATATACTTGTCCTCTTTTTTTTGTTCTATTGTGAACTATCAGCATTTTTTTTATGAAGAACTTGACCCTCTTCTACTTTTTCAAATCTGTCTGCCTCACTTTCAAGTACATAAACTGCATTTTTAACCGGCCATATAGCTTTGCCTTTTTCCATCTTCGAAATATATTTTATTACCCTAAAATTTTTATCCAAAAATATTACATCTATTGGGAACCTCATCAAAAAGGTATGTATACTATTGCATTTTTCAAACAATATCGCATTATGCTGGGGCTTATTTCTTAGCATATATCCAAAAAGCTTTTTTGTAAAGCTGCTTGCTACGAACACCTTCGAAATTATATCGCCTGAGGGCATCACTATATCTACAAACATATCGTCATCTCCCCATATTTTTTATTTGTTAATGTTATCCTTTAAATATCTCTATCATTTTTATTGCAGCAGGTCCCAAAATAATAACAAATATTGCTGGGAAAATAAAAATTATTAACGGAAACAGCATTTTTACAGGAGCCTTCATGGCCTTTTCCCTTGCCGCCTGCTTTCTGCTCTCTCTTAAAGAAGCAGCCTCAATTCTCAAAACCTTCCCTAGACTTACTCCAAGATTATCTGCCTGAATAAGGGAGTTAATAAATGTGGAAAGCTCCTTAACATCACATCTGTCGCTCATATTTTTTAATGCTGTTTTTCTCTCAATCCCCATCTTCATTTCCTTTAGCGTTTTTGCAAATTCATCTGAAAGCTCACCTGCAATATTTTCAATAACCCTTGCAATAGCACCATCAAAGGATAATCCCGCTTCAACACTTACTGTAATTAAATCTAATGTAAAAGGCAGGCTTTTTAAAATATTTCTTTTCCTTTGTGAAATTTTTTTACTTATATTAAAATGCATAACGAACATAATTAATAGCGCACATAGTAATGTAATTAATAGTGAAGTACCAATACTTGGATTAAGCTGATAAGATGTCAAGCCACAAAAAACCGAGAAAATAAATATTATCATATAGCTTTTATATAGCCATTTTTCAACATTGTTAGTCTTTAAAAGTCCTGCCGCCTCCAGCCTCTTGCTTAGGTTGCGAATTCTTTGCTTAGGAGTTATTTTTATTAGCGTTTTGCTAATATAATTATACAGAGGCTTTAGAGCTCTGTTTGCAAAGCTTCCTTCGAGCTGCTCAGCTTTTTTCTCGTCCATATCTATTATTTCATTTACTCTGCTTTGAAGCCTTAGCTTATCTTTATTGAGTGCAAGCAGCAAATTAAAGATAAACAGAAATGCTGCCACAAATCCTACTATAATTATATAATAGCTCATTTTTCACACCACCTTACACTTCAATTTTAACAATCTTGTTAATTAGCCATATTCCTATCATTTGACTGGTTATCGCACTTACAAGCATTCCTATCCCTAACTTAGTAGAAAACAAAAGCATAATATAATCTTTATTTATAACATACATAAAAGCACCCAAAAACACTGGCATTAATACAACAATCATACCAGATAATTTGCCTTGTGCTGTTAGAGTCTTTATTTCATTTTTAATTTTTTGTCGTTCGCTGATGGTGGAGGCAATATTATCTAAAATCTCAGACAAATTTCCTCCTACGTCCTTCTGTATTAAAATCGCATTTACAATAAGCCTAAAATCATCTGATGGAACGCGATTAAGCATATTTATTAGGGCATCTCCCATTGGAATCCCCAAGCTCATTTCTTTTAAAAGCTTTTTAAATTCAATTGCAAACGGTCCCTCAGTTTCTTCAGCAACCACCGAAGAGGCTTGAAGAAAAGAATACCCTGCCTTTAATGAATTAGAAATAATTGTAATACCCTCGCTTATCTGTTCATCAAACTCCTTAATTCTTTTGTTTGTTTTTTGATATATAATTATTCTTGGAATATTCCATACAGCTATAGCTATTATTATCGCTACAAATATATTCTTACTTAGGAAAAACAATGTAAAAACACCAAAGATAGAACTAAAGCTTTTTA
The DNA here is from genome assembly GCA_002381865.1 of Clostridiales bacterium UBA4080. Classification (GTDB taxonomy): domain Bacteria; phylum Bacillota; class Clostridia; order Lachnospirales; family Vallitaleaceae; genus UBA4080. Next base: position 23,471 of record DFYO01000009.1, on the reverse strand, counting down.
TTACAAAGAGCTCTTCAGGCTTAAGAAGAGAGCCTGCTCTAATAAGCATAAGAGCTGTTTTGTTCCTATTGCCCTCCCCTAGAAAAAATTGAGGAACTCCTCTTGCTATTGTTTTTAACAAGCTGTTTTTGCCCTTTCTGGCTTCTTCTTCAATTTCTTCATACACTCTTCTTTGCTCAGTATCATAGTATTTTATTTTTTCAATTGACCTTTCCTTGCCAAAAAACACAAGTAATAGAGCATTTGCTCCAAGCAAAACAGCAATAAATATTAGTCCTATAACCGCATAGAGCATAATTCTCACTTCCTTTTGCGTTTTCTAAATATTTGTAAATATATTTTCCGGAACATGAACACTTCTGTCCTTAAGCTTGTTGAAAAACTTTGGCATAATTCCTGTAAACTCATAATCTCCCTGAAGCTTACCCTTAGAATCAAGCCCCTTTGGTTCAAAACGGAAGATATCCTGCAAAATAATAACATCTCCTTCCATTCCCTGAACCTCTGTAATATGAGTTATTTTTCTGCTTCCGTCGACAAGTCTCGACTGTTGGATAATCAAATCAATCGCCGAAGCAATCTGATCTCTAATTGCTTTAACTGGCAGATTCATCCCTGACATAAGTACCATAGTTTCAAGTCTTGAAAGCATATCTCTCGGACTATTAGCATGGCCTGTTGTTAAAGAGCCATCATGTCCAGTATTCATAGCTTGAAGCATATCTAAGCTTTCTCCTGAACGAACCTCTCCAACGATTATTCTGTCTGGCCTCATTCTCAAGCTGTTTTTAACCAAATCTCTTATACTAATTTCACCTTTTCCTTCAATGTTAGCCGGTCTTGTTTCCAGCCTTACAACATGTGTTTGATTAAGCTGAAGCTCTGCTGCATCCTCAATTGTTACAATTCTTTCTTCCTCCGGTATAAAAGAAGACAAAACATTTAAGGTTGTTGTTTTTCCACTGCCAGTTCCTCCTGAAACAACTATATTAAGGTGTCCTAATACACAAAGCTTTAATAGCTCTGCCATTTTTGAATTTAAGGTCCCAAAGGAAATCAAATCCTCAACCATATATGGATCCTCTGAAAATTTTCTAATTGTAATTGACGGACCATCTATTGCAAGCGGCGGAATAATTGCGTTTACACGAGAACCATTAGGAAGTCTGGCGTCAACCATCGGAGAGCTCTCGTCAATTCTTCTGCCTATCGGAGCAACAATTTTCTTTATTACATGGAGTACATGGTTATTATCTTTAAATCTTGCATCAGTTCTGACTAGCTTTCCCTCTTGCTCGATGAAAATATGATTTGGACCATTTACCATTATTTCTGTAACACTTTTGTCCTCTAAAAATGTTGTAATAGGACCAAATCCAATTATCTCGTTAAGCAAATCCTCTTTTATCTTATCCTTTTGAATATTGGTCATATTTAAGGATTCTTCTTCTATATTCTTTGAAATAATTTCATTAATCTCTCTTTTTAGCTTTTCATTTTTATCCGAAATTTCATTGAAATCTATCTCAAGCTCTTCAATAACCTTATTTTGAATCTTAACCTTAAGCTCATAATAAGGGTCGACCTCTCTTTCGCTATGCTTAATTTTGACATTTTTTATTTCAGCTGCCTGCTCGCTTAATCTTTTTTGCAAAGACATAACATCACATCCTTATTATAGGAGTTTTGCTGATAACTCAACAATTTTTTTGGAGAACGGAATTTTGGGATTGCTAATGCATATTGGCTCTCCCTTATTAACAGAAAGCCTTATTTCTTTAGTCATTTCAGGCAAGACTCCAATGAGATGGTTTTTAAAAACCTCCTCAGCTTCCTTTTCACTTATTCCGAATTTGTCTGCTGCACTATTTATTATTACCTTAACCTTGTTGTTATCATAATTTAAGGTTTTCATTACATTAAGTCCTACCTTTGTATTTTTTATTGAAGATATCTCAATAGTTGTCAGCATTAGTATCAAGTCTGATAAATCCAAAGCAAACAGTGTAGTCTCTTCAAAATTAACAGCAGTATCTACTAAAATATAATCATACTTGCTTTTAAATATTTTAAAGAGCTTTTCTACGACTTCTTTGCTAATAAATTCAGATGCCTCAGGCTGAGTTGGTGCCAAAAGTACATCTAAATTATCGTCATATTTTTGCAAGAAGGGCTTAATGCTTTCATAGGATTCTGTCTGATGCTCGTCAACAATATCTAGTATTGTCTTTTCTTTTTGTAAATTGAGCATTAACCCTAAATCTCCATATTGCAAATCCAAATCTACCAGCAGGGTTTTTTTGTGGTGATTTCTGCTAATTGCAATTGCAGCATTAACGCTGACAATTGATTTTCCGACTCCTCCCTTAGAGCTATAAAATGTGATTATTTTTGCATTTCTTTCAACTTCAGCAGTAACTGCTTGTTTTTGAATTCTATCCTTATATTTATGGTAGGTTGCAGTTAGTGTCTCAACTAAAACATCATAGTTAATCGGCTTAATTATGTATTCCTTCGCTCCTGAAAACATCGCCTTTTTCAAATATTCGTTTTCAGCCTGTACCGACATAATAATTACTATTATATTTGGAAAGCTGTCTGAAATTATCTCAGTTGCCTCTAATCCATTCATAACCGGCATATTAATATCCATAAGAACAACATCTGGCTTGTATAATGGAATTCTATTCAGAACCTCAGCTCCGTTTGCTGCCTCTCCTACAACCTCAAATTTATCATTTTCCAAATTTAAAATTCTTGCAATTACTTCTCTTGTTTCAGCAATATCATCTGCAATCATTACACGAATTTTACTCATTATTTTTCACCTTCTTTACTGCACAGGTATTTTTAATTTCATCCCTATTTTTATGTTAGTGTCAGGCAGATTATTTGCTGACATTATCAGTTTATATTTTGAAGCATCATTATTATAATATTTTCTTGCAATACTCATTAGCGTATCACCCTTAACCACTGTGTGATATTTATACGTTTGACTTTGAGGCTTTTGAGTAGTTACTTGAGGTTCTGTAGTTTTAGTAGGCTCCGTTGTTTTTACTGTTTCTGAAGGCTCCACTTTTATTGAATTGTTTTCTTCAATAGCTACTTGTGTTCTTTTAACCAATTCCTCTGCAAGCTTATAGGAATCTGCATTCTGAGCCTTATCCTCTTGAGGAACTGCTGGTTGTTTTTTACTGTCAATTAGAAGTTCTGGCCATATTATTCCTTCTGAATCATATTCACCCTTTCCTTCTACAGGTCTAAGCGCAAGCTTGAGTGTTCCAATATTTTGTGCTAAAACAACCTTTTCTACTTCACCCACAGGTACCGCTAGTGTAATATAAAAAGCTTTTGGCTCTTCTTTTCTTTCAGGGGATTCCCTGTATAGATTTTGATCAACCGCTACCACTTCGGCTTTTTCTAAAACTACCTTTGCAATATCCGGTCTGATTAATTGCTGTGAATCCTTTATTTCTGGCAGATAAACAATCACATCTACAAAATCCGAGGGCTTTATTAGATCGGCAACTCCCGATTCCAAGTTAACCATTATAGTTATTGCTCTAAAACCAGACCCCAGCGACAGGCTTAACTCCTCTTTAATCTCCATAAGCAGCATATTAGGATTAAATCGCTCATCCTTATAAATTGCTTCCTTAGAATATTTATCAACTACCTCTTCGCTTTTTTGTATAAAGCTGACATCTTCATCATCCTTTGTTATTTCTATTTCTTTAATCATATCCTTAGAGATTTTTGTTCTTGCCGGAATATCCTTTGCAGCAACTAATATTTTTATTTTTTCTGCATCTCTCGAGCTTCCTTGCTCAACAGACTTAAGGTAAAAATAAAGCATTCCTGCCGCTATAATAGCCAATATCAAAGAATAAACAAATAATTTTTTTGTAATGTTTTTCACCTTGTTCACCGCCTTGTTTTTTTACTTTACTAGCTTCGCTCCGTATGCACCTTTATCCTCTAAGGTTACATCTACTTCACCATTTCCTACAAACCTTACAAATCTTCCTGTAATTTCCGTTTTACCTGCATTGTTTTTTACATTCTCTACATAAAACTCTCCAAAGCCTGTAACCAATACTCCTTCCCTTCCGCTAACTATTAAAGAATCTACTAGGGGTATTACCCATATCCTAGGCGAACCTCTTTCAAAATCCTCAAAGCTGCTAGGGTCTGCTTCAACAACATTTTTTATAGTTGTATTAATACTAGCCATATTTCCCGGCTCTGTATTAATTATATCACCAATTCTAACAATTCCACCATAACCATTTATAACATTGTATCTTAACGTACTAGTTCCTGAACCTCCTAGTGCAACTGCTCCATAATTACCATGATATCCGTCACCCGCTCCCTCCTTCAAGACAACCTGGTCGCCATATTCGTAGGAAAAATCCTCTACTGCAAAAGGTCTTATTCCTCCCTTCGCCGCTCTAAGTGGTGCTATTATAACTTTGTTTGTTGCATCAACCTGACTAGCATTAATTCCTACAACCCTTGCAAAAAGGTGATTTACATTTCTATTTGCAATAAGCTCGATACTTCTATTGTCCTCTGCAATTATAATTTCAACCTCTGATGGGTCAACATTATTTTCTATCAAGTATTCTTCAGCCACTGCATAGGCCGCATTCCTATCTGCTGGCAGCTCTAATGCCGCGGCGAGTGCCGCTGCATCAATGCCATTTGACAGCCTTTGCTTTTCTATATAAACCTGTCCAATGTCTACTGCATAAGCTGTAATCGCCAAAAGAGCGATTAATGCAACACACATTATCACTGATATATTTCCTTTTTTATTATTTATTGTTTTCAATATTGCTTTCATAATTATTCACCTCACTCCACACGCATAGAGGTCTGCGCTTCAAGAGACACTACATCTCCTACGATATTACTTATTATAGGTACTATGACCTGAAATTGATATTCTGAACTAACTGTAACGGTATCTCCACTGCTTCTGCTGCCTTGCACAGGATTTATTTCAATATCGAGTCTGGTATGGTCTAAGGCAGGAGAAATATCTATCATTTTTGCAATTATGTCAGCATCGCTTTCTCCAAGTGCTCCCATTCTAGCCCCTTCTTTTGAAATATGACTTAATGTCAGATAGGTATTAAGCATTATTCCAAAGGTAAGAATGCCCATTAAAATGAGTAGCACCAAAGGAAGAATCATTGTAAATTCAACTAAGGACTGACCTTTGTTATTTTTTATATGCTTCATAATACTTCCTCTCCTATCTTTGCTTTTAAATGAATAATGGGCCAGTATCAACTGGCCCGTTAAGAACAATTCATTATGGCCCACTATTATATATCTTATTATGCTTGTGATATATCTTTATAGGGCATCAATAATTTCTTGGAATCTAGCTGCAATTGCTGGTCCTAAGAATATAAGAACTGCAATAACTACTATGGCAATAAGTGCAATCAATAATGCGTACTCAACCATGCCCTGGCCTTCTTCGTTTTTAATAGGTACTAATAAGGTTTTTAAAAATTCTACGAACATCATCATATTGTTTTCCTCCTAAGGTATTATAAATTGAATAAGTTGCGCGCTTGTTTTTCTTATATGTTAATTATAGCTCCATAATCAAAGCTCGTATAGATTATAATAGTCACAAAAAACTAGGGACTAAGGTCCCTAGTTTAATATTTTTATTGATTGATTTTTTTCTGCTACTATCAATTCTATTAATGCTCTATCCTATTTATTGTTTATACAATTTTATTAACGATTAATCCCTTGCCACTCCACAGCCTTGAACCCAACTAGAATTTTTTCATCACTCACTAAAATAGGTCTTTTTACTAGCATTCCATCTGATGCAAGAAGTACAAGCTGGTCTTCTTCGCTCATTTCTGATAATTTCTTTGACAGCCCAAGCTCCTTATATACTAATCCGCTTGTGTTAAAAAATCTCTTTAAAGGCAGACCACTCTTTTTATGCCATTTTCGAAGTTCCTCTATTGTTGGTCTTGCAGCTTTTATATCTCTTTCTTCAAAATCAATTTGGTTTTCCTTCAACCATTCTTTAGCTTTTTTACAGGTTGTGCATTTTAAATAGCATATAAATAGATTATTCAATTTAAAAACCCTCCATATTATGCTTTTAAACTCTAGTTTCTGCTTTATTTTTATTTTTCAAAAACAAATATACTGCTTCCACAAAAATCAATATAATAGCCGCAATAGCCGTCCAAACTACCATTGGATACAGCCCATTAAAGTATTGTGCCGAGGTGTGCTTGCTATATATTCCAAAAAATGCCCAAATCAAAGTCAAAGCATATAGTATATCTTTATTAATAAATATTATAATAGCTCCGATAATCGCTCCAGCTCCTATTAAAATCGAGGTGTACATAGCCTGCTCTATATTAAACCAGTTCCAGTTTAGGCTGACTGTCAAGACCACAAAATTAGCTATACTTGCAATCGATATCCATCCAAAATACACACTAAAGGGTGCCCTAATAAAAGCCTTTTCTCTAATAGTAAACTCCTGAAATCGTGTAATGCGATTAATTTGTACTAGGCAGCCAAGTATTACTATCATTAAAATCATTGACAAAGGGATAAGCTTGTAATGCCAAGAAAATATCCATGCCGCATTTGCAATTGAAGATATAATAAAATATATTCCAATTCGATCTATCAGCTCCCATTTTTCCTTGCTATAATCATGTTTAAAAAATCCCAGTTGATATAAGGTATAAAGAGCCAATAAAAGATATATTACTCCCCAAACAGAAAAGGTAAAACCTATTGGGGCAAAAAGATTTGGATATGCATCCGATATTGCGCCAGTATCAATCCCATTAATCGGCAAAATATTGGCTAAAGCATTAACAGTAATCATTCCTAAATAAGTAACTAAAACAAAAATCTGAATATAATAGTTTTCTTTTACCTTATCCATATTTGTTCCCTCCTTATTTACTTAAATTATATCATTTTTATGCTTCTATTTCTAGTATTCTATATCCGTCAAGCACAGTGCATGTCCCATTGCTTTATGTCCAACAACATCTTTTTTCTTAGTGTTAAAGGCTTCTGTAATGCTCTCTTTTTTTCGCTGAGCTAATCCAATCTGCACCAAGGTTCCTACTATAATTCTTTCCATATTTAGCAAAAATCCATTTGCTTTCATAGTAATAATTATTTCATTATCATTTTCTGATACATTTAAATCAACCATATTCTTAATTGTATTGTTTGCTTTGCTTTTTGTTGAAAAATTAGCAAAATCATGCTCCCCAATTAATAGCTTAGCCGCATCCTGCATTGTATGGATATTAAGCATTTCATCCATTTGCTTAACATATTGTCTTTCAAACAAAGCTCGTACAGGAGCATCCTTTTTCCATAGTCTGTATTCATAGGTAATCGTTTTTATCATATATCTGCTGTGAAATCTTTCTTCCTCTTCTTCTACTTTTATTACCACAATATCATCTGGCAAAAATTCTTCAAAGTATTTTTTGATATCCCTTGGCTTTAATTTTGTATCTTCTATCTTAAAATTTACTACCTGCTTCTTTGCATGCACTCCTGCATCAGTATTTACCGCAGCAATTACTTCTATTTCTTGTTCGCACATTTTGTTTAAAATCATTTCTAGTTTGCCTTGGATTGTTTTATCATCATTCTGCTTGGTTTTTCTAAAACCCTTATATCTTCTTCCATCATAGGCAATCGTCATCTTAAAATTTTTCAATATCATTATCCTCCATAATTGGTAGTGCTTGTTTTTTTTATTATAGCATATCTAAAGCAATAACACCTTAAACATTTTCTGTTTGCTTTTTCCGATAACTGAAATGAACTTTTTTAACCTTATTAGCGAGATGACAATAGAAAAAGAGACAGAGCCGTTGATATTTGTGTCAACAACCCCGTCCCCTCGTCACTTCCCGTCAGCTTATATTTTTTTTACGAATTCTGATTTTAGTCCCATTGCTCCAAATCCATCTATTTTACAATCAATATTATGGTCTTCATCAACGAGTTTTATATTTTTAACCTTTGTTCCTGATTTTATCGAAGATGAGCTTCCTTTAAGCTTCAAATCCTTAATAACCATTACCGTATCTCCATTTTGTAGGATTACTCCGTTTGAATCCTTCACAACAAATTCATCCTCTGTTACATCTTGATTTTTTGACCATTCATATGCACATTCAGGGCAAATATATAACTCTCCATCTTCATAGGTATATTCTGAATTGCATTTTGGGCAATTTGGCATAGCTTCCATTTCTTTTCCTCCGTTTTTAACAAAATCTTCTGTTCAACACAAAAGTGTCCGGATTGATTATATGCCTCTAAGAATTTTTTGTCAATGCAATGCTACTAATTAACTATCTCTGCGCTTAAAAGGTTACCTCTCCATCATGACTTATCAATGAAGCTGTTGTTATATACTGAAGCTCCATAATTTCTTTTAAACATTGAGCTTCTTCCTTTACCCTTACCTCAATTACCATCTCTAAGGACCTCTTCGAAAGATTTCTGGATTTAACCTTATAATACTTACTATACTTTTTTACTGTTTCAATAATTTTCTCGTCTGCCTCAGCACTGTCTGAATTCACAACCAATAGCATAGGTGCTTTTGAAACAGGAAGATATTCTAAAACAAATAGCCCCACAGTAAGAATAAAAGAAGTTAAAAATGCGATTTCAGCCAACCCAGCTCCGCATATAATACCAACACTAATTGACCAGAATAAAAACATCAGGTCCATAGGGTCTTTAATCGCTGTCCTAAACCTAACAATTGAGAGCGCACCTACCATACCCAGCGAAATAACTACACTCGATTGAATAGTAAGTATTATTGATGCTGTTATTAAGGATATAGCGGCTAAGGAAATATTGAAGTTTTTGTTATAAAAGCTTTTCTTCGTAATAATCCTATATACAAAAAAAATGTATATAGCTAAAATTGAAGTTATTGCCATACACACAAATACATGTGTCGAAGTAATATCTGTAGCTGAATACCCCTCTAAAAAAGATTTTTTAAAAATGTCCGAAAAATTCATATAACCTTGTCTCCTCTTTTATAATTTTATTAATCCATAGTACGTATTTTGAAAAATAATACAGCCTTAACAATTCGAATTGTAATTATTTCCACAATTAATTTATCCGCTATTTATGCATAGAAAAGCGTCTACACAAATAATATTTGGAAAAAGCTGTTTGTCTAAGCTCCCCTATTTGAAGACTGTGGTGAATATAATCTGGGATGTAATTATCCCACTTCACTTCAAGAATATGCTCGTTAGCCGGCATAATTGGTCTTTTTCCAATATCGCCTCCCAAAAAATTCTCCAGCCTTTGGGAAGAGGAAATATTTAAGTCAAAAGTAATCCTGACATTCCCATTAGGATTAACATAGGGTATTCTGTCATAATCAACAATTACTACGGGTTTAAGTAATTTCGTTTTTCTTTGTAATAGCAATTTTCTGAGCAAATCCGGAGTTTTATTATCAAAAGGTATTTCTTTCCCTTCAATAAGTCTATTACATTGTTCTTCTGTCAGCTCACAGGAAAGCTTCTGTGTTTTACCCCTTATTTTTTTCTTATTTTCTAGTAAAATTCTATCCTTGCAATTATTATATATTCTTATCCTAAATTTTTCTCTCATATCTGTACCGTTTTCATTTTCATAATAGCAGCTATTGTATATATCATCAAAATATAAGCTTCTAATATTATAATATCCATTATACTCCTGACTCTTTTTTGCATTTGAATCTAATTGTACAATACCCTTTATATGACTTTCAATCAAAACTTTTTGTGAGTTTGTGCAAACATACTTCATCTCATGCCTAAACCTATTCCCTGCTAATTGCTGTTCATTTTTATAATTCTCAAGCATTTTAGCTAACATTAAGCCTCTCATCCCCTTTTTTAAAATTTTATTTATTTATTAATTACTCTTTATTAAGCTTCTCCTGTCAAATAAAAATAATACTAATAACAGAAAAATTACAGCTACCGCTGGTGCCGCTTGATAATATCTAATTATAAATTCCTTTACTGTTTGTGATAAAGCTTTATCCCATTTCGCATAAACAATTGTCTGTTTATTAATTATATCGTTTCCCGAAAAGCTTTTATTCGTTTCTTTTAAATACCAGCCCTTAAAGCTATGTCCTGATAATTCAGGGGTTGGTAAGCTCCCAATTGAGCTTCCCTTCTCAACTGCATAATTATATATCATATCGCTTCCAGTTCCGCTAAGCAAATAAACATTATAATACTTCTTTTCATTTGACCAGGCGTCTTCAAGGAACTCGCTATGCTGCTTTAGATAAGCTATCCTTTCTTTGATGCTCTCCTCTTGCTTTTCATTATTCCACCTAATTTTTTCTAAATAGGAAGCTTCTTTAATATTATTAATATAATCACAAATTTCATTACCTGTAAGCTTTTTTATTTCAAATAAAGTCCTGCTAAAGTATTCCTCTGAAATAAGCTTTTTAAATTGATTTTGCTGATAAAAATATTTATACCATTTTATAGCAGTTTCATTTTCATACATCCTCCAGCCCATAGCAAAGGCTTTTGGATTATTTGTTGCTATTGCTTCTTTTGAATTTCCCATCGCTCTGTCATAGTCCCACACAGGACCAGCATATAGCTTATTATCTTCTTTTATATAAAAATACTGGCTCGACCATTCAGCATCGTGATTTGCAAATAATTCTTCAATTATATACTTTTTCACCCAGGAATTTGTATCAAAATACTCTGTAAAGCTCTTTTTTGTTTTTATATTTGTTCCATCTTGAGAAACAAGTGAATCCTCTGCTTGCTGTACTAAGGTCTTTATTTGCTCTAATCTTTCTTGTTTAATATCCTTATCATGAACAATAATCATTTGTCCACTATTTGTCTTAAATTTAATATCTTCTTTGTCATAGTTGTTTTTATTTCCCTCTAGCTCAAGCAAAGTTATACTACTGTCTTCTGTATTCGTTAGTTTTTTAAATTCTTCTTTTTTTGAAAGCAAATACAAGCCTTGATATTCTCCATTTGTATATAAATCAACAAATTCACCCTTCGGCGAATATTCCATCCCTATTCTCGAAGCAAAATCAAATATCAGCTTATTATTAAGTCTTGTATCATCAAAATATTCTGCAAGCAATATCCAGTCTGAACCCTTTTCCATATTAAGTAAATTTCTTTCCTCTTTTAGCTGAATATGATATGGCTTTTTGGGTTCTGTCCACGTTGTAGTTCCTCTTCCCTCAATAGAATCTAGCTCCCCCCTATACTCTGTCTTGCCAGTCTTGTCATATAAGCTTATTAGTCCCTTCTCTTTATTATTTTTGTCCTTGTCAAGATATTCCATTGTTCCAGTTTCAGTAGCAATAAATATCGAGGCAACATTTTTTGATTTAATAAAGATGATTTTTTCTTGTTTTTTAAGCTTGTTTTTCTTATATACCCTAAGTGTATATGCTTTATTCATTAATACATTCTCTGTAAGTTTTTCACTATTAAGCTTAATATCATCAAGATACATTTCATATTCATCATCAATAACAAGAGATGCATCCTCCATTTTTATCCCTGAAGGCAGAAAAAAATAATATATATCATCCTTATCATTATGCCAAAGCCTTATGTTTTGTGAGTTTCCTTCATAGCTTACTTCGCAGTTAAGCTTTCCCGCTAAAAAATCCTTATTATCTCTATAAATAAATTGATAACAAAAAACCGTCATGCTGATAATAAGCAATGAAGTCGTAATTAATATAATCTCTGCTTTTTTAAGTTTGTTTTTCATTTTTGGTATTCCTTACCTCTTCTAGAAAATTATCTTAATATTAAATAAACATAAGCAGGCTTACTGCCATTACAGCCATACCAGCAATCAATCCATAGATAGAAAGATGATGCTCTCCATATTCTCTCGCTGATGGCAGCAGTTCATCAAGACTTATATAAACCATGATGCCTGCAACAGAGGCAAATATAAAGCCAAAAACGGCATCATTAAAAAATCTATACAGTAACAAATATCCCACCAAAGCCCCCATTGGCTCTGATAAGCCTGACAAAAAGGATAGCTTAAAAGCTTTCATTTTACTTCCTGTTGCATAAAAAATTGGAACAGCCACAGCAATTCCTTCTGGTATATTGTGAATAGCTATAGCAATAGCAATAGGTATTCCAAGGTTAGGGTCCCCAAGTGCCGCTGTAAAGGTTGCAAGACCTTCAGGAAAGTTGTGTATTCCAATTGCCAATGCTGTAAAAACACCCATTCTTATAAGATTTGCTTTGTGCTCCTCACTGGTTCCGTCCATTTCCTCAACAGTATGAATTTCATGAGGATTTTCAGCAGAAGGTATTAGCTTATCAATCAAGGCTATTACTAAAATTCCAAAAAAGAAGCCTCCTACTGTAGTCCATGTTCCCATTTTTTCTCCAAGTGAGCCTACTAAAGCTTCTTTAGCCTTAAAGAAAATTTCAACAAAGGATACATATATCATTACTCCTGCGGAAAAGCCTAATGCCACTGACAAAAATCTAGTATTTGTTCTGTTTGTCAGTAATGAAAGGGCACTTCCGATTCCTGTAGCTAAACCCGCAAACAATGTCAGCGAAAAAGCAAATAAAACTGTCGAAAACTCCATTCCCTTTACTCCTTATGTTTTAATTGTTATTGTCTTAAAATATCTTGGCAAAATATTAATCCTAAAATAGATTTTCAACTATGTAAATTCTTTTTTCTCTTTAATCAAGTATGTCTTAAATCTTAATATATGATTTAAGACATACTAATTAACAAGATCTGTTGCTTATTATTTGAATTTTACAGCTGTTCCATAAGCCATAACCTCTGCTGCCCCTTGCATTACAGCTGCTGATGCATATCTAATATTTACAATTGCATCTGCTTTTAGTTCCTCTGCTTCTGCCACCATGCGTTTTGTTGCCAGAGCTCTTGCGTCATTCATCATTTCATTATATGCCTTAAGCTCTCCTCCAACAATTGTTTTAAAGCCTTGTGTTATATCTCTGCCAATATTCTTCGATTGAATTGTGCTTCCCTTAACAAGTCCAAGCATTTCCAACTCTTTTCCTGTGATATAATCAGTATTTACTAAGATCATCTTCTTCACCACTCCTTATTTCTTTTATTCGTTCTATTAGAACATATATGCAAACCCCTCCTAATATCATGGGGATTACTGTACCCAAAATCTTAACTAATAGTGGCATCTCCTCAATAAATATGCATGCCATTATAAAACCAATGTAATAAATAACTATTACTACAGTAATAATTATAGGCGCAATCATTTTTCTAAAATGCATAATTTATTCACCTCGTATCCATTAAATCAATGGTTTTTATATAATGTGCTGCCTCTCTATTACAGAAAACTACTAGCCGCTTTAAAACACAGGTTTATTTTTCTATTTTCCAGCACTCAGCTTGTTAGTCAAGGCTTCAATCTGACCTTCTCTTTCATTACTTGACCAATGAACTATTGAGTCCATAATTACTTCTGCGCCCTTTTCTCTACAAGCTGATTTCATTTGCTTAATAGCATGGTTTCCGCCCATCCAGTCTTTTTTAAGCTGCTGTGTTACAAAGCTATACACAATTTTACCTTTAAGATCTTGTAGCTGTGAAAGATAAAGCTTCATAGCAGGTGCCAAGGAAAAGGCATGTACAGGAGATGCAAAAACAATTAAATCATAAGGGCTAACATCAGGTGCGAATATCAGCTTTGGATTTGCTCCTTCTCCAGAGGCTTCAACTTTTTCAAGGCTAACTGTGTGTCCCTTTTCTTCAAATGCTTTTTTTAGCCTTTGTGCTACTAAAAGCGTATTTCCTGATTGTGAATAAACAATAATACCTACCTTCATCTTAGATTCCTCCTACATTATTTTCGTCGCCATATTTTGCTAATTATATCATATATATTCTGTTAAGTGCAATCAAGCAAAAAAACAGCCAGTTATGTAATTCCTTTGAATCAAAGATTTATGCTCAGTTGAATTTTTATCATTTGGCTGTTTTTTTATTTTGATTATTTAGTTTTTTAAAATATCTTTTATTGATTCTATTTAAAGCTTTATGTCAATGCTATCCCAAATATTAACCTTTCCTAATGGATTAAAATATAAATCAAACTCATTCATCTCATTATCTTTTACAGCAAATGGAATTTCTATATTTCTTTCAGCATTAGACGGTATATCTATTAATTCTTGATTTCCAAGAGAACCATGAAGTGTTGCAGTATACCCCTTTTTATCATAATATTCTCCTCAGTTAAATTCAACTTTGATATACTTCGGGATTGCTGAACTAAATATATCACGTCCAATTCTATGGTTTATATTTAGTAATTATAAGTTTTCTTCTAAAACAAACTATAATTACTCGCCCATATTCATTTCCCCAATGCCATCAAGCATACTATCAAAGTCCATAAAATTTATATCTGCCGGCGCAACAAACAAATTTTTATCTAATTTGAAATTTTCCGTAATATTTGTAGTTTCATACTTTGATTTAAGTTGATCATTAAAATACATTTCTGTTTTTATCGGATGCCAGTACCTTGTAGATATCCATTGTTTAGTTGTATATATACCTGCGCCTGTGTCACTTTGTGTTTCTATATAAAGAGCTTCCATATTATTAACATTTGTTATTTCCGCTTTCACTAATCCCTCTATCTCAGATAACAAATCACTACCTGATGAAATATCCATCCCCATATCATCTGCTTCCTCTTCTCCGTCAGCAAACTTAGTTCCTGTTTTGTCTACAGGATTATACATATACGTAGTAGCTTCATCAGCATTATATATCATTATTTGTTCTCCATTTGTTCCACTGCTCTCATACCTTAGGTTTTCCTTGTATACTATTGTTTTTGTGTTAACAGTAATTCCTTCGTTAACAGAGGTTCCTTCAATTAAAACCTTCTCAATAGCGTTTGGTTTGATTGAATTTAAAAGCTCTTGATCTTTTAAACTTACATTAATTCCGCTTTTGCTATTTTCTGAGCTTTCTTTTCCATTATTGCTATTTTCAGCGCTGTTAATTTCTTTGTTATCTGTATCATTTGTGTTAGTCTTTTTATCCCCACATCCTGCTAATAATACCATTATTAAAACAATCATCAAAAGTGTAATTTTTTTCATTTTTCATTCGCTCCCTTTTAAATTATTTTATTAGTTGCTTTAAATTATCCTATTTTCACCTCGCTTTTAGCTATTTATTATAACTATAATATATATTTATGGTCATTTTATAATGCCAGCAGTCATCACATCCGTCATTCTTTAGCCCTCTTTAAGTCACCCCTTATATATATAGTCACTTTTTGTAATCTTAAGGCGAGTCTCAAAGCACAGATCTAAATTCAATTTATATAAGACCATTTCGACTGCTTGCTTTTTTTATTTGTTAATTTTAACAAAGGCTCCTGATTAATCAAGGGCCAAATTACTCGCTTCTTTATTATTAGCTTTCCTTTATATACCAATTATTCAAACGATGATTATAATAAATCTCAAGCTTCCTATCTTCTGCTATTACGCTAAATATAATCCCAAATTTTCCTAGTAAATCTTCATAAGGGATTACTTCTAGTATGGAACTAATTTCATAATGCGAGCCATTAGGCAAAGTTATGGCTTTAGGTATAAGCTGTATAACGCGCTTTAAGCTTATTATCATACATTGCTTTATCTGCGTTATTCAGCGCCTCTTCAGTTGATATATTTGAGGTCTCTCTTACATAATACCCTATAGAAACATCCAGCTTATCTAATATTGTTTTCCCTTCAGCTATAAGCTTAGTTTCTTTGCACTTTTGTTTGATAGCATTAATTAGCTCCTGTGTTTTTATACTGTTATGCTCCTCTAAAAACACAAAAAACTCATCTCCGCCCATTCGCATAATTCTTTCATGAGGTACTACCTCTTGAATTACCTTTGCAAATTCCTGAATCAACATATCTCCTGCACTGTGTCCAAAGGTATCATTTGTTTTTTTTAGCTTATTCAAATCCATCATAATAAACGCCTGCGGAAATGAATAATCTGACATTTTTCTTTCTAGCGAATTAAAATACATTCTGTTATATAATCCGGTTAGAGCATCTGTGTAAATCAAATGCTCTCTTTCCTTAAGCCTTTTGGTTGTTTCCTTTTGAATTATTAGCTTTCTGAAAATATTAATTAACGTAATTGCAAGAACAATTAAGCTTATCAGTATAAATATTATTACTTTAGTTAATCTTATATTCTGAATATTCTTTAATGCTGGTGCATTTTTTACTCCTTCATACTTTGCTTTTTCATAATCCATAAGCTTAAGAGTTTTATTAAATATGCTTACAAATTCCCCATCCTCTTTTTGACATCCAAAATACAAAAATGAGTCTGCTGAGGTATTTCCCTTTTTTACTATCTGTGTATATCCCAGTCCCTGTATATAATACTCAGCTACCGTTGGATTTTCAATAAAATAATCTGCTTTTCCTTTTTTTATCAAGGCCAGCGTTTCTTTTATATCCTTCGTTTGAATAATCGTAAAATCGTTAAGATTTTTATTTAAATATTCCTCATGCCAAAAACCATCAATTACAGCCACCCTGGTTCCCTCCAAGCCGTAAATATCCGATACAATTGGCTTCTCCTGCATTCCATAAATAACATCACGTTCATTGCTAAAGGGCATGGTAAAAGCAAATAATTTTTCTCTATCCTTTGTCTTTGCCATATTCAGCAAATCAATTTCTCCCTTATTCATCTTTTCATATAAGACGTCAAAGGTCATTGGCACACATTCAATTTTGATACCTATTCGTTTACAAAAATCACTTAAAAACTCACCTGCTACACCTGTATAATTCCCCTCAGAATAATGGTCAATCGGCAGGTAATCGGTTGGCACTCCCACTTTAATCGTTTTGTTTTTCTCTATCCATTGAAGCTCTTTATCGGATAGCTCTAAAGCCTTATATAAATATTTCTGCATTGCTACTTCAATCAAACTATTAATCTCAGCCTCTCTTGATAAAATAACCTTATTCAAAATTTGAATAAGTATTTTATTTTCCTTAAGTCCAGAAAGAGTTTGATCTGAATAAACATTTTTAATTTCTGCAATATTATCAAGGTTATCGTATTTGTAAAGATACTCGTTTACAACCTCAGTTCCAGAGGTAATAAATCCATCAATTTCTCCTCTAAGCATAGCTTCAATTGCAATAACCTGATCAGAATAAAGCTTTGGATAATAGCTAATATTTTTATAGCTCTCTCCAATACAATTAAGCAAATTGCTTTTATTGTATTTATGCCTTTAGCTTTAGGTATACTAACGCAGGCTATTTTGAAGAAAAAATACGGTAAAGAAAAATTCGAAAAAGATCTAAAGCAAAAATTCCCCGTATTCTCTACTTTAGGTGTCTTAGGTATAGTCTTCGTTTCAATGGCTTTAAAAGCAAAGACTATTTTATCTAATCCAGTCATTCTTGCTTATTATTTATTGCCTCTAATAATAATCTACTTGTTGAACTTTACTATTAGTACATTAGTAGCAAAATATTTATTTAATCGCGAGGACGGAATTGCTTTAGTATATGGCACAGTTATGAGAAATTTATCTATTGCCCTTGCAGTTGCTATGACTGTGTTTGGAGAGAAAGGCTCTGATGTTGCTTTAATAATTGCTATTGCTTATATTGTCCAGGTTCAAGCTGGAGCTTGGTATGTTCAGTTAACCGACAAAATATTTGGCTCGACAACTTCTTTGAAAAAAACCTTAAGTGAATAATGGTATTACTTTTGTTAAAGAGTTACTAATGTAACTCTTTTTTTTAGTATTATAAGATATACTTAATTCATAGTATAAATTACTATAACAAAAACATATAAACTTAAAAACCGCTAATTCAAATATTCTTAGGAGGAAAATATGAAAATCACACCTGAAATTAGAGCAATTCGAAATGATTATATGCAAGCAAGGAACGAAAACAATCAACCTGAAATGAACCGCCTTAAGTCTAAAGCAATGGCTATTAAAAACGCAAGCACCGATCCAAATAATTCATCTGCATTTCAAAGCCAAGATACATCAAAAACCACAAAAAGCAAAGATGGTGATGAATTAATACTTTCAGACACACAACACAAAAAGTCTACAAGTATAAATAAACAATAATAGCTATCTTTCCATTAGCACTATTTAACAATGAAACTTTAGTATACAAAGGAGCTTGATTTCAATGAAAAAAACAAAATTAATATTTTTCATCTTAATTCCTGCAATAGCCATTGGAATCATTTTAATAGCAATTAACCATAATTTTGATACTGTTGACTCCCCTGCTCTGGATTTAGGAATTCCCATACAGTTAGAGCAAGTTGCGTTTGGAAACTTGCAAGAATCAATACATTACGAAGGCATAATGGAACCCAAAAGCACAGTATCCTTATCTCCTATAATAACAGCAGAAGTAGAAGCTATATATGTTCAAGCTGGTGATTTTGTTGAAGCAGGGACTGTAATTGGAAACCTAGACGCAACTCAGCTAATAGCAAACAAAGCTACTCTAGAAAGCAAATCAAATACCGCTCAAATTAATTATGACTATCTTAAAAAAGAAGTTACTGATTACTACACCTCCAATCCCTCTATTGTTACTTTAGAAAAAATCAAGTCCGAAATTGCATATCTTAATAACGAAAAATCAAAAATGCAAATACTACTCCTTGAAGGCGCTATTTCTCAAAATACATATGACGAGCTAGAGCAACGATTGATTAGTTTGAATATGCAATTAAACGAAACTAAATATGCAGTCGCTAATAATTATGACACTTTAAAAAACCAGCAGAATATAACTAAGGCACAAATAGTAGAATTAAATTCAACTATTAATGAACTTAATCTTACTATTCAAAAAACTGAACTTTTATCTCCAATTTCAGGTACAGTTCGTGCGATTTATTACCAACCCGGAGATTTAGCTGCTGCTGGAAAACCATTTGTAATAATTGATGATAAATCCGAAATGACAGTTTCCGTATCTGTTACTGAAAAAGACTTATCATATATAAAAAAGGGGGGCAAGGTAAAACTAACTACTATCGACGGTACTACTATTTCTGATATAGTAATAAGTAGAATTTCTCCTTATATGAATAGCGTGACTAAAATGAATGATATTGAAATTGATATCCAAAAAGACAAAGCCTCTGAATCAATGGTTATTGGAGCTAGTGTAGATGTAGAATTCATTTTATCGGAAGTTTATAATAAACCCATAATTAGTAAAGATTCTTTAATTAAGCAACTAGATGCAACTTATGTTTATGTTATTCAAAAGGGTGTCGCAAAAAAAACCAAAATAACAACCGGTCTAGAAGTCGAAGATAAAATAGTTGTTCTCTCTGGACTTAAAAAGGGGCAGGAAATTGCGTCAAAAAATCTTACAAGCTTGTATGATGGTGCCCATGTTTATGTCTATGAAGGAGTGAAAAATCAATGAAAATAGGTCAATTTTCTCTTAATTACAAGCATTTTGTGTTGTCCTTTACTCTTGCAATTTTATTGTTTGGTTTATATTCAAAAATGACCTTAAAATCACAACTCTCCCCTGACACCAACGCTCCCGCTGTTACCGTTCTTTCTCAGTATCCTGGGGCATCTGCACAGGATGTTGTTAATGATATTATAGAACCCATGGAAGATGTTTTCGGAACATTAAACGGTATTAAAAACATCAAATCAACTGCTCAAGATAATGTTGCAACCATCCGATTAGATTTTAACTATGGCGTCAACATAGATCAAGCAGCAATTGATGTTCAAAACGCATTAAGTAGAATTGGAAATCAGCTTCCTGTAAATTTGCCTGACCCTAAAGTACTTAAATTCAGTACCTCTGATAAACCGATTGCAACAATAAGTTTAAGCAGTAACTCCTTGGATTTAAGAGAAATAAGGCAACTTGCTGAAGAACAAATTGCTTTTGACCTTCAAATAGTTGAAGGGGTAGCTTCTGTAAGCTATTTTGGCGGTAATGAAACCGAAATACAAATCCAACTGGATCGTAATCGTTTAAATGCTTATGGCTTAAGTATTGATCAAATAAATCAAGCATTAGTAACTAATAATATCAAAGCCCCAGGTGGCAAAATTACAGATGCCGGTAATGAAATTCTGGTTCGTATTGAGGAAAATTTTCAAGACCTTAATGATTTAAAATATTTAGGAATAAAAACAGCCGATGGTAATAAGGTTTATCTAAAAGATTTGAGTAATATTATTTTAACTACAGGTGATCAAGAAAGTGCCTACATTTACGAAGATTCTAATGCTATTGCTTTAATGATAACCAAAAAAACCGATGCCAATACCATAGATGTTATTAAAAATACAAAAGAAACATTAGACGCTTTAAAAATCAAGTATCCTTCTATCAATTTTCAGTTAGCACAGGATGATTCTGTTTTCACTACCCAAATGACTAGTAATATGACATCTAGCGTTTTAATGGCATTAATTTTTACAATGCTTATAATCATACTTTTTATAAAAAATATTGGTCAATCATTAGTTATTACCATATCTATGCCTCTAGTATTTATGTCTACCCTTGGTCTCATGAAAATATTTGATATGAAATTAGATATGGTTACTTTATCAGCTCTAATCTTAAGTATTGGATTTGTTGTTGATGGAGCAATTGTTGTTGTAGAAAATATTATGACTCATTTCAAAACAAAAGACATAAAAAATGCTGCTATTGATGGGACTAATGAAATCGCAATTCCAACTATTGCAGGTGTTACAACAACATTAATTGTACTTTTCCCCCTAATTTTTATTCAGGGCTTTGTAGGCGAAATGTTTAGACCTTTAGCCTTAACTGTTATATTTGCAATATCATCTTCAATTGTAATTGCTTTAATTGTTATACCTTTGTTTACTGTTATCTTTAATAAATTTTCATTTAAAAAAATTGAAAATCTAATTAGCTATATAACAAACCCATTTAATCATGCAATGGATGTATTATTAGGTTTTTATACTGCACTTTTAGCCAAATCACTAAAGCATAAATTTATGATGTATCTTACTATCTTTTTTCTTATGGGGCTAAGCATAATAATTATAGCAACACACGGCGTTGAAATGCTTCCTAAATTTGATGGTGGTACTACCTTTGTTTCTATTGAACTAGATGCAGGTAGCAAAACAAAGGATACTTTAGTAGTAGTCGACTATATTCAATCCTACTTAAAAAACGAAAAAAATGTTGTTAGCTATGACGCCCAAATTGGTTACGAAAAAGACAGCACTATGATTGGAGATTTCGGAATAATGGGTACTAATCAAGCTTTATTTACCATTAATCTAAGCCCCCGAACCAAAAGAAAAGAAACTATATGGGAATTTCAAGAGCGTTTACGTAATGAAATAGAACGCATTCCCGATATCAAACGCTTTGTTGTAAAAGAAAAAGGCGGCACTGCTACTAGTAGCTCTGTTGCTCCACTAGATATTAAAATTTCTGGTGATGATGAAGAGGTTTTATTCCTATTAGCAAGTGATTTCGAGAAGCAGCTTAAAACCGTAAAAAGCACAACAAATATATACAAAAGCGTAAATATGGACAATGCTCAAATTTTAATTAAAACTGACAAAGTTCGTCTTAATAAATTTGGTTTAACAAACATTGACTTATCTTCACAGGTTTATAAAGCCATTGAGGGTGTTGTTAGTACTCAAATGTCCACAAATGAAGCTGATAACATTAATGTGCATTTATTCTTTTCAGAAAAATACAGAACAACAATAGATAATCTAAGAGATATTCAAATAATCTCACCCAATGGTACAACAGTCCCTTTGAGAGAAATTGCAACATTTGAAATGGGAACGAGATCAAATCTTATAACTAAGGAAAATCTAAGGCAAGTAATAGACATTTATGGATATACTGGCGATAGAGCATATAGCCATATAACCTCAGATATTCAAAAATTAATTGATAACTATCCTCTTCCTACCGGCTATACTATAGAGCTAGCTGGTGAAAATGCTGATATGAGCAGTTCCATGAAAGATATGCTTTTTCTTCTAGTTCTTGCTATTGTCTTTGTCTATTTAATACTTGTCCCTCAGTTCAAGTCCTTTTTACATCCAATAACAATAATGGCATCTATTCCATTAGTGCTTATAGGTATTGCCCCTGCTTTAAAGCTGTCTCATAAATATATTTCAATGCCAGTTGTTTTAGGCTTTATTCTTCTAGCTGGTACTGTTGTTAACAATTCTATATTAGTAATAGACCAAGCAATTAAAGGTAAATTAAGCGGACTAACAACAAACGAAGCCGTTATAGCCGCTATAAAAATACGATATAGGCCAATAATGATGACAGCGCTATCAGATGTGGTTGGTATGCTTCCTCTAGCATTTCAATTAGCTCTTGGCTCTGAGCGTTTTTCTCCACTTGCAATTACTATTATTGGAGGAATGCTATCAGCTACTTTTCTAACCTTAATAGTAATCCCAGTTATATTTGCGACCTTTGAAGATTGGAAAGATAAGTTCAAGCTATCAAAACCTCTTTAAATCAAACTTTTTATTTGCCATTTCGATTATTCTATAATATCTTTATTTAAAACTTCAATATATTTTGAATCAACTTTAAGCAACCCTTCACAGACCATTTTTTGAAATTCTCTAGATAAAGAGGTTCTGCTAATACCAAACATTTCTGCTAATGCTTTTTTAGACATTGTTAGTTTAATTAAATATGTACCTTGTAATTCATATTGTTTGTTTATGTATGTTATAATACTTTGACGTATAGTTCTACTTATTCGATTTTTCATTTTTGTTACA
This sequence comes from Clostridiales bacterium UBA4080, assembly GCA_002381865.1. Lineage (GTDB taxonomy): Bacteria > Bacillota > Clostridia > Lachnospirales > Vallitaleaceae > UBA4080. Next base: position 502 of record DFYO01000009.1, on the reverse strand, counting down.
ATCATAACAGACATGTCTGAAATAATCTTAATAAATTGAATAAAAAAATCAGGATAAATATTGCAAATTTCAAAAAGTATCTCTTTATTAATAATAATGACCTCTGTAGGTTTTTTAGCTGTTATTGTCATTGGATAATATGCAGTACTAGAAAAAACTAGATTCGCACCAATTATATCCGCGCTATTAAGATAATTAATAGTCATTAAATCTCCCTCTAACCCAATTCTCTCAATAACAACTTTCCCCTGCAAAATAATTTCAATTTGCTTACAGGGTTCTCCTTCAGCATGAATAATTTCATTTTTATTATAATATCGTTTTACAAACCATCCTTTAGCTATATAAGCCTCTATGATTTTTAAGGGTAGTACACTCAATATAGTATTTTGGCATTTTAAAGTATAATCATTTTCAGACATATTTATCCTCCATTAAAAAACAATACTCATTATTTCTCCCGGCTCTTTAACTACATATTTTGCATCTGCATTAACAAGCT
>DFYO01000039.1 GCA_002381865.1 Clostridiales bacterium UBA4080 | reverse complement strand
TTACACTTTGGGATTGCAAAATACATGTTTCCAACATTTATCAGATTGAAGTGTATACAATCGGATATAGATTAGGCTGATAAAAGTCGACATCAAACAAGACGTTGGCTAACATAAAAGTACTTGATGACTGGGTTTATTATGATACGTACGAACCTATTAGAGCATTTAGAGCTAAAATTAATGAATATTGGATAGAGACATTTAACTCATAAGATATTTATGTATAATTCGGAGGTCAATTATGAAAAACAATAGAATTATAATAATTCTACTATTTATTATTTTTGCATTACCAATACCACTGTCATTACTGTCTTGGATTGGAACAATAATATCAGTATCGGATATAGGAATGATTAAACGGACAGAATTTATAGAGTACATTCAAATGATAATGGCCTTAACTACTATGTTGCTTGCGGGTACATATTTAATTACATATATGATTTCATTAAGTTCCACGTTTAAAAATAAAAAAATCTCGTATATCACTTTTTTGCCAATAGTACATATTGTTTTGTTTAGTATATTATTTTATGCTTCTTCATGGGTAAGTACAATTTATAAAAGTTGAAGATTTATTTATAGTAAAGAAATTTTTTGTTATTATCCAGTCTTTTGGATAAACCTAAGTATAATAAAGAGGTATGCTATGAAGAATTTTAATAGGACTAATATTTTATTTTCTCTTTGTGGTTTAAACTGTGGTTTGTGTTTGATGCATTTGGATAATTATTGTCCGGGTTGTGGAGGCGGCGAAGGGAATCAATCCTGTACAATTGCAAGATGCAGTCAGAAACATGATGGAATTGAATATTGTTTTTTGTGTGAAGAGTATCCCTGTGAAAAATATGATGGGATAGATTTATTTGATTCATTCATTACTCATAGAAATCAGTTAAAGGATTTTGAAAAGGTCAAAAAGATAGGGATGGATTTATATCAATCTGAACTTGAAGAAAAAATAGAAATTCTGAAACTTCTTTTGGAAAACTATAATGATGGACGTAGAAAGAGTTTTTTTTGTCTAGCTGTTAATCTTATGGAATTGAAGGATGTAAAATCTGTAGTAGAACAAATTGTAACTGAGACAGAAATTAATGATTTAACGATTAAAGAAAAAGCTACAATTGCAGCAAATCTGTTTTCGAATTTAGCGTTGAAAAGGAATGTAGTATTAAAACTCAATAAAAAAACTAACACGAAATAGTAGTATATTGGAGAGATTTAAATGATGTTTTCAGATGTGGAAATAAAACTTAAGAAAAAAAATAAAATCTTATTTTCTCGGGATAGCGAGTGTCTTCAAGAACTGATAAAACTAATTCAAATTCAAAACCATAGAACCATTGTGATGTGGGCATTAGATTGTGCCGTATTAACTTTGGCGAATTTTGAAGGAAAGTATTTTGAAGAGCATAGACCAAGAAAATGCTTGAATCTCTGCGAGGAGTGGGCAAGAGGTAAAATTAAAATGCCCATTGCAAAACAAGCAATATTAGATTCTCATGCTGTGGCTAAAGAAATTGAAGATAGTGAATATGCTGCTTTATGCCATGCAATAGGTCATGCAGGGGCCACAGTACATGTAGAAACACATGCAATTGGATTAGTTTTCTATGAATTGACTTCAATAGTCTTGAAATATGGAAATGACAACTATGCTAAGCCTGTAAGCGACAAGATAGAATATTATATTAAGCGACTGTTGTATTGGCAAAAAAACACCGATAAACTTGAACTTGAGTGGGCAAATTTTTTATTAGACGATACTAGACCTAACAAGGAAAAATTATTGAGTGAAAAACAAAAGTTATAAAAATAAGAACAATTATTTTCATCGTTAGCTTAGGCAGTTTTCGTTGGGAACATCACCTAACAATATTTTCCCAACATTCATTCAGCATTTAGGTATCTCAAAGATAGAGGTTTGAGTTGAATGAACGTCGACAACACGCGAACGTTAGCTGACATTTCGGTTTCATAAAGGAGAAGAATAATTTTGAAGAAGTTAGTAATGTGGATGAGAGGAAAAATTAGTTGTTTAAATAAAAAGTTAAAGTACAATAATTTTGTCATCACCATTGGATATGGAATAATGCTATATTTGCTATATTTATCTAGAACAGAAGAGATTGGTACTGGTACATATATTTTTATGATGGTAACTTTTAGCATTTTTTATTTATCCTATTATCTAATGTTTGTTTTCGAAAAAGTCATGGAGTTTAGTAAAGGAGAAAAAGACTACTTTCATATGATTTTAGAAGTAGTTTCAATCATTGTTTGTATTATTGTTTTTTTTGGCATGGCGTATCAATATATCTATAGTTTTGATAAGAATAGTTTTTCAGGCTTCATAGGAGATAGTTTTTCAACCAAATTAATTTCATTTCAATATTTTAGTTTTATTTCTTTTACAACAATAGGGTATGGCGATATACTACCAGTTTCTAATCTTGCAAGAATTTTTGCTATCATTGAAGGCATTTTTTACTTTATACTTATAATTTTTATTGTTTCTTCAATTGGAATTTTACGAGATAGCTTAAAGAATGTTGTAGTTGATGAAAAAGATATTGAATAGGGCCAACGTCGTCTAAAGATATGGTTACATAAAAATTATAATACAGAAAACATGATAATTCTTACCAAACATTAAACTGGTTTATGAACCAATTATACGAACAATATGTTCACAATATTTATCAGCATGTAGGTGGACAAGATTGATAAGTTTATTGAGCTGCTGAACATCGTAAATACGCAAACGTTAGATGACAGATTTTCTTTCTGAAGTATTGCCCTACACTTTTAACAATTAAATGTTTGAGTAATTAATACGACGAGGCTATTTAGCGAATATCCCTCTAATATAGTTACAGTGACTCTTTCATCATTAAATTTTACATTAAGCAATAGTAATTTAAGGACTATCCATTCACTGCTTTTGGCAGTTTAAAATTCATATCAGGAGGGATAAATGTTGGATATAATAACCATAAAGGGTTTTAGAATATAACCAACGGAATATTATGAAATTAAAATTTGAAGTTGGAACACAAGATAAATACATTGTAGAATTTTGCTTTGATAAGTTTTGGGGAACGATTGCTTTAAAAGTAAATGAAAAAACCGCAGCAAGATATTTTATGATGTTTGGCGGAAGAAAAAGGTGCATGTGTAATGCTGGAAGATATAATATAGAAGTTGATATAATTCAACCATTATTTTTTGCATTTTTAAGAAAAAGAACATATAACGCATATGTAGATGGAATATTGTTTAAAATTTTCAATTCAAAAGGTAAAGAAATAAAACTTGAATAGTTTTAACTGAATAAAAGCTTACATTTACACAATTTAATATTAAATAATTGTGAGTTTCCTAAGAATACTTCAGCTAACAATATATTGCCAACATTCATCAGCTTGATGTAGAACAAATTTGGATAGTTATTGAGCTGATGAACGTCGTGAACACGCAAACGTTAGGTGAAATTATCAACTAGTAAGGGAGGAAGATAGAATGACGAAGTTCGAGACAGAAAGATTATAAGAGAATTTAGTGATAATGATATAGAGAATTTATGTCACCTATTAAGCGATTCAGATGTAATGGAGTATTGTTCTGGTCCGTTAAACCATAAACAATCTCAAAAATGGCTTGAATCCATAAAAATGTACTACAAAAAAATGGTTATGATTATTGGGTTGTTGTAACCAAAACTTCAGAAGAATATTAAAAAAACGGGGAGAGCTATTTATGGAAAATAAGGACAAAATCATACGCGTAGCATTAATTGGAGTAATTGCAGTTTTGGTAATAGCGGTTTATATGCTTGGAACTGAAAGGTATAAAAAGATTAAGCAAGACAATATAATAGCAGCAGAGAAATATTTGCTTCTTCAAACCTATATTATTAATTATCTGGATAACGCAGAAACATTTATGTTGCTTTATCCTCTTGAAGGCTCAGATTCGCTAACTCAAAAGAAAAAAGCTGAGCTAGGCAAAATTTACGAAATAGAAATATGGAACAGGTATGAGATGCTAAACCTTTTAAAATCTGAGATAGTGCATGAAGAAATGTGGAATATAAGAAATATTATCTCTGAGACGAACATCTATATGAATGAATTTAATACAGAGGAATATCCTGCTGACGAAACTAATCTAAAGTATATGGAGAACCTATTTGAACTGATTGTAAAATACAGAAGCGTGCTTGAAGAGGAGCTTAATACATACACTGCTGAAGATAAAAAGGATATTTTTAATTCGGAAAACTATTTGAAATATAATAGTATAAAAAAATCCATTGCAGAGGAAAATAACTGGGTGATTTCTCCAACTGCAAGCGCTACTGAGCTTGAGACAAGGCTTTCAGTAGCGGGTAAATATCCAATAGTTATTAAATCAAAGGAGGAAGGAATTAAAACTGCTCTTGACTATTTTAAAAAGGCTTATGGCGATGTCGAGGAAGCTGAGATTGAATCTAATTTGGTAGGAGAATCCAATATTATTGGTATTATGTTTACTAACTATGGGTATATATATAAAAATGAGACGATGACCTTATTAGATACGGGAAATATTTTTAGTGTTCAATTTGAAAACCCTTATAAAGATCCATTTGATGACTCGGATTTTGAGAGGGTAACAGATGAAGATATGAAAGTAGCAAAGAATATCGCCAAAGACTATCTTAAAAAACATGGTATGGAAAAGTATAGACTAGAATATCAAGAAAGAGCTGATGGTATGATAGAATTATCATATTCATATAGCTTAGTTGAAGATTATTATGATTATTTGAACGTAATAAAGTTCAGGTTTATTAATAGTGATGAGGTTTTACTAGAATATATTTTCTATCCCAATTATATTGAGAGCCAAGAGCTAGATAAAAAACAATTTCAGGAAGGATATAACAAGAAGGAACATCTGAAAAAAATTGTTGAAGCAGAATATAAGGTATTGAAGGCATTATATTATAACAGTGGAAATGAGGACAATGTAGAGAAGTATGAATGGCATTATGAAGTTGAAAAAGGAGGTAAACGTTACGTTATTATAATTGATCCAGCTTCAGAAAAGATTATTAGGGCGTATCCTATTAAGCAGGAAGAGATAGAGGAATAAATGTGAGTAATATAGTTTGTACTGCTCAAAAGAGAAGCTTGCTTTGGATTTGAGTAATCTTCGCATTTAAAAAGCTAATTAAAAATAATGTGCTTTTATTCATAAAAGTATATTGTCTAAAATACATCAGCCGAGCAAAATGCACTACAAAAACTGATACACAAGAGAATAAGAAAATCTTTCTGAGAATAGCAAAAACTTGTTATTTTGAGTGAAAAATGTTATTATATTTGTAATAGAAAAGTTGATAAATAGTATCGGCTTTTAATTATTGTATTCAACAGAAAACAAGTCTCAGCTTTATATTTTCGTATTAACACTATACAAAAAGGCAGGAGGTCATAAGTATGATAAAGGTTGCAGTAGGTCATAGTGAAGATGTTGATGCATTGGATGCTATTGAAGAAGCCCTTGCACAATGCCAAGAAGATCTTGAAGGATTAGTCCCTCAAGCCGGAGTGTTATATAATGCGATACATATTGATCATCAGACGGTATTAGATAGAATAATGAATCAGTACCCGGAATTAGAGCTGATAGGCTGCACAACTGACGGAGAAATTTCATCAAGATTAGGTTGTGCCGAAGATTCAGTAACCTTGATATTAATTTATTCTGATACTATAGAGATTAAAGCAGGAGTCGGCAAGGATTTGTTAATAGATGCAGATTCTGCTGCTAATGATGCGGTAAATGAAGCTAAAAGTAAACTAACAAAAAAAGAAGCATTTTGTGTTACACTGGCTGAAAGTGTTACAGTTGGAGGAGTTGCAGTAATTAATGCTTTAAAAAATAAACTTGGCAAGGAATTTCCGATTTTTGGAGGCCTTGCAGCAGACCAATGGTCTATGAAAAAAACCTATCAATTCTACAAAAGAGATATTCTTGTAGATTCAATTGAGGTTTTGATTTTTGCTGGGGATATTAAGTTTTCATCAGGTCTTGCAACCGGATGGACGCCAATTGGACACAAAAAAAGAGTTACCAAGGTTGTCAAAAATAGGGTTTTTGAAACTGACGGAGAGCCTATATTAGACTTTTATAACCGATATTTAGGCGGGAATTATAAGAGAGTGCCAACAGAGTATCCTTTGGCAGTTTTTCCAGATGAGAATAGTGAAAGATATTATATAAGAAGTCCATATACATTTAATGAAGAGGACAAGAGCGTTACTTTTTTTGGAGATGTACCAAATGATGTTATTGTTCAATTGGTTTCAGGTTCAATTGAAAAGATGAGTGTTGCTTCTGAAGCAGCGCTAAAGGAAGCAGTTGATGGTTATCCAGGTAATAAGCCTCAAGCAGCCTTTGTATTTACATGTTCAGCAAGAAAAGCGATATTAGGTCTTAATGTGGACAAGGAGTATTTGTATTTGCAAAAAAACATGCCGGAGAATTTTCCTTTTGCAGGATTTTACACCTATGGGGAAATTTCACCTCTAGAAAATGGAAAAGAAAGCTATTTCCACAATGGCACAATAGCTGTTGTGTTGGTAGGAGAAGAATAAATGGAACAAACAGATTATCAGTCAATAATTCATGATCAAGAAAAAAGAATAAAGGTTCTTGAAAAAAAGCTAGCTCGTTCAGAGGAGAATCGTTTTCATCTTCAGGAGATGAAGGACAAGACTCAGCTTATGCTTACAAGGCTCATGGAAGAGATTGATAGCGCAAATGCAGTTATCAACAGGAGAAATGAAGAGCTTAAGCTATTAAAGGAGCAAGCTGAGATTTCGGTTAAAACAAAAAGTGATTTCCTAGCAAATATGAGTCATGAGATTCGAACTCCTATGAACGCTATTATTGGCTTTTCAAATCTAATATACAAAACAAATCTTGACGAAAAGCAAGAGGATTATATTAGAAAGATTGATAATGCAGCACATAGTCTGTTACATATTATTAATGATATTCTTGACTTCTCAAAAATAGATGCCGGAAAGCTGACACTTGAAGAAACTAAGTTTAATCTTGAGGATGTAATAAATAATTTGATTGATTTAGTAAGTGTTAAAGCATATAACAAGGGGCTGGAAATGATTGTAATGCAGGATCCTCATATTCCGGATTGTCTTATTGGTGATCCATTAAGATTGGGTCAGGTGCTTTTGAACCTTACGGATAATGCAATAAAGTTCACTAATCATGGTGAAATATTTGTAAATGTGAGCACTAAAGCTAAAACAGAGGACTTGATTTCTCTTATTTTTGAAGTTAGAGATATGGGTATTGGGCTCTCAGAGGAACAAAAGTCAAGATTATTTCAAGCCTTTAATCAGGCGGATTCGTCAACAACAAGAAAATATGGTGGGACGGGACTAGGGTTGATTATTTCAAAGCAAATTATCGAGCTTATGGATGGAAGTATACATGTAAGCAGTGAAGTAGGAAAGGGTAGCAATTTTGTTTTTACCGCAACATTTAAGGTGGATAAAAATGCTAAAATTACTAAAAATATACCAGACAGTTTAAAATCGATTAGAACTCTGATTATTGAAGAAAATAAAAATGTCAGAGAGGTTTTGGATTTATATACTAGAAATTTTGGATTCAATCATGTTATTTGTCCGGATGAAAAATCAGCACTTAAGCTAATTGAAGAGGGCAAGCAATTTGAATTGATAATGATAGGATGCAGTCTTTCAGGACATGAGGGAATCGTAACACTTAGGCATATCAAGCGTTTTTATGATGAGGATACCATGCCTAAGTTTATTATGCTTACAGCCAATATGAGAGAGAATCTAATTATTCAGGCAATTCACGAGGGCTTTGACGAAGTAATTATGAAGCCTATAAATCAATCAGTTTTATTTGATACAATTGTTTCGATGTTTGTTCCAAGGGCAGAAGGAACTAGTAACGGAAAAAGCAAGTATAAGGAAACACAGAAAAAATGGAATTTAAAGGGAATAAGAATTTTATTGGCTGAAGACAATGAAATAAATCAGCAGATTGTAAGAGAATTTTTAGAAGATGTCGGCGTAGAGGTTAGTATTGTAGAAAACGGCTTAGAGGCTTTTATTGCTGTTAGAGATAATTATAAGGATTATGATTTGATATTAATGGATCTGCATATGCCTGTTTTAGATGGATATAAAGCGGCAAGAAGAATCAAAAATGAGATCAAAAAATTTAATCTGCCAATAATTGCATTAACCGCAGATGCTATGTCGGGAACTAAAGAGCAGGTTATCGAATGGGGAATGGATGATTATGTAACAAAGCCTATAGCGCCTGAAGCATTATTTAAATCTATTTATAAATGGGCAATGAACCATGGGGTTTCTATAATTGAAGACAATGATTTAACAGAAGAAGTTGTGGAAACAGATTATCAAGAAGAAAAATATTCAATTAATTTGGAGCTGGTTAATACATATTTTAAAGGCAACATTGATTTGTTTAAGAGTATTTTAGAAAGATTTTTACTAAATCGACATATTGTAGGAGAATTTGAAGGAGTAAATATTGGTAATATTGATGAAAAGCTAAGAGCTGCACACACTATGAAAGGGCTCTGCGGATATGTAGGTTCATCAACACTTCAAAAGCTTTTTGAAGAAATTGAACAAATGATTAAGAATAACGAATATCATTCAACTGAATTTGCAGCGCTATTAACTAAAACAAATGATAAAATTGAAAAGCTATGCTCAGAAATTGAAGAGGTTGTGTTAAAGCTTGATACTGATGAAAAAATAGTTCAGGAATCATCTGAGGAAGAGATGATAGAAAAAATCTCATATCTAGTTGAAATGCTTGAAAGCTATGATGCAAAGGCAAAAAAAGCTTATGATGCAGCTGCTAATTTTCTGAAAAAATATTTTTCACCAGATGAATTGAAACAGATTGGAGAATTGATAGTTGAATATGAATTTGAAAAAGCTAATGATATAATTAAATCAAAAATATTAAATAAGTAATAGGAGTTTTTGAGAGCGATTTGTTAATAATTGCGCGTAAGACTTCTAACATAATTAATTAAGAAATAAATTAGAAAAGAATTGAAATAATTAAAAGAAAGCCTTATAGTATAGCTTGAATGTTAAACAGATATAAAAATTATAATAATCAAGGTGATAAAGGATGGATACAAAGCAGACGGTGTTGATTGTAGACGATACTCCTGACAGCATTGAAATACTAGAGGGAGTATTAAATGATAATTATAGTATAAAAGCAGCAAGAAATGGGAAAATGGCATTGAAAATTGCTGAAAAAACCACTCCTGACATTATCTTGTTAGATATTATGATGCCCGAAATGGATGGCTACGAGGTTTGTAAAAGGCTTAAAAGCAACCCTATTACAAAAGCAATTCCAGTTATTTTTATTTCAGCAAAGGGTGATGCGATTAATGAGGCTAGGGGCTTGGAAATTGGAGCAGTTGACTATATTACAAAGCCAATAAGCGTTTCGATTGTGTTATCTAGAGTTAAAACTCATCTTGCTTTATATAATCAAAACAGGGCCTTGGAAATTCAAGTTGCTGAAAAAACGAAAGAACTCACAGAGACTAGAATAGAGATTATTCGTCGATTAGGTATGGCTGCTGAGTTTAGAGATAATGAAACAGGAATGCATATTTACAGAGTAAGTGAGTTTTGTAAAATGATAGCATTGAATTATGGCTTTCCAGAAGCAGAGGCAGAGCTATTGCTTAATATTGCGCCTATGCATGATATTGGAAAGCTTGGAGTGCAGGATTCTATTTTGCAAAAACCAGGAAGACTTACTCCGGAGGAATTTGAAGTTGTTAAGCAACATACAATAATAGGAGCAAAGATTATTGGAGACCATAAGTCTGATTTGCTTAAAACAGCTAGAATTGTTGCTCTTGAGCATCATGAAAAATGGGACGGAACAGGCTATCCCTATGGAAAATCAGGCGAGGAAATTAATATTTTTGCAAGAATAACTGCTGTAGCTGATGTATTTGATGCATTAACCAGTAAGAGACCATATAAAGAGGCGTGGAGCATTGAGGATGCTTTAGAGCATATCAAGAACCAATCTGGAAAGCATTTTGATCCAAAGGTTGTAGATGCTTTCTTTAAAGGCATACGAGAGGTTTATCAAATCAAGGAAAGATACTCGGAATAACGTTCAGTCATTGGAGAAAAATGAATATGGAAAAAACAGACTCTTTTATGATTACTGCTTCAGATTTGATAAATCTGATAAAAGTAACATAAGAGAGTTTTTGTGTTATAAAGAGTAAAACTTAATTTGAATAATATTACGAGGAAAATAAAATAAAAATAATTGATAAATATATAATAATAATATAAAATAGTATCTATAATAAATCAAATAAAGAAGTGGAGGGGTAAATGGTGAAAAAAGTCGCAAAATGTAGTATTATAGTGGTGGTATTGTTTTTTTTGAGTACAAGCAGCATTGTGGGAGCATCAGCTCTTAAAGATTTAAAGAGCACAAATTGGTATTATGAAAATGTAATGGTATTGTTTAATAGGGGAATTATTGAGGGTGATCAATATGGCTTATTTAATGCTGAACAAGCTATTACAAGAGATCAGTTTATTAAAACAATGGTTGTCGCTTTGGGATATCAATATGAAAATGGGGAAAAGTATTGGGCACAGCCTTATATAGATAAGGCAATTGAATTAGGAATTATTAAAATTGGTGAATTTAGTGAATATAGAAAAGCAATTAGTAGAGGCGAAATGGCTATGCTTGCAGTAAGAGCAGTTGAAGCTTTAGAGGGCGTCTATAATTATATATATGTTAATGGGGAGCAGCATAAGCTTACGGATACAATTGCTGATTTTAATTCGATTCCAGAGGATAAAAGACCGTACATTATAAAATCGTATGAGCAAGGATTAATTAAGGGCTATGAGAATAATAGCTTTAAAAGCATGGATTTTTTAAAGAGATCAGAAGCATGTACGGTAATAAGAAGAGTAATTGATAAAAATCAAAGAGTGGGATTTGTGTATATGGGGATTGAAATACTAGATAATCTAGATGGAAAAGATCCAGAACTTGTTGATTTTAGTATTATAATTAACACGCTATCTCCTCTTGAACCGCAATACAGAGAAACAGAAGAATTTTTGATTAAAATAACAGACACTAATAAAACTCAAGAAATTATGAATTTAGTAAAAACAAAAACTAGAGGGGACCAAACAATTAGTTCAGTATTCTTTGAGTGGAAAAAAGGAAAAAGGATTGAAGTGATTTCAACAAAAGGGTCAATAGGAATTACTATTAGAGGTTGGTAAAAAAATTGCGTTGTATAGTTTGAGGGAGGAGATAGTCTTGAAAAAATTATATGAGACATTAGTTTGTTGGGGAATAATAATTCTTTGTATTTATTCTTTTTGCATTTTTTCAGAGGCAGAAAATAGTATTAGTAGTATTATTAGTGATGTAAATAAAGAATATAAATCAAAATACAAATTGAACTATGATTTTTATGGAGTTGATGAACAGGTTAGTGAAGAAATATATAATAAATATAATATTATTGTTTGTGAGATTAATGGCGTGAGTTATCACGGAAACAGAGATAACAAAGGAGAATACAGATATATTGGATATGCACCAAATGGTGAGAGCATTGAAAACCCTGACTACTATTACGATGCCTTAAGTGGAGAAAATTTTGAAAAATTTAAATGGATCGAAAAACCTTGGACAAGCAGAGATGTAATAAAAAAATACAAAATTGATGTTTCTACGTTCGATTTTTTCGCTCAAGATTTTCGGGATATTTTCCTTTATGGCTTTGAATACTATCATGGAGAAAACGGAGTATTTGGAAACCATCTTGGCAATGGCTGGGAAAAGCTTCCCTGGGAAAGCTATTATCATATTCCGATAGCCCCAACAGAAAACACCCGAGGCGTTGCGTGGCTGTTTCACAGAGAAAGGAATGGTAGTATTTGGTATACCAGTGCATGGCTGCCACCCCTAAGCGAGCTTGGCAAAGATGCTTATTATCCAACAGAAACAGCAGCTATGGAAGAAAGGGCAATAATTGCACACAATACCCCTAGTACATCTGCTTATGATGTGACTCAAGCAATTCCGACTAATGAAAATCTATATACACAGGTTTTTGCTGATGAATTTATTGCAGAGCTACAGATTAATAAAGTATCTGGAATACATAGCTATAAGGTAAGGGTACGAAATGGAACTGATGAATTTAACAATCCAAAGTACAAAACGGTTACAAGACATATACCCTATAGCTATTATAAGATAGTGCATCTTGAGCTATATTCCATTGACAGAGCTGAAATACTTAACTATTCTTTGCCCGAGGGGAAAACAATTCTTAAACCGAATGAAGCCTATTATAATAAACCTGTACTGGAATTTGACAGAAAAGGGGGTTATAGTGCTTCTAATGGCAGTGTAACTGTTTGGAACGATAAGCTTATAATTAACGGGAACACCATATTAGATTCATCAAAAACAAGTCAGCATGCACCTGAGCCAAACAAGCTTATTATACCTTTAACAAAAGACAAAGCGTTATACAAGGATAATATAATTATTAATCCTATTCTTCCAAATAAGGCAAATAATTCCAGCACTACAACAGTATATTATTCATATCTTGGAGGAATAACAGAAGGAGCAACAAAAAAAGTACTTATTAATACAAATCCTGTAACAATACATACTCCTTCCTTTTGTGACGGAGGAATATTAAATGATACAGATTTTGATCAGTCAATTGAAATAAAAGAAAATAGAGCCTCAGTTATATTAGGAAGACCAACAAAGCTTCAATTTATAACAAATGGACAGCATATCAATGTAAAGGGATATGGGAAAAGAGAGTACAAGGAACACTTGCTTAAAAAACAGGTAAAATTTCCCTTTGATATTTATATGGATACAAAAAAAGAAGACCCACAAGCATATCTAAAAGCAAATACCTGGTATGATATTGCACTTGATAAAGAATATATAGATGCCTTTGTACCATCATGGGTAAAGGAGGGCAGCTATACAGTTGAGTATAGGAGCATCCCGATAAATGGGCTTGGAAGTACAAAAGCTCAGAAAACCGCTAATATTAGCCTGAATAACTATATTGCTACCGACAGTAGTGATATTGAAATTATTGGAAGAGTATATGGCTTTAGAATTTCGGATGTTGAGGATTATCCCCTTTGGGAAAAAGTATTTAGAAAAAGCATAAATTCAAATATTCATTCGGGAACCTATTATTATTCAGGAAATAAAGATGAGAATAATATTTCCAATAATATTAAATTGCCCTATACATTGCCATTATTAACCGGAAGCCATCCGTATGTCAAAAATGAAGGTGCATTGCCGGTTGGGTATAGCTTTAAATTCGAATTATTTTCTATGGGCAATTACTTCAATGAAAAGGATTGTATTCAGATAATACCAAGGTTTTACTATGTTCCACATAGAGGAGGCAAAAGAATAGAGGTTGACCTTTGGTACAATGAGTTTTTTAATGGAAAAAATAATTATTATGTTAAATGCGGTTCGCAGGAGGATGAAAAAAATATCAAGTATATTTATCTGCGAGATGGAAATAGGAATATTACGGAAAGAGAGTTAGCCATAAGTGCAAAGAATCTGGGGATATTAGAAAGTGAGTTTTTAAAATTAAAGGCAAAAATTGGATGGTTTTATAGGATTATTTTAGCAAAGCCCTTAAGAACATTTATAGGGGATGAAAGGGGGAAAATGTCAGTTGCAGAGGAAAGCGCAATTCAAAAATCTGTGCAAAAATGGTATGGAGAGTACTATATTCCTGATTTTTCAAGAGCGGTTAAGAAAGGTTTTGATGTAATTGCTTATGCAAGACAGAATAATGGATTGTCTGGTAATGAAGCCTTTTGGCTAAAGGACGGATATTTGGTTTTGAATTTTGATATTCATACAATAAAGAATGGAGATTTTTCAAAGCCAGTATTAAGCTATGGTAAAAGTACGAGATGTAATATGTGGAGAAATGAAGGATATTCAAAACAAAAAGCTACATCAGATGGAAGAGTGTTTGATCTGGAGTATGGAGATATTGTTTTTTATAACTTGTCCAGAAAGGCGTCGGATTATTATAACCCTGAAAAAACACATTAAAAAAATGAATTTCTTGTTTGAAATGATTATAAAATCCGCTATTATAGGCAAAAATTTTGTAAATATAGTACCTTGAAAGATTATAAATATAAGTGTAAAATAAATATGAAGATTGCTAGTGTGAAAAAAATAATATAATATGTCTCTGTATGACTGGCGGAAAGTGGGAGTACCCACAGGGAATACAGAAAAGATTGCAGCCGACCGCCTGGGCAAATAATACTATTTAGTATGTTTCCCCAGGTGGTTTTTTTGATTATTATTAGGAGGAATTTTATGAGAGCATTAATAAGTGTGTCGGACAAAACAGGAATTGTAGAATTAGCACAGGAGCTTAATAAACTTGGAGTTGAGATTATTTCTACTGGAGGAACTGCTACAGCACTTGAAAAGGCTGGTATTCCGGTTATAGGTATTTCAGATATTACAGGCTTTCCTGAGTGTTTGGATGGCAGGGTTAAGACTCTTGATCCTCATATCCATGCTGGAATATTGGCTATGAGAAGCAATCAGGAGCATATCAAGCAGATTGAAGCGCTTGGAGTTACTCCTATTGATATAGTTGTAGTAAATCTTTATCCTTTTAAGCAGACTGTACTTAAAGAAGGGGTAAAACTGGAAGAAGCTATTGAGAATATTGATATTGGCGGACCAACTATGCTGCGTTCGGCAGCAAAAAACTATCAGGATGTTTCTGTAATTATTGATCCGGATGATTATGAGCTGGTACTAAATGAGCTAAAAACTAATAAAAAGGTTTCTAAAAAAACAAATTTCTACCTTTCATCAAAGGTATTTGAACATACATCTCATTATGATACTTTGATTGCAAATTATATGAGAGAGCAAAGAGGAGCTGAGGTTCTTCCAGAAGTTATTACAATGACCTTTGAGAAGGTTCAGGATATGAGATATGGAGAAAATCCTCATCAAAAAGCAGCTTTTTATAAAGAAATTGGAAATACTAAAGGATTTTTGACAAATGCAGTTCAATTACATGGCAAAGAGCTATCTTTTAATAATATTAATGATACAAATGGTGCACTAGAGCTTTTGAAAGAATACTCTGAAGCAACAGTTGTTGCTTGTAAGCATGCAAATCCATGTGGAGTAGGAAGCGGAGCAAATATTTACGAGGCTTATATGAGAGCATATACTTCTGATCCTAAGTCGATTTTTGGTGGGATTGTTGTTGCAAATAAAGCAATAGACAAAGCTACAGCTGAAGAGATTAATAAAATATTTATTGAGATAGTAGTTGCTCCTGATTTTACTGAAGAGGCACTTGGGATTTTAAAAGCTAAAAAAAATATTAGATTATTAAAGCTTGAAAATATTGAACAAAAACAACCAGATACTGCTTATGATCTTAAAAAAGTTAGTGGTGGATTATTAGTTCAGACAGTAGATAATTCATTATTTAACAAAGAAGAATTAAAAGTAGTAACAAAAAGAAAGCCTACAGATAAAGAAATGGAAGATCTTCTGTTTACTTGGAAGATTGTAAAATATGCAAAATCTAATGGTATTGCAATCGGAAAAGATAAGCAGTCCTTGGGTGTTGGACCTGGACAGGTTAATAGAATATGGGCTTGCTCTCAAGCTATAGACCATGCAAGGGAAGCCCTTGGAGAAGAGATTTTAAGGGGTGCGGCACTTGCATCAGATGCATTTTTCCCGTTTAGTGATTGTGTTGAAGAGGCAGCAAAGGCAGGAATAACTTGCATTATTCAGCCAGGTGGATCAATGAAGGACCAAGAATCTATAGATGCATGTGATAAATATAATATTGCCATGGTGTTTACGGGAATGAGACATTTTAAGCACTAGAAAACAAGTAATTATTAATAAATGCTGTTGTGAAATATAAACAAAGATAAAAAAAGTTTGCAAGAAAGTTTAATACTTCCTTCAATAAATAGTGTACAAGGTAGTACCACTGGAAAAAATTAGTTGATATTGCATAAAAAAGCGAGAAATCGTTGACTTTAAGTAGTAATTATGCTAAAATTGTTCTCAGTGGTAATTGACCTGTGGTACAAAGGTTGATTGTTTTATAACAGTCTTTAAGGTAAAAGTGGCATAATATTTGAGTTAAAACTATTATTAAATATAATTGATTCTATATTAAGTTTCTTGTAAATACCGTAACGTGTTAAGGCCTAGGATTGATTGCTACACAATAAATATATAGTTGATTTTAGGAGGAAAGCACATGAAACAAGGTACAGTTAAATGGTTCGATGCTAAAAAGGGGTTTGGGTTTATTTCAATTGATGGAGAAAATGATGTGTTTGTTCATTTTTCTGCAATTCAAGGAGACGGATTTAAAGCTCTTGAAGAAGGGGACAATGTAGAATTCGAAGTAGTTGAAGGCTCAAAAGGACCTCAGGCAGCGAGTGTTACAAAACTATAATATAATAATTTAAAAAAATGCCCTTGTATTTTATACAGGGGTATTTTTATTGTTAATTTATAAATTAATTTACTTTGTCACGGCTAGTGGTTATAATAAATATCAATATAATTACAAATAAAATATATATATCAATTCTATCCTAAACATATAGAGATATAGGAGGGGCATTATGAATAAAGAATATACATTATTAGAAGAAAGAGAAATGCAAGAGTTGAATGGAAAAGGGAAGGTGTATTTGCACAATAAAAGCGGTGCAAAAATATTTTTGATCATAAATGATGATATTAATAAATCTTTTTCAATTTCATTTAGAACACCGTCTGCAGATGACACTGGATTGCCACATATTTTAGAGCATTCAGTATTATGCGGTTCTAGAAAATATCCAATCAAAGACCCGTTTGTTGAGCTTGCAAAGGGTTCTTTAAACACGTTTTTAAATGCCATGACCTTTGCTGAAAAAACGATGTATCCAATAGCAAGCTGTAATGATAAAGATTATGAAAATTTGATGGATGTTTATATGGATGCAGTTTTATACCCTAATTTAATTAATGAAGACAAAATACTTAAGCAAGAAGGCTGGCATTATGAGCTTAACAGCCCCGAAGAGGAAATAACCTACAAGGGTGTAGTTTATAATGAAATGAAGGGAGTATTTTCTTCTCCAGAGCAAACACTATTTAGGAAAATCCAGCAGTCGCTTTTCCCAGACAATGCATATCATTATGAATCAGGAGGAGATCCTGAATACATTATTGATTTAAATCAAGAACAGTTTGTAGAATTTCACAAAAAGTATTATCATCCTTCAAATAGCTATATTATTTTGTATGGAAAGATTGATGAACAAGAAAAGCTTGAGTGGCTTCACAATAATTATTTAAAGGATTTTGATAAAATTGAGATTGATTCTAGAATAATACCACAAAAGCCATTTGATAAACCTAAGGAAATCGTTGATTATTATCCTATTTCAAAAAATGAGGAATTAGATGATAAAACCTACTTGTCCTTGAATTTTGTAACAGGGCAAATACTGGATAAGTGCGAGTATATTGGGCTTGAGATTTTGGAGTACCTATTGCTAGAGGCGCCAGGTGCGCCACTTAAGGATGCACTTTTAGAGGCTGAGATAGGTAAGGATATTTTTGGTTCCTATGACAGCGGAATACTTCAGCCTACATTTAGTATTGTTGCAAAAAATTCCGACCAATCAAAAACAGAAAAATTCATTGAGATAACCTATAAAGTACTTGAAAATATTTACAAGGAAGGAATAGATAAGAAAAAACTAGAAGCTGCGCTGAATTATTTTGAGTTTAAAATCAAGGAATCTGATTACGGAAGATATCCTAAGGGTGTAATTTATTCTATGAAAGCAATGGATAGTTGGTTATTTGGAGGAAGCCCTTTTGAATACTTTGAGTATAATTCTGCATTTAAAAAGCTTAGAGAAGGTATCGAAAATAACTGCTTTAATAATATGCTTAATAAGTATTTCTTAAATAATACCCATAGCACTGTTCTAATTCTTAAGCCGGATAAAGAAATTTTGGAAAAGAAGGAAAAGGATATTGCAGATAAGCTAAAGGCGTTTAAAGATAGCTTATCGAAAGAACAAATTGATGCTTTGGTGGTGCAGACAAAGGAATTAGTTGATTTTCAAAATCAAGAGGAAACAAAGGAGAATATTGAGTCTATTCCGTTGCTTAAGCTTGAAGATATTAATAAGGAAATAGAAAGTTTTGATTTCTCTACTAATAAAATTGAAGACGCTGCGTTTTTATATCACAATACATTTACAAGCAATATAGCTTATCTTCAGCTTAACTATGATGTTACACATATCGATATTGAGCATGTACCATACCTAAGCCTGTTAACTAGCATACTTGGCAAAATGAGTTCAAAAAGCTATGAATATGGTGATTTGAATACTGAGATAAATATTAGCACGGGCGGAATTAGATTTGATATGGAGTTATATGGCTTTAATGGAGATAAAGAGATTTTTAAGCCTGTATTTGAAATATCAGGAAAGTCTTTCGTCGAAAAAACAAGAAGGTTAGTTGAGCTTTTTGAGGAAATTCAGTTTAATACATTGTTCAGTGACAAAAAGAGAATGAAGGATTTGATTGCAGAGATAAAGTCAAGAATGGAAATGGCACTTAGCAGCAGTGGTCATATTACAGCGGCATTAAGAGCTGAATCGTATTTTTCAAATTCATCTAAATACAGAGAATATCTCGAGGGTGTAGCATTTTTTGAATATGTTGAAAAATGGGATGCGGATTTTGATGAACAATATGAAAGCATTGTAGGGATTTTAGAAATGCTTGTTAATAAGATATTTAATTCTGACAGACTTACTATTGGTTTGACCTGTGAAGAAAAAGATACAGATACAATAAAGGATATCCTGAAAGAGTATGTGATAAAGCATAATAAATTGGAAACATACACAGATAATGTTAAAAATATTGTTGCAGAAAAAAGTAACGAGGGTTTAATGACCTCAGGGAAAATACAATATGTAGCAAAAGCAGGAAATTATATTGATAAGGGCTACGATTATACTGGAGAGCTTAGGGTACTTCAAACAATACTAAGTCTTGACTATTTGTGGCAGAATGTAAGAGTAAAGGGCGGAGCCTATGGATGTATGGTTAATTTTAAGCGCAATGGGAATGTGTATTTTGTATCCTACAGAGATCCTAACCTAAAAGAAACTCTTGAGATTTTTGATAATATGAATGCTTATGTTGAAGAATTTGACGCAGATCAAAGAGAAATGAGAAAATATATTATTGGAACAATTAATAAGCTTGATCAGCCGCTAACTCCTTCGATGAAAAATGAAAAGCTAGTTTCAATGTATTTTACAGGAGTAGGAAAGGAGAAACTTCAAAAGGAGAGAAATGAAGTTCTAGGAGCAACACCAGAAAAAATAAGAGAGCTTTCGGGTTTGATTAAAGAGGTTGCAAAACAAGACAATATATGTGTATTGGGAAATGAAAACAAAATCCAGGAGAATAAAGAAATATTTATTAATACAAAGCAATTATTTCATTAGGGAATGAAGGTTAGTTTGAAAAGAGGTTAAAAAGATTGAAATGAAATGCTTACAAGAAAAAGTTGACAAAGCGGTTTAGTTCACTTATTATTATATATAAGATAAATGCAGTGAAAAGGAAGAGTACTTTGTAAAGAAAGCAAAGAGAGGAGATGCTGGTGAGAATTCTCCGTGACGATACAAAGGAAGGTAGCCTTGGAGCAGTGGACCGAAATCCTACAAGCTAGGAAAGTAGACTTCAACGGGAGCTTACCGTTATATAAGCAGTAATATCGGATTCATCCTGTATTATATTGAGATTGCTATTTTAGCAAATTTAGGTGGTACCGCGGAGATTACCTTCGCCCTAAGCGTTTAGGGTGAAGGTTTTTTATTTTCAAAAATACAGGAATAACAACTATTATATTAATTATATAAGGAGGATTATTATGAAACTAACAGGAGCACAAATAATTATTGAATGCTTAAAGGAACAGGGAGTAGATACAATTTTTGGTTATCCAGGAGCGGCTACAATTAATATATATGATGAGCTATATAAAAATTCACATATTATTCATCATATTATGACATCACATGAGCAGGGTGCGGCACATGCAGCTGATGGTTATTCAAGATCAAGCAACAGAGTGGGAGTATGTCTTGCAACCTCAGGGCCGGGTGCAACAAATCTTGTTACTGGCATTGCAACAGCTTATATGGATTCCATACCAATGGTAGCCTTTACAGGAAATGTAGATGTAAATAAGCTTGGAAAGGACAGCTTTCAAGAGGTTGATATTTTCGGAATAACAATGCCTATAACAAAGCACAACTATATGGTTAAGGATGTTAATGTTCTTGCAGATACAATCAGAGAAGCTTTTTATATTGCACAATCGGGAAGACCGGGACCGGTGTTAATTGATATTCCCAAGAATGTAACCTCGGAAATTGCAGAGTATAAAAAACAAGAGCCTAAAAAAATTGTTAGAAAGGATTGTCAGGAAAATAAAAATGTTATAAAGCTTATAGATGAATCGAAAAGACCTATGATATTTGCAGGTGGAGGTGTAATAAGCTCTAGGTCAGCAGAAGAGCTGGTAGCATTTGCAGAAAAAATTGATGCACCGGTTACAACGAGCTTGATGGGAATAGGCTCTATTCCTAAAAATCACAGACTTTGCACGGGTATGGTAGGAATGCATGGAACCATGGTTTCTAACAAAGCTGTCAATAGCTGCGATCTTTTAATTTGCATTGGAACAAGATTTAGTGACAGAGTGGTTGGAAATGATGAAAAGTTTGTTAAACAGGCTAAAATTATTCAAATAGATATAGATCCCGCAGAAATCAATAAAAATATCCCAATAGATGAATGGCTTTCCGGAGATATAAAAAACTGTCTAAAGTATTTGATTGATAATACCCAAAGCAAGGAAAATAATGAGTGGGAGGCAGAAATAAAAGCTCTTAAGCAGGAGTATAGATGTGAGCCAGAAGATGATCATCTTAATGTGCCATATATTATAAGCAGAATTGGTGTAAATGCTAATTCGGAGGATATTGTTACTACTGATGTAGGACAGCATCAGATGTGGACAGCACAAAACTATCCATTTGCAAAACCTTATAAGCTGTTAACCTCGGGAGGATTAGGAACAATGGGATATGGATTTGGAGCAGCATTAGGTGCACAGTTTGCAAATCCTGAAAATAGAGTTATAATGATTACAGGTGATGGATCATTTAAAATGAATTTCAACGAAATTGTAACAGCAGTAAGACATAAGCTGCCTATAAAAATATTCTTAATGGATAATCATACCTTGGGAATGGTAAGACAGTGGCAGGATTTGTTCTATGATAAAAGATTTGCGGCAACAACCCTGGAGGATAAAATTGATTATGTTCAATTTGCAAGATCCTTTGGAGCAGAGGGCTACATTATTAATAAGCTAGATGATGTTGATGGAATAATTAAAGAGGCATTTTCAAATGATAAGCCATGCATAATTCATTGTAATGTTCCTCAAAGTAAATTTGTATTTCCAATGGTTCCGCCTGGAAAAGCAATCTACGATGCTATATGGCAATAAAAATATAAAATAAGATATTGAATAGGTAAGGTTATAGTTTTAAAAGACTTTAGAGGAGGGAATTTATGACACTTGATTTCAGAAATGAAAATAGAAAGCAGTTGCTACTGCAGGTTAACATTCTATTATACCGAATGCTAATTGTATTTTTTGTATACTCCTCGGTTATATCGGTCATAAGCTATTATCTTGGAGCTGTGGGTAGCTTTGTTCTTTTAGATATTTTGTTTAATATAGTGAGAACAATAGCAATACTGTATGTTAATAGAGCTGTTAAGGATCAGGATAAAAAATATTTTGCCTTTATTGTTCTTGCTGTAATTGGACTTGCGTTTTCGTTTTTTGCTATCAAGGATTATTTGGGAGTTTTTTATGGCTCCTTGATATACAGCTATATAACGATAATAATAATTTCCTTGAATAAAAAGGTCGCAATATCCTTTGCGAGTCTTGGGATTGTAGTTTATCTGGCATTGTTTTATTTTTTTCCTTATAAATATGTTAATTTAGATGTATCGTATTATTTTAGTCAGATTGGATTTTTACTTATTTATAACTATATTGTTCTTAAGGTTATGGACTATTTTAAAAGCTATGAGAATAAAATATATGATCAGCTAGAGTTAATAGAAAAGCAAAAAACTTCGCTTGCAAATAGCGACGAAAGATATCGCCTTGTTTTTGATGCAAGCCAGGATGGCTTGTGGGATTATGATAATCTGAGCAAAGAGGTATATTATTCAGAAAGAGCTCTAGGTTATTTGAATATTAAGGACTATAAGGAGGATGATTTTACTAAGCTGCATATTAAAACAATAAATCCAGATGATGCTTATTTTTTGAGAAAGCTTAGAAAAGAACTGCTTGAAGGAAAAAGAAACCAATATTCAATAGAATACAAATGCCAGCTGCAAGACAGCATTAGCTGGCTGGAAGAAAATGCAATGGCATTAAGAGATGGAAGAGGTAATATCAAGAGAATTGCAGGTGCTATATCTGATATTACTGATAAGAAACATAAGGATACAAGAATTCACACTTTAGCCTATTATGATACACTTACCATGCTCCCTAATAGAAGCTTTTTCTATGAAGAGATTAGCCAGCACATTGATACTAAGCTAGAAGAAAAGGAAGGCTTTGCAATTGCAATTATTGATTTGGATGATTTCAAATTCATTAATGACATTTTGGGGCATGAAAGCGGAGACAAGGTTTTGAACGTAATTGCGTCAAGACTTATAAAATGTAAAGAACACAATGTAAGCTTTGCAAGATTGGGTGGGGATGAATTTGGCTTAATAGTGTATGGTGAATATGACGAAAACACAATTCAGCCTATTTTAATAAAGATTTCAGATATGATAGAGGAAGAAATTATAATTAACAAGCATAGTTTAAAGCCAAAATCAAGTATTGGAGTTGCTTTTTCCCCTCGTGACGGGCAAGACAAGGAAATTCTCATGAAAAATGCTGAGCTGGCATTATATAGCATTAAATCTAAAGGCAAAGGCGGTTATTGTTTCTTTGACGAAATAATGGCTTATGAAGTGTCACGAAAAGTCGAAATGGAAGAGGATTTGAAAAAATCAATTGCAAACAATGAGCTGATATTGTTTTACCAGCCTATAGTTGATGCTCAAACAAAACAAATAAAAGGATATGAGGCTCTTATTAGATGGAACTCTGTTAAGTATGGAATACTCAGCCCATCCGCTTTTATTCCTATGGCAGAAACGATTGGATTTATTAATGAAATGAGTCTTTGGGTTTTTGTTGAGGCAGGGATGTTTATTAAAAATCTTAATAGAGGCGCAGAAAGCTATTCGGTATCAATTAATGTATCGGGGCTTCAGATTATGGACAGTTATTTTTTTGAAGAAGTCAAGGCTTTAACTACTGCAAAAAACTTTGATCCTACACTTATATCAATTGAAATAACTGAAACAAGCCTTATTACAGTATATAACCATGCAATAAACAATATATATTTACTCAGAGAAATGGGATTTAAGATTTCGATAGATGATTTTGGAACGGGGTATTCTTCGTTAAGCTACTTGAAAAGCTTGCCTGTAGATATTATGAAAATAGATAAATCCTTTATAGACAATATTGATTCAAACCAGAAGGATTTGGAAATACTAGAAAATATAATAAGACTTGCAAAAATATTAAAAATGTCGATTGTTGCCGAGGGAGTTGAAAGAGAAACACAGTATATTATATTGAAAGAAAGAGGTTGTGACTATATTCAAGGCTATTTATTTGGGAAGCCAGCTCCAAAGGAGAGCTTAGGACTTATTTTATAATAAATTTGAAAAAATAAATAGAAATTACAAAGAATAGAAAAGCTAGAATAATGATTATTATATTCAAGCTTAAAAGCTCAATTTGCGTAAAAAAACTGTTTGTGTTTGGAGCTGAAATCAAAATCCAATTATTTGAAAGTCTATGATAGGCGAGTAGTGAATGCTCAAATTTTGTTGAAGTATCAATAACCTCACTGGGTTTTGATGCTTCTGCTTTTTTTACAACTGAATAAGATTCAGGATATACCTCTGAAAATACTTTGCCTATATTTTCTTTTAATGGATCAAAAAGTATAATGTTTTGCTCGTTTATTAAAATAATTGGAGCATTATCAAAAAGCTTAGCTGAGGATAAGCTGTCTTCAATATCTTTATAATACAATTCTGAGCCTACAGCTGCTATAGGAATGCTGTTAGAAAAGGCAGTCTGGCTAAAGGAAATAATCTGAGTTTTCCAAGGCTCCCAGTAATAAGGTAAAGTCCAAGTATACCCATTGTTTAAAGTATCTACCCACCAAGCTTCATTACTATAATTATCCTTATGCACATCGTATTCTTTTTCAAGAATATAAGTTTCGCCCACAGAATAATAAGAGACAATACCAGCGTTTTCTATTATATTAGTATCAAAGACCACCCATCCTGTTTTTGCATTAAAGGATTTAATAGTAGAAAGTATCAAGGGCCTTAAAGCTTGCTTGTATTTTTCTATTAAATCCGGGTTTTCCTTGATTTTGCTATAGGGTATTTTAGATTCAACTATGTTTTTAAGCTGACCAGTAAGCATTTGTGTTTTTTTGATATTACCCTCAATGATATTTGCTTGAAAGGAAAGAGCGGATTCGGCTTTTTCACTACAGCTGGTTTGTGTAATTCTATAGGTTTGATGATATAAAAGAAGTGTAATAGTAAGCACACAAAAAAGACTTAGAATTATTACCTGCAGATTATTTTTGTTCGTAATTTGTAAAAGCATTCTTTTCATTTTTTTCTCCTGAGTGATTGGATTTTTCAATATAGTAAAAATAAAATTGAATAAGTGAAACTAATGTAATGAAAATAACAAGGAGTATAAAATTCAATGAATGAAGATTTTGATATGCTTCGTATTTGCTAGATTGTGTAATTAATACCCAGTGATTAGAAAGCCTGCTATATGCAAAAATATGCTGTATTTGTTGATCTTCCACCTGATAATATTCGGTTTGCTTTCCAGTTTTTGATTTGTTATAAAGGGATATGGAGTTTGCATTTTCGATTTCAAGGTAGTTTTTCCCCTTATTCTCAGGGATTGTATCATAGAGGATAGTGTTTTCATTGTTAACAAGGATGATTCTAGAGGAGTGAAACAACTGCATATTATTTAGAATTGAAGTGATGTCTTTTAAAAAAACGTCACTGCCCACCAATCCATAGGACTTGCCATTAATTTGAATTTTTTTGAAATTTGAAATAAGTGTTTCATTCCAAGGTTCCCAATAATAAGGTCTAGACCAGCTGTTATTAGCTAGAGATAATTCCGCAAGCCATGAGTATTTATTAAAGCCAGAGGTTAACATAGTATTATCGTATTGAGAATAATATGCTTTTCCTTCTTTTCTGTATGCAAGACTACCTAAAGGTTTGGTTGTATCACTGTTAAAATAAACCCAGCCAGACCTCACGTCAAAAATTTTTATTGTATTTAAAAACAAATAAGATATACTGCTTTTATAGTCTGAAACGCTTAGTTCACTATTATCTTCAAGGTATGAAGGAAGAGACGTTTCTATTATGCTAGCTAAAGCATTTGTAACCATTTCATTAGAATAAAGAAGATTTTCAATTGCCTTTGCATTGGATTCCAAAGTATTTAAGAGTGAATCCTTTGAGGCATCATTAATAGCCTTTATCGAATTAGAATAAAAGATAATAGTAATTATTATTGAGAAAAATATAAATAATGAAAGAACAAAAACAAGAGCATTGTTCCTAGGATTCATAAGATCACCTCAGATTATATTATACTACATAAAAATGACCTTTGTGAACAACGTAGATATATTATCAACTGCCATAAGACCACATCCAGCGGCGATTAGAGTTAATAGAATGCAAGGTAGCCATATCTTCTTCGCAAATGGAAAAATTAAAAATTTCTGTATTTTCTTTAAGCCTTTTAGGGTTTTTTGAACTAGGAATTACAATTAGATCATTTTGTAATTCCCAACGCAATACTATCTGTGCAGGGGTCTTTTCGTATTTTTGGCTTATTGCTATTATTTTTTTGTTATCTAAAACTTCACCTCTTGCAAGAGGACCCCAAGCTTCAACCTGAATAGATTTTTGCTTGCAGTAATCAACGAGCTCAAGCTGAGTTATATAAGGATTGTATTCAAGCTGGTTAATAAGAGGGAGCATATAGTTTTCGTGTTCTATCATTTTCAGATATTTTATATTGGTATTGCATATCCCGATTGCACGAACAAAGCCCTTGTCATATAGCTCTATCAAAGTTTCCCAAGCACCAAAAAGATTTTGAGCAGGACCATGCAGCAAATAAAGGTCCAGATAGTCGGTGTTTAAGTTTAATCTAGTTTTGTTAAAGGCCTTAATTATTGACTCCTTGCTTTGGTTGCTTGTAAAAACTTTATTTGAAAGAAAAAGCTCGCTTCTTTCTATATTGCTTTCTTTCAAAGCCTTGCCTATATTGGCTTCGTTACTGAATATGTTGGAAGTATCAATGCTTCGATAGCCTGCTTCTAGTGCGTGAGCAACTGCTTTTTCAGCTTTTACAAATTTGAGCATTCTTGTACCTAGTCCAAGAACAGGCATTTCTATATTGTTATTTAAGGTAATGGATGGAATCGGATTCATTTTACGTACCTCTTTTTTATTATTATATTACTAAAAGTTATTTTACCATATTCACTATAATATAACAAAGAAATAATAGATATACCGTATATAAGAAGCAGAAAAACTAAAAACTTTACCTTGCAATTAAATGGGTGTATACTATTATTTGAAGAATGGAGCAAAAGCTCTCATATTTTATCGCTTTATTAATTAGGAGCTGTTTGAACAGCTACAGAGGCATAAGCAGAGCTTGGTTGTATAAGAAGGGAGCTGCGAATGCTGAAGGCGATTGATTTTTGCAATGAAAATATAATAAATACAAAGGGTGAATAGAAGTGCCAATTAAAATCGACAATAATTTACCTGCAAAAAAAATTCTGCAGGGCGAAAACATATTTATAATGGACGAAAACAGAGCGACACATCAGGACATACGTCCGTTACAGATTATAATACTAAATCTAATGCCGCTAAAGCAACAAACTGAAACTCAAATACTAAGAATGTTAAGTAATAGTCCTCTTCAGTTAGAGATAACCTTGCTTAATCCTAAAACCTATCAATCAAAAAACACCTCCGCAGATCATCTTTTAGCTTTTTACACAACCTTCGAAGAAATAAAAGGGCGTAAGTTTGATGGTATGATTATTACGGGAGCACCTATAGAACAAATGGATTTTGAAGAGGTGGCATATTGGAAAGAGCTGACAGAAATAATGGAATGGACAAAGCACAATGTTACTTCGACCTTTCATATTTGCTGGGGAGCACAGGCAGGTCTTTATTACCATTATGGTGTAAAAAAGGAAGCCTTGCCACAAAAAATGTTTGGGATTTTCAAGCATACAATAGCCGTTGACCATGTTCCGCTTTTAAGAGGCTTTGATGATGAATTTTTAGTGCCTCATTCAAGACATACAACTGTATCAAGAGAGGATATAATTAATAATCCAAATCTTGAGCTGATTACAGAATCAGAAGAGTCAGGTGTATATATTGTGGTTTCTAAGGATGAAAAGCAGATTTTTGTAACAGGTCATTCGGAATATGATGCAGATACGTTAATGCAGGAATATTTTAGAGATAAAGACAAGGGACTTCCAATTGAAATTCCTAAAAACTATTTTCCAAATGATAATGAAAAAGCTAAGCCTCCATCAACTTGGAGAAGTCATGCGCATTTGCTTTATTCAAATTGGCTAAACTATTATGTATATCAGATGACTCCATATATATTAGACCAAGTAGGTGAATAATATGAAGCTTTATATAAGTGCAGACATTGAAGGTGTTTGCGGAGTGACTAGCTGGAGTGAGACCGATTTGTTAAATCATGAAAGCCATCAATTTATTGCTGAATGGACAAAGGAAATCCAAGCAGTAGTTTATACAGCTCTGGAAATGGGCTTTAGGCAAATTTATATCAAGGATGCACATGATACAGGAAGAAATCTTAAGCACGAAAGCTTTCCACCAGAGACAAAATTAATCAGAGGCTGGAGTGGCCATCCATATGGAATGGTTGAAGGAATAGAAAAAGGATTTGATGCTGCAGTTTTTGTTGGATATCATAGTAAAGCAGGTTCAAATACAAATCCGATTTCTCATACCTTATTTCCTAAGAAAGTCAGGACAATTAAGATTAATGGTGAAATTGCTTCTGAATTTTTGATTTATTACTATGCATGTGCGTATGAGAAAGTACCGGTAGTTTTGGTTACTGGAGATAAGGGTTTGTGTAAGGATGTCAACAGAATTAATCCTTACATTTCAACGGTTGCAACAAAAGAGGGTTTTGGAGGAGCAACAATTAATTATAGTCCGATAGAGGTCTGCAAACAGATAAAGGCACAAACCAAGATTGCCTTAGATAATAATGTTAAAAATCCGATTGTTTTACCTCAAACCTTTGATATTGAGCTGGTTTTTGTAAAGCACGCAGATGCATATAGGGCTTCTTTTTACAAGGGAGCATCAGCTTTTGAGGATGGATTTACTGTTAAATATAGAACGAAGGATTACTTTGATGTGTTGCGTTTTTTAAGCTTTGTTATTAGTGAATAGGTATATCTAAAACTGTATTTTAAATGAAAAATTTATATTATATACTAAGCCTTGCACAAAAATAGCAAGGCTAGTCTTCTTAAATAAAAATGGCAGAGTATCTTGAAGAAATATAGGATACTCTGCCAATACTATATTTATTTATAATTATAAGCTGTTTGAATATAGTTTAATAACATTATCTAAACGTGCACTCATATTTAATAGCAGTGAATCAAGGACTGTGATTGCAACCATTGCTTCAACAACGACAACTGCTCTAGGAACAATAATTGGGTCATGTCTTCCCTTGATATTAATACTTATATTTTCCATTTTATTATTAATAGTATCCTGGGAAGAATGGATAGAGGGTGTAGGTTTGATTGCAGCTCTTAAAAAAATCTGAGAGCCATCACTTATTCCGCCAAGTATTCCGCCTGCATGATTGGATTTTTTTGCTACCTTTTTATTTGATACAACAAAAGCATCGTTGTTTTCAAGACCGGTTTTTTCAGATACCTGAAAACCATCTCCAATTTCAACACCCTTAACACTTCCGATGGACATAATAGCTTTTGCCAAATTCGCATCAAGTTTTTCAAAAACAGGATCACCAATTCCAGCAGGAAGGTTGTTGACAATACATTCTATTATGCCTCCAGCAGAGTTTTCACTGGATTTTATCTCGTTTAAGTAAGCGGTTGCTTTTTCCACACAACTAGCGTCGGGCATATAAAGATTGTTTTTATATATCTGGTTAACGTCAAAAAGCTCTCTGTCAATATGAATAGGACCTATTGAATATGTATATGCATTTAATGAAATACCAAGATTCAAAAGAAGCTTTGCTGCAATTGCGCCTGCGGCAACGCGAGCAATTGTCTCGCGGCCAGAGGAACGTCCGCCTCCGGTGTAATCCCTAAAGCCATATTTTGAATCAAAGGTATAATCAGCATGACCGGGTCTGTAAAAGCTTGCAATTTCTGTATAATCTGAAGAGCGCTGAGTTTGATTGAAAACTATCATTGAGATAGGAGTACCCGTTGTTTTTCCTTCGAATACACCAGATAAGATTTCAACCTTATCTGCTTCCATGCGAGGAGTAGAAAATGGTGACTGACCAGGCCTTCTCCTATCTAAAAAAGACTGTATATCACTTTCGTTAAGGGCTAAACCTGCAGGACATCCGTCAACTACAACACCAATGCCTTTGCCGTGGGACTCACCCCAGGTAGATATTTTGAAAATAGTACCGATACTGGAACCAGCCATATTTGTTCCTCCTAATAATAAATAAAATCAATGTTATTATAAACAAAATGGAGCAAATTAGCAAGTATACCTTAAAAATCAGAGTATAAGTCTAAGCTGTATATGATAATGTCTTAGTCTGCTAGACTTGATTATGCATCAAGTGGAATAAACATCATATAATAAGGCTTTTAGTATACGAAAGCCTCTATTGTAGCTCAAATTATGCTGTGTTATAATGAAATAACAAGAAATAAAATATTTAACCAAACAAATAAGGATGGCACTATGTATACACTATTAAATGAAGACGGCATGGCAAAAAGAGGAACCCTAAAAACTGTACATGGAGAAATTCAAACACCAGTTTTTATGAATGTAGGTACGGCAGCTGCAATTAAAGGGGCAGTATCAACAGAGGATTTGAGAAATATAAAGTGTCAGGTCGAGCTTTCCAATACATATCATTTGCATCTCAGACCGGGAGATGAAATAATAAAAAAAATTGGAGGACTTCATAGGTTTATGAATTGGGATAAACCTATATTAACAGATTCAGGAGGCTTTCAGGTATTTTCACTTACAGCGCTGAGGAAAATAAAAGAAGAGGGAGTGTATTTTGCTTCACATATTGACGGAAGAAAAATTTTTATGGGGCCAGAAGAAAGCATGCAGATTCAATCCAATATTGCATCAACAATAGCTATGGCGTTTGATGAATGCCCTCCTTATCCAGCAACTAGAGAATATATGATGGATTCGGTTGAAAGAACAACCAGATGGCTTGAAAGATGCAAGAAAGAAATGAAAAGACTAAATTCATTAGAGGATACAATTAATAAGCATCAGATGCTATTTGGAATAAATCAAGGCGGTACTTATGAAGACATAAGAATTGAACATGGAAAGCGAATTAGTGAAATGGAATTAGACGGATATGCCATTGGTGGATTGGCTGTAGGAGAAACACATTCAGAGATGTATAGAATACTTGATGCAGTAGTTCCTAGCCTGCCTAGAAATAAACCCACATATTTGATGGGAGTTGGAACACCAGAAAATATACTTGAAGCGGTAGCAAGAGGAGTTGATTTTTTTGACTGCGTATATCCTACAAGGAACGGAAGACATGGGCATGTTTATACGAATTATGGAAAATTAAATTTATTCAATGCAAAATTTGTACTAGATGACAGACCAATTGAAGAGGGCTGCAAATGTCCAGCCTGTACATCTTATAGCAGAGCATATATCAGACATCTATTGAAAGCAAAGGAAATGCTAGGAATGAGACTTTGTGTTTTGCATAATCTGTATTTTTATAATTCTATGATGGAAGAAATAAGAGCAGCGATAGAGGATAATAATTATGATGCCTATAAAATGAGAAAACTGGAGACGATTAAAGGAGGAGTTTAAAATGAGTAAATTTTTCAAAAGATTCTTAGGTGTTTCAGCTCTTGCAGGAGTTGGAGTGCTAGCTTACAATGTTTCGCTCAGAATAAGAACTATGAAGCTGCAATATGAAAATTGTATTGTTGGAAAAAATGAAACAATTGACTTTGAGGGAGAGGAATTTAAAGGAGCTGCATATGGCATTGCTTTTAGTGATGTTGTAATAGATCTAAGAAGCGCAGAGCTTAAAGAAGATGCTACTCTTGAAATTTTTGGAGAGTTCAGTCATATTGAACTTTTGATTCCAAGAGATTGGGAAGTAATTGAAGAGGGCGAAAGATACAGAAGTAATTTTGAAAATCAGCTGGATTATTATGAAGTTGATACAACAAAACCAACGCTGTATATCCAATATCATTTGAGATATTCAAGCCTTGAAATTGAATAAAACCTATTGAATTAGGGATTGCACACATTCAGGGTCTATGATATAATTTGCTATATCAAAGTGGTATTGAATACTATGTTATATCATAAAGATGCTTTAACATACTGTTTTAGGAGGCTATAATGTCAAAAATTGCTATAGTTACTGATTCGTCATGTGATTTGCCGCTAGAGCTGGTGGAAAAATATGATATTAAGATTGTTCCTTTAAGAGTAATATATGAAAAAGAGGAATATAGAGATGGAGTCGATATTCAGCCTCAAGAGGTTTTAGATAGACTTGAAGAGGAAATTCCAAAGACTTCATTACCAGATTCGGGAGAAATACTCGATTTGTTTGACAGACTTAGTGAAAAGGGATACACGGATGCGATATGCATTGCCTTATCCTCAAAACTAAGTGGTACTTATAATTTGATGAGGTTATTAGCTGAAGAATATGATCAGTCAATTATGAAAATTCAAGTTATAGATGCTAAAACACTGTCTGTTATTTTAGGGCTTATTGTACTTGAAGCAGCAAAGAAGGTAAAGCAAGGAGAAGACACAGAAGCTATTATTGATACTATTTATAAGACTAGAGAAAAAATATTTGGGTGTTATGTAATAAAAACGCTTAAATATCTTAAAAAAGGCGGAAGAATTGGAAGAGTAGAGGGTACTGTAGGAGAATTGCTAGATATAAAGCCTATTATTGGTGTTGATGATGACGGAATTTATTATACAATTAATAAAACAAGAGGCAGAAAAAAATCAGTTCAAAAGATGAAAGAGCTTTTTGAAGAAAAGTTTAAAGGCAAAACTATTAATATGGCAGTAATTAATGCAGGGGCATGGGATGAAGCAGAGGAGCTTTTGAGCTATGCAAAAAGTATTGCAGATGTAAGAGAAAGCTTTATTTCTCATTTGAGTCCTGCGCTTGGGGTTCATACAGGAAAAGGAATGCTAGGATTATCAGCTTTTTGTGTTAAATAGCTTTTATAGCATACTTAGTAGCGAGTATTAAAGGCTTTCAAATCAAGAAATAAAAGCTTGAGATGATTGACAAAAAAAGAACTATGGTATATATTTGTATGGAAATAAAACAATTTAATATAATCGCTAGGGGAGCCGAAAGGCTGAGAAAGTTGAACTGACCCTTATTACCTGAACCGGATTATGCCGGCGGAGGGAAGCATACTAAATATTTAATATTTATATACTTCAGTCAGACAACGCTTCCTGCGAAATTACAAGGAGGCTTTTTTATGTTTAAGGATTTTATTGATGCAACTACAAAAGGAGATATTGTTACTGCACTTGGTACAACTACAGGTCAAGTTGTAACATTTTTGCTTGCCGCATTATTATTGTTATTTATTTTAGTGTTAAGCGGTAAAAATAAAACACAGAATATTAAGATTAAGGAGCTCACATATACCTCTATTGCAATTGCGATTGCAACGGTGCTGTCAATGATTAAGGTTCTTCAGCTTCCACAGGGAGGAGCAATTACTCTTTGTAGTATGCTTTTCATTGTATTAGTTGGTTATTGGTATGGTGTTAAGCAGGGAATGTTGGCGGGACTTGTTTATGGATTATTGCAAATAGCATTAGGAGGATATATTGTTCATCCAGTACAAATATTACTTGATTATCCATTAGCTTTTGCAGCGCTGGGTCTTTCAGGTTTGTTTTCAAAGACTGAAGGCGGACTAATTAAAGGACTTATGATTGGTGCATTTGGAAGATTTTTATGTCATTTTATTTCAGGGATTGTATTTTTTGCTTCGTATGCACCAAAGGATTGGGACCCTATGATTTATTCTGCGGCATATAATATTTCATATATTGGAGTTGAAGTATTTTTAACAGCAATTATTATTTCGATACCTGCTCTTGATGTGGCTATGAAGACAATAAAAAGAACGGCTTTAAATGAGGGCTGACAGGTAAAGCTTTAGCCTAATGCTTTGAAAATTTTATAAGAAATTTAAGCTATTGCTTGGTTTTTAAATCATAAGGACGGTTGCTTTTTGGCCTAAACAGCTACAGCATAGATATTGGCTGTCAGGTCAAAAGAAACGGTTCTTTTGTTTTGCAAAAATATAAGTAATGTACTTTTAGCTTTGTGGAAAAAGGTTGTAGTTATTAAGCATAAAACCAGGGTTTACTTTTTAATATCCATATATTATAATATAACAAACAAGGAGGTGCTTGAGTTTGGATATTACATATACAATTGCCTTTGTTTATGGGCTTATGGCTTTTTTTACGCCATGTATTCTGCCAATGCTACCATTATATTTTGGTTATTTAGCGGGAGATGCCGTTACTAATATTAAATCCAGCAGAGTAAGGTATAGACTAATGTTTAACGCGCTAGCCTTTGCAATGGGTGTTTCTTTGCTTAATATTCTGATGGGCTTCGGAGCAGGAGCAATTACGGGACTTCTATTGGAATTCAACGATATTATAAGAATTTCAGGCGGAGTATTAATGATATTATTTGGATTATATTTTTTGTTTGATTTTAAGCTTGGGTTTTTAGAAAAAGAAAGAAAAATAAAATACGGTAATTATTCTCCGGGCTTTTTCAAATCACTAGTTTTGGGAATAGTGTTTAGCTTTGGATGGACACCATGTAATGGACCAATTATTGTTTCAATATTAATGATTGCAAGTATTGAGGGTGATTTTTTGAGGTCTGGTAGCCTTATGATGGTATATTCGGCAGGCTTTGCAACGGTATTTTTGTTATCGGCATTCTTGGCGGGCTTTTTTGTAGAAAAAATCAAGGGAGTATATCCATATCTAAATATCATAAAGAAAATCTCGGGAATAATAATAATTTCAATGGGTGTTTTGATGATTACAAATTGGATTTCTTTTATTAATCTAAGATAAATGAATAAAACTCTTGAACAAAGTAGTTGGATAAAATATTTGAGGGCATCTTTTTGAAAAGAGAAGCAGGGTTTAATTAAAAGGAGGATTTGTTCTATGAAAGCTATTAAAAAAGTATTTATGACAGTAGTATTATTTGCAGCTATTTTTACGCTCGTACTCTTTACCGGATGCAAGAATGATAATCTTAATAAGCAGGCACAAACAGAACAAAAAAACGAGGAAACTATATCAAATACAGAAACTTCAAAAAAGCAGACAAAATTCCCATTGGATTTTACAGTTGATGATGGCAAAGGGAATATTATTGATTTTAGTGAGTATAATGACAAACTTTTATTTTTGAATTTTTTTGTAACATGGTGTGGTCCATGTATGAATGAAATGCCAGAATTTCAAAAAATATATGATAAATATAATAAAGAGGTCGGAATACTAATAATGAATGTAAACTTTGACTCGAATGAAAAGAGTGTTAATGAAGTTTTAAGCTGGTACGAGGAATCAGGATATACTTTCCCGATGGCAATAGATTTAGACGGAAGTCAGACAAAGGATTTTTATAAATATGTAACAGGCTATCCGACTACATTTGTTTATTACAAGGGAGAATACAAAACCTTTATACCAGGAGGAATGAATGAAGAAATGATGGAAAAAATAATAAACAAATATACAGAATAATACTGTATACGGATAAAAAAATTAATTGTATTTTGGGAAAGTAAAACACTTTGCTTATTGATTTTAACAGGGAAAAAACACTATATATATGGTATTTGCTATGCTATAATAAAGTACAAGGTGAATTTCATTTTTTTATAGAATAGGAAAGTTCATCTTGCTTGCAAGAGACCAAACTTTCCTATTCTACGAGAAACGCGTTCACCGAACGCTATNNATAGGAAAGACCTTGCTATGGTAATGTGTAAAAGTATCTTTCCTATGAAACAAAAAAGGCACTGCGTGCCAAAGATGCGCACCTCGCGGATAAGAAGGTATTGCTTCGCAAACCGCTCGGGCGCGTAGTGTCTGACTTGTCAGACACTTTGTTCCTATGATACCAAAATAAAGGAGTTGAATACTCTATGATGTGCGATAAATGCAATGAAAGAGCTGCTACAGTTGTAATAACCCAAATACTTGGAGACAAAAGTATAAAGCTTTATTTGTGTGAAAAATGCGCAGCAGAATCAGAGGGGCTCTTGCTTGAAAATCAAAATTCTTTTCAACATTTCTTAAGCGAGCTGATTAATGCAAAGGGATATAAAAATCAGACACTTGTATGTGAGAAATGCGGGATGACGATTGACAGCTTTAGAAAAAACAGCAAGGTAGGATGTTCAAACTGCTATTCAACCTTTGGAGGATATTTCGAACCGTTTATTAAAAGAATACATACCAATATTGAGCATACAGGTAAAATTCCAGGCAAGAATCCTCATGAGGTCAATAAAAATCAACTTATTAATAAGCTGCAAAACGAATTGAATACTGCAATTTCTAATGAGGAATATGAGCTTGCCGCTAAACTCAGGGATGAAATTAGAAACCTTAGGCAAGGAGAGAACTAATATGAAATGGTATGAAAAGTGTAACAATAATTGCAATGGAGTTATTATTTCTAGCAGAATAAGACTTGCAAGGAATTTGATGAATTATCCCTTTCCAAATTCTATTGGTGATTATGAGGCAGAGCTCATGGTTAATCAAATAAATCAAGCAATGTTTTCTGCTAATGAATATACGAATGATTTTTTTGAGCTTATTAACATGCAGGAAATTAAGCAGGTTGAAAAAATGGCAATGATGGAAAGACATGTAATAAGTCCGCATTTTATAAGCATGAAAAGACCGACATCCCTTATTTTATCTAAGGATGAGAGTATCAGCATTATGATTAATGAAGAAGATCATATTAGGATTCAATCCTTAGAAACTGGAATGAATCTTTCGGATGCTCTTGATAATGCCAATAAGGTAGATGATTTGCTTTCAGAAAAACTGACCTATGCGTTTGATGAAAAGCTTGGATTTTTGACAGCTTGTCTGACTAATTTAGGAACAGGCTTAAGAGCATCCTACATGGTTCATTTACCAGCACTTGAGACCTCTGGACAACTGAAATTTCTATTAGATGCTGTTAGTAAGTTCGGATTAACTGTCAGAGGGATTTATGGAGAAGGGTCAGAGGCGCAGGGCAGTATTTTTCAAATATCCAATCAACTGACATTAGGAGTAAATGAACAAGAGATAATAGATAATCTAACAACGGTAACTATGCAGATTGTAGATCAAGAATTGGTTGTAAGAAATAAATTTTTAAATGAAAGAAGATTAGAATTTGAGGATGCAATTTACAGGTCATATGGTATACTATGTAATGCAAGAGTACTTTCTTCAAAGGAGGCAATGACTCTGCTTTCAGATATTAAGCTTGGAGTGGAGCTAGGAATATTAAATATTATAGGAGATAAAACCATTAATATTTTTGAACTTATGACTTGTATTCAGCCGGCTAATCTGCAGAAAATAGAAATGAAAAACTTATCCTTAAAGGAACGAGATATAGCAAGGGCTGATTTTGTTAGAGAGCATATAGCTAATCTTATTAAGTAAGAGTTTATCTTATATTTACATAAATATATAAAGTGTCGAAGACGGCAAGGAGGAAGACATTATGATGGGAAGATTTACGGAAAAAGCACAACAGGCAATTCAGTATTCTAGAGAAATAGCAAAGGAATTGGGACATGATTATGTAGGAACAGAGCATTTGCTTTTAGGTTTATTAAAGGAAGGCGAAGGGGTAGCGGCCTACGCTTTAAAAAACCAAGGACTTACTTATGAAACAGTGGAAGACAAAATCAAAGAAGTTTTAGTGGGTAATTCAGTTCAGGTTTCAAATGGAGGAGAATTCACCCCAAGAGTAGAAAAAATTCTGGAAATGAGCTTGCGAGAAGCGCTAAATATGAATACAAAGCTTATTGGAACAGAGCATATCTTAATTGCTCTTCTAAGAGAAAGCGATTCTATGGCAACCAAGCTGATTGAAATTCTAGGAGGCTCTAAACAGAAAATATATCAAGATATTATTAAGTCATTAGGCCAGGAAACTAACAGTCCTAAATTATCTCAAAATCAGGAAGCACAGGGTTCAGATACGCCTGTACTTGATCAATATAGCAGAGACTTAACTAAACTGGCAAAAGAACACAAATTTGATCCGATTATTGGAAGAGACAAAGAGATAGAAAGAGTTATTCAAATTTTAAGCAGAAGAACTAAAAATAATCCATGCCTAATTGGAGAGCCAGGAGTTGGAAAAACTGCAATTGCTGAAGGACTTGCGCAAAAAATTGCTATTGGAGATATACCAGAACTTTTAAAAAACAAAAGAGTTGTTAATTTAGACCTTTCTTCAATGGTTGCAGGCTCTAAGTATCGTGGAGAATTTGAAGAAAGAATTAAAAAGGCAATTGCTGAAATTGTAGCATCAGGGGATGTTATACTATTTATTGATGAGCTGCATACAATTGTAGGAGCTGGTTCGGCAGAAGGAACATTAGATGCATCAAATATATTAAAGCCATCACTTGCAAGAGGAGAGCTTCAGCTTATTGGAGCAACAACATTAAATGAATACCGTAAGTACATTGAAAAGGATTCAGCGCTGGAAAGAAGATTTCAGCCAGTAACAGTCAATGAGCCAACAGAGGAAGAGGCAATAGAAATATTAAGAGGCTTAAAAGCAATGTATGAAAAGCATCATGGAGTTGTTATTACCGATGATGCAGTCAATGCCGCTGTAAAGCTTTCTAGCCGATATATAAATGATAGATTTTTGCCTGATAAGGCAATAGATGTTTTAGATGAAGCCTGCTCAAAGGTTAGGTTAAGCACCTTTGTAGCACCGCCTAATATTAAAGAAATGGAAGATAGCTTGGAGCTTTTAGAAGAAGAAAAGCTTAATGCAATAAAAAATGAAGCTTATGAAAAGGCTGGCGAAATAAAACAAAAGCAAAATCAGATACAGGAAAAGCTTGAAAATGCTAAGCTTGAATGGCAGTCAAAGAATTCTAGAGCAGATCAGGTTGTTAATGCAGATGAAATTGCTGAAATAATTTCAACATGGACTTCAATTCCTATTAAAAAGCTGTCTGAGGAAGAAGGAGAAAGATTGAAAAATCTTGAAGTTGTTCTGCATGAAAAAATTGTAGGGCAAGAGGAAGCCGTTATAGCTATTGCCAAAGCAATAAGAAGAGGAAGAGTAGGCTTAAAGGATCCAAATCGTCCAGTAGGTTCGTTTTTATTCTTAGGGCCAACAGGCGTTGGGAAAACTGAGCTGTCAAAGGTCTTAGCAGAAACCCTTTTTGGAGATGAGTCTGCATTAATAAGAGTTGACATGTCAGAATATATGGAAAAACACAGCATTTCAAAGCTTATTGGTTCACCTCCAGGATATGTGGGCTATGATGAGGGTGGACAGCTAAGTGAAAAAATAAGGAGGAAGCCTTATTCGGTATTATTGTTTGATGAAGTTGAAAAGGCACATCCAGATGTATTTAATACCTTGCTTCAGGTTTTAGATGATGGTCATATTACAGATTCACAGGGTAGAAAAATTAACTTTAAAAATACTGTAATTATTATGACCTCAAATCTGGGGGCTAGAAATATTGTAGAACCAAAAATTTTAGGATTTTCAAACACAGAGGATGAGAAGAAAAGCTACTCTGATATGAAAAAAAGTGTAATGGATGAAGTTAAGAAGCTTTTTAGACCTGAGTTTTTAAACAGAATTGACGAGGTAATTGTATTTCATTCATTATCTAAAGAAAATGTGCTTGAAATCGTATCCATTCTATTTAAGGCCTTATCAAAAAGACTTAAGAAAAATATGAATATTGATGTAAGAATGACAGATGAAGCAGTTGCACTAATTGCAGAGGAAGGCTTTGATAAGAATTATGGTGCTAGACCATTGAAAAGAGCTATTCAGTCAAAAATTGAAGACAAATTGGCAGAGAAAATATTAGATGGTATTTTCAAAGAAGGTGATAAAATCAGGATTAATGCCCTTGAAAAAGAACTGACATTTGAAAAAGACGAATAATTTAAGAATGTGCTGGTATTTAATTTGGAAATAATATATAATGAACATAATCAACACTTATCGACAAAATTAGGAGGGTCTTTTAAATGGCTGGTATAGAAGAAATAATTAGAGTTGAGGAAGATGGAGCATTGAGCTTTGGAAATTATAAAGCAGACTCTAAGCAGAAGAAAGAGGACTTTGAAGTTGATGGTGATGTGTATAAGGTAAAAACATATAGTGAAGTTACAAGACTTGAAAAAAATAGTCAGTTATTATATGAATCAATTCCAGGTACTGCAGTATTTGGCTTTACTCAAAAGGAAAAGGAATTAAGCTTTTTTGTTGAGGGAGCTGAGGATGCACAAATCACTATTGAGCTAGAGGCTGAACAAGAATACAAAGTATTTATTGATGATCTTCAGTTAGGAAAAATGAAATCAAATCTAGCAGGCAAGTTAAATATCAGTGTGGATTTTAATAACGGAAAACAAAAGGTAGCAATTAAAAAAGCATAAGCATATAAAAACCTTCTCGCTAGAGAAGGTTTTTATTATGATAATTGTATTATTCAAACAAAGAGCAGTCAATACATTTTGAGTCTAGCTTATATATCATATCCTTCCTTTCTACAACAATTAGAATTTTTTCCCTTGTTACAGGATCGTGTATTAGACGCTGTATAAGCTCGCGGGTAGGATTCATAGCTATAGGATGAGCTACTTCTTTTAGCATGGTAAAATCACCAGTAGTATCACCATAGGCATAAGAGGAGGAAAGGTCTATGTTATATTTTTCTACAAAAGCATCAAGTGCTTTTTTTTTGTTATCACTATCCCACATAGGTTCAACTTCTCCAGTAAACAAATCTTTGTCGTCAGTAATATAATTGCTGCCTATGTAATCACTAAAACCATGCTTCATCGCCATTTCACGAACTAACTCCTGCGGGGAGCCTGAAATTGTGATAACAGTATGACCTTGTTCAAAATGCCATTTTATTTTATCCCTAGTATATGTATATACTCTGTCGCCCTTTTGTTCAATGACTTTGTGAGCAATAAACTCAATCTGACTTTTATGAAGTCCCTTAATTGCTTCAGTGTAAATCTCTGCCATTTTCAGAAGATAATCATCATAATTTCCAATTCTTTTGTCCCATTTGATGAACTTGTCTCTAACCTCATTATACCATCGTTGGCTATTGATAATATCTGATTTAACCAGTTTTTTAAAGGTTTCAGTAATAAGACCTTCACGGTACAAGGTACCATCTATATCAAAAAATGCTGCTGTTGTTTTCAAAATATTCACCTCATTAGTATTTAACAATCAAGTTATAGGTAAAAAGCAAAAAATTAATATTAGCTAGAATACTTAGTACATTAAAGTATACACGAAGAGATTTTTTAGGTCAAGAACTGCCCATGAATTGAAGTTCAAGTGGTAGCATAAATACTATAAAGTATGTATAATGTATTATATATGTTTAGAAAGGGGATAAAAATGTCAAAAACAAAAAACATATTTGTTTGTCAGGAATGTGGCTATGAAGCAGCAAAATGGATGGGACAGTGTCCAGGCTGTAATACATGGAATAGTTTTGTGGAAGAAATTAAGCTCAAAAAGAATAATAGCCAGCACAAAAACGATTTACTAACTGTAGATAATAAGCCGGAAGTGCTTTCGAAAATAAACACAGAAAATGAGCATAGAAAAAAGACAGGAATAGAAGAATTGGACAGAGTTTTGGGAGGCGGAATAGTAAATGGTTCACTTACTTTAGTTGGAGGAGATCCAGGAATTGGAAAGTCAACATTACTGCTTCAAATGTGCCAAAGCTTAAGTAAAAACAATAGCACGATTTTATATGTTTCAGGAGAGGAATCCTTAAGACAGATTAAAATGAGAGCGGACAGATTAGGCTTTTCAGGGGAAGCATTACGCTTGTACGCAGAGACCTCACTTGCCTTAATTGAGAATGTAATAAAAAACAATATGCCTGACATATTAATAGTTGATTCAATACAAACTATGTATAACGAAGAGGTAGCATCAGCGCCAGGAAGTGTTTCTCAGGTAAGAGAAATAACTTCAAGGCTAATGAGAATTGGTAAAACCAACAATATTTCTATATTTATTGTAGGACATGTTACAAAAGACGGATCTATTGCAGGACCAAGAGTGCTTGAGCACATGGTTGATACAGTTCTTTATTTTGAGGGAGAAAGAAGCGCATCCTATAGAATACTTAGGGCTGTAAAAAACAGATTTGGTTCTACAAATGAAATAGGTGTGTTTGAAATGGGAAACAATGGCTTGGCAGAGGTGAAAAATCCATCTGAATATATGCTTACTGGACGACCGCTTGGAGAAGCAGGATCAATTGTAACCTGTTGTATGGAGGGAACGAGACCTTTGCTTGTAGAGGTGCAAGCATTAGTTAGCCCTACAAACTTCGGAATGCCCAGAAGAGCATTTTCAGGAACTGATTTTAACAGGGTTAATATTTTAATAGCAGTGTTAGAAAAGAAAATAGGCTTGCAGCTAGGAAATTACGATAGCTATGTGAATATTGCAGGTGGGATAAAAATATCAGAACCATCATTGGATTTAGGCATTTTAATAGCCATAGCATCAAGCTTTAAAAATATTGCAGTTGATGAAAA
Organism: Clostridiales bacterium UBA4080; assembly: GCA_002381865.1. Lineage (GTDB taxonomy): Bacteria > Bacillota > Clostridia > Lachnospirales > Vallitaleaceae > UBA4080. The sequence goes on along the minus strand of DFYO01000039.1, from coordinate 87,880 downwards.
GACTATAATTATGGGAGAGGTTGGTCTAGCAGGGGAAGTCAGAGGCATATCAAATTGTGAAAAAAGAATTATTGAAGCAGAAAAAATGGGATTTACAAAATGTATTATTCCAAAGGCTAATTTGAAGAATTTGAAAAAATTTAAAGACATTAATGTGATTGGTGTAGATTACGTCAGAGAAGCTATTAATAACGGATTAATGTAATTCAAAATAAATTGCCCTAGAACTAAAAGTATTAGTTCTAGGGCGATTTATTATAGATATAAAATAAATAGTCCTATGTAAGTGCTATTGAAAAAGCTCAATAAAGCTTTGTAGGTTATTAAAATCCTTCAGGTTAGAATAAACCTTCATCTCGTATTCAGGATTTGCAGACATAAACAGTTCAAGTTCATCAATGATAGTTGCATCGTTCGTATATAAAAATACAGTACGTTTGTCTACAGGATATATATTCTTAAATCTTAGATTGAGATCAGAAACTATAGGCAATTCTGTAAAGCAAACGGGAGATTTGTGAGAAATATGAGCTACATACAAGTCTAAGCTGAAATCCGCTGCTTCTGTAATTTGCTGAGATATTTTTTTGATAAACAGCTCAGAATAATCAGGTTTATATAGGTTTTTGATTGAATCTGCGTAAAGCAGCTGATGAATAACAGGGGCAACATGATTAGCAATTGAATCATATGATACTAAATCTTCATCACTTATTAGAACTGCAGAACGTTTGTTTAATAAAGCTATACAGCCTATTAATTCAATATCAACATTTTTAATAAAAATAGGTAGTAAAATCAAACCGTTTACAGGTTTAGTGTAAGCCTTCTCGGCTGATGCTCCAAAAAAAGTAGTGGCTTCGTTTTCTTCATATTTAAGTATTATTTCACCTGAAAAAAGAGGAAGCAAATCGTTTGACACTTTAAATTTTTTGAAGGTTTTTTTCATATTTACAGAATTTGCAATTTGGAATTGCTTGTTTTCGGCATCGTACAAAGCTAAAAAGCCCATATCAATACCAAAGGATATATTTAAGGTGTTCATTACTAAAGTAATAACTTGATCATAGGTTTGAGCACTATTCATATTCTTCATAAGCTGGTTAAGGCGCTGGAGCTCTTTGAATTTCAAATTGATAATATTTTTTTGAGCTTCGATTTTTTCGATATGTATTGCATTGCTTATTGCAATATAGGTTGCAGAAGCTAAGCTTTCAACCAGTTCAAAAATACTGTTTTCATAATGAGTGTCATTAACTTTTGCGCCTAGAGTAACAAAACCAAGCAGCTGGTTATCTTTTTTTAACAGAATAATATACTGAGGATTGATTTTTTTTATGATTTCCTTACCATTAAAAAACAATGAAGAAAAAAGCTCAGCAGATTTAGGTTTTGTCATATCAACTACAACGGGTAAAAGCAATAGATTATCTTTATCCGGAAAAAGAGTAATATCTAAATTCAAATCATATTGAGAAACATGCTTATAGCTCATAAGTTGAAAATTCTCACTGATTTGATCCTTGATAAAAAAAGTTGTAAAACTACTCTGAGTTAGTTCAGAAAAAACACTGATTGCAAGTTCACAAAGTCCGCTCAGTGATAATTGGCTTAATAGAGCTTTAGTGGAATGATTGATTGCAAAAAGATTAAAAATCTTTTCATCTAGCTTTGCCTTCGTTGTTTCTAATAGCTTATAGCTGTCATAATTAGTTAAAGCAGTTGATAATAAGTTCATCAAAGCTGTTGCAATTATTTCATCTTCAGGGGTAAATGGGTTTTTTTCGTTTCGTTTAAGAGCAATTAATCCAAAAAAACTCTTATCCATTATAAGAGGTATACAAAAATCCGGCTGATAGATGCTTTGAATATCTGGAGGCAACAGAGTTGTAACTTGCTTTTCGTACATAAGACCTGCATGAAAATATACTATTTGATTATATTTCTCATAATAATCAAAGGAAAAAGGAATATCATATTCTTTACTAGAATGAATAATATAGCTTTCTGCTTTGTGGTACCATAACACCATCTTGTCAGGCTTGAGTAGGGAATCTGAAAATTCAAAAGCAAAGGAAATAAGCTGATCGAGTTCAAAGCGTTGAGAAAAAAATTCAATTGCGCTTATAAGACCGCTGAATTTTATGTTGTTGTTTTCACTTTCTATTTTTTTAGATAGGGAATTTTTAAGTTCTTTTTGATTCATAATAGCCCCCTTAAGTTGTTTTTAATTCATCATTTAATACATAATAAGAAATAGGAGATGTATAAGTTTTATCAACAATATGGCGATGGTTGTTTATTTCAAGTATAACGTTTGAGTAAAGTGCTTTGTTGACTTGGATTTCTCCGTCACCCTTACTATGAAGATATGAAATATATTTTTTCTTTTTTTCAATTAACATTTTCAATTGTTTGTTTAAGGCTTCGTAAGCAGATTCTAAATCAGCCAAAATTTGCTTTTGCTTGGCATCTAAATCATTAGGAGAAAATATTGCCAGCTTTTGATTGAGGTAGGTAATCTGATCACGAGTCGTATCAATCATCTGATTGATATTATCGTATTCTTCTTTATATTCAAGACGGTTAAAGCCGCGTACTTTGACTTTGGTATGAACCTCAGCCTTGCTTCCGATTTCTCCAGCAACTACTCGAACAGTTGCATCTATTGTACCACCAATGATTTTGCTATTCATTGATTCTAGGATTACTTCTTTAGCTTTGATGTTAGTGTTCATAGCATAGTAGCCAATATTAACAGAGCCATTGCATTCAATTGTACAATCAGCAGCAAATTTAGTATACAAGTCACCGTCGCAGATGATTTTAGCTTTATTTTTCCCTGCAATTCCGCCTCTGATATATATGCTTCCTTCGCGGCTTTCAATTGTATCAATTCCGCCTAAGCCTATTTTGCCCATAATCTGGATGTTTTGATCTGCACGCACGGAAAAATTGTCCTCTACGGAATTTTTTACATCGACATGGCCATCAAAATCAATATTACCAGTTTCAAAGGATACCTTGCCATCAATTTCAAGATAGTTACATACCGATAAAATACCGTTTTCATATACTACAGCACCAATACGTTTGGAAGTAAGAGTGGTTTTGGTTTCATCCTCAGAAAGCATCTCCATAATTGTTTTTTTGTCATAAACAAGTTTTTTTTGCTTTCCAGGGATGGAGGGTACCAAAGCTCCATACACAGATTTACCAGGGATTCCAAATGTTGGTTCGATTCGCTCACCAACCCAATCGCCCTTTTCAACCTTATTAATCAGATTCAATTCATAATGATTAACCTTTCCATCATCAAATACCTGAGGCTTGACCTCATCTATTTCATATAAAGTAATTATTGCGTCATCACCGGGAACTGGAAGTAGTCCTGTTGCTATTGTGAATTTTTCTAAAGGAACCATATTTTGCATTATTTTATTGAAATCAAGTCCGAAAATAATGCCAGCTTCACGGCATGCGTCTACAATAAGCTCGATAAAATCCTTTTTATCAAAGTTATCAAATTCTTTTTCTGTGACATTTAAGAAAGCATAGGCCTTAAGATTATCATTGCTAACGGATAATTCTACTATAGGCTTGTATTCTCCAATATTAACCAGCTGTTCTATGGCATTGGCAAGAGCAGATTTTAATGCTATAAACTGAGTTATTTTAATACGGGGAAATTGATTCAGAACCTCTTGGAATTCGGAAAGCTCATATTTTTTTTGCAAAACCTTAATATAAACTTGTTCTTCTTCAAGAATAATTTCGACATTTTCATTTTTAAACAGGATGTCGTTGAACAATTTAATTACCTCCTCAAAAGGTTGTTGGTATGCTATAAGACAATATTTATTAGTAGTTTAATTATACAGTGAAAAGTGTAATAAAATCAACCGTTATCAAGGAAAATAATGCGATTTTTGAAGGTTTTTTGCATAACCCGAAGAAAAAAGGCGTTCTTTTTTTAGGAATCAAGGCCAAGGACTTTCTGTTGACTGTATCTATTTTTTAGGATAAGATAAATGTATATTTCGAAAAGGATGATATTATGATTATTTTAGAAAAAATATATATTAGCAGCTCAATAAATGAGAAGAAGCAAAAAAAATATCTTCAAAGATTATCTGACAGAAAAAATATTAAAGATGTTTTTGTTGTAGTAATTCGAAAAAACAATATAAATCTTTTTGAAATTATGACAGTTAGAGAACTGTATCGCCTGACTGACAGAGAGAAGGAGGTATATGTTGTTGCTGTTTCGTCTACAAAAGAGGAAGCAGCATATTATATTGGTGATATTATTTGTTTATGCGACAAAAAGCATAATAATACTGACAAGGCTGTAATTGCCCAGGAGTTAGGGATTAATGAATAGAACAATTTTCAAAATAGCATATATATTATTTTATATTATTTTGTTTCTGAGCTTGCTTTTTTCAGCAGTTCATATTGTAGCTTACAATGAAGCTTATTATCAGAGATTTTATGAAAAAAACAATATTATGGCGTTAACCGGTATGGACAAAGAAGGATTGATGGAGACAACAGAAGTATTGTTGTCTTATATTAAAGGCGAAAGGGATAATATTGACGTAAAAGCTGAAATTAATGGACAGATACAAGAGGTTTTCGGAGAGAAAGAAAAGCTGCATATGTCAGATGTAAAAAAGATTACTATAGCTGGAGAAGCAATACGAATCTATGGTAAAATGATTTTAGCAATTTTTCTTATTTTTTGCCTATATAGAAAAGATGAATCAATTGCTCAATTGCTTTCAGGAGTAAAATACAGCTTTGCAATATTTGCTTCTATAATGATGGGAATTGGAGGCCTTGCAGTAATAGATTTTAACAAGTATTTTGTTGTATTTCATAAAATATTTTTTAATAACGATTTATGGCTATTGAATCCTGAAACAGATATTTTGATTAATATGGTTCCTGAAAATTTCTTTTATAGCACCGCAATATGGATAATAATTGTTTTTTTAGTATTGGCTTTATTAGCAGTAATACTTGCTGAAGCAATAAAGGAAGCAATTAAAAAAAATCTAAGCCTGAGCTCTGAAAATATAGAAAAAAAATAGGGGATTAATTGTGGGAATTATATTATTAATTGGAAAGGCTATTATAACAATAATTGCATATTTGCTGCTAATATTATTGGTGCTTATTTTAGTGGTATTATTTGTACCAATTACTTATTCAGCGAAAGCAAGCAGGTATGAAGAGATTTGTGCTGAAGGTAAAGCAGGCTGGCTTTTTAATTTTTTTATGCTTAAAATCATATATAAAGAAAAAGAAGAATATTTTTTTAAAATAGCAGGAATTAAGGTGTTTTCGACACAAAACACAGAAATTGATAAAGAAAATTCATTTAAAAATGATGATATTGAGTTTAAAGAAAATAAAAAAGATGCTTTTATTGAATTAAAGCAAGAAAAAAGTGATGCCAATTACTCTGAAAATGTAAATAAAGATAAGAAGGAAAAAAAGAAAAAGCAAAAAAAGCCTATAAAAAAAGAACAACCAAAAGAAGAAAAATATAAAGACAAGATAAAGTTTAAAAACAAAGCTAAGAAAAAAAGTAAAAATAAAGAGAAAGATAATCCCACAATCAAAGATAGAATTAAAGAAATTAAAGAATTTTTTGACAGGGATGAATACAAAGGAGTAATTAAATTTGTCCTATTTCACATAAAAAAAACGGTTCTGTCATTTTTACCAAAAAAGTTCAAGGCAAGACTAATATTTGGAACTGAGGACCCTGCATTAACTGGTTGCATTTTAGGGGGAGCAAGTATGCTGTATGCATTTACAAAAGATAAGCTGATTATAACCCCGGATTTTGAAGAAACCAAGCTTCAGGGAGAAGTTGATTTTAAGGGAAGGATTTATATAGCTGTTATTGTTTATCATGGCCTAAGGGTTATTTTGGATAAAAGAGTTAGAAAAATTATTAAAGAATACAAATAACTAAGGAGGATTTAAAATGGAATCAATTTTTAAGAACAATGTAGATTCATTATTAAAGGGGATGGAAAACTTTATATCAACAAAAACAGTAGTGGGTGAGGCAATACATATTGATGACACAATAATACTACCGCTTGTAGATGTAAGCTTTGGAGTAGGAGCTGGAGCAAGCGAAGGTTCAGACGATAAGAAAAATTCTGGTGCAGGTGGAGGAGGATTAGGGGCAAAAATTAGTCCAAGTGCAGTATTGGTAATAAAAAATGGACAGACAAAGCTAGTTAATGTAAAAAATCAAGACAGCCTTACTAAAATAATCGATTTAGTTCCAGATATTATGGAAAAATTTATGAGCAAGGATAAAATGGATAAGCAAGAAGAAGAATAAGGAAAATTTACAATAAAAAACTGCTACACGATTTGATACATCAAATTGTGTAGCAGTTTTTGAGTTGCACAGTCAGTTTTTCCTATACTAGCTGTGGTTTTATATTTAGCTTTTGCACTGAAAAATCTTTATTTATTTTTGATGAAAAATAACTACACATTAAATCTGAAAAGAATAACATCACCATCTTTTACGATATACTCTTTTCCTTCTAATCTTACTAAGCCTTTTTCTTTTGCCAAAGCTATGCTTCCACAGCTAACTAAATCATCATAAGATACTACTTCTGCACGGATAAAGCCTTTTTCGAAGTCTGTATGAATTTTGCCAGCAGCTCCTGGAGCTTTTGTTCCGTTAACGATAGTCCAAGCACGAGTTTCCTGCTCTCCGGCAGTGAGATAACTAATTAAACCAAGGATGTGATAGCTGGCACGAACTAGTTTGTCGAGTCCGCTTTCAGAAAGGCCTAAATCTTCTAAAAACATAGTTTTTTCATCATCATCTAGCTCAGCTATTTCTTCTTCGATTTTAGCGCAAACAACGAATACTTCAGAACCCTCTTTTTCTGCTAAATCTCTTACTGCAGATACATTATCATTTGAGGCTCCATCATCTGAAAGATCATCTTCTGCTACATTTGCTGCATAAATAACTGGCTTATAAGTAAGAAGATTTAACTCTTGAACAATAGCAAGGTCTTCTTCTGAGTCAAAATCTATATTTCTAGCCGAAATACCTTCTTCAAGCTGTTTTTTTAGAGAGTTTAACAAATCAATCTCTTTTTGAGCAGTTTTGTCAGACTTTAATAGCTTGGTAGTTCTGGCAATACGACGCTCGATTATTTCTATATCAGAAAAAATTAATTCGAAGTTAATTGTTTCGATATCTCTAAGTGGAACAATTTCTCCATCAACATGAACAACATTAGGGTCTTCAAAGCATCTGACAACATGAACAATTGCATCAACCTCTCGTATATTAGCTAAAAACTTGTTGCCGAGACCTTCGCCCTTGCTTGCTCCTTTAACTAAACCTGCAATATCAACAAATTCTATTGCAGCTGGTAAAATTCTCTTGGAGCTGTATATTTCAGAAAGAACTGCTAATCTTTTATCTGGAACGGTTACAATTCCAATATTGGGATCAATTGTACAAAATGGATAGTTTGCAGATTCTGCACCTGCCTTTGTAAGTGAGTTGAACAATGTACTTTTCCCGACATTGGGTAAGCCTACAATACCTAATTTCATAATTTATTTCCTTTCATAATTAAAGTGCTATTAAAATAAGGCTAAACGCCTAGAGAAATTATATCATAAAATATTAATTTGTCCATAATAACTTGTAAGATTGAGAATAGCTTGCATTTTATATTTAAATCAATTACTATTGTAAAAAAAGCTTAGGAGGAAAAAATGGGAGCAGATATAATTTTTAAAAATTTAGGTATAACAATTCAAAACTTGAATCCAGTAGCCTTTAATCTATTTGGAATAGAAATATATTGGTATGGAATAATAATATCCTCAGCAATACTTGCGGGGTTATTGACGGCAACAACAATTGCAAAAAAAACAGGACAGAATCCTGAAACCTATACGGAACTATTAATATACGGGCTGGTTGGTTCTATAGTTGGAGCGAGACTGTATTATGTTGCCTTTTCGTGGGAGTATTATAGGAATGATATTATGAAGATATTTGCACTTAGAGAAGGCGGGATTGCTATACTTGGAGGAGTTATAGGAGGAGCTATAGTTTGTCTTATTTTTGCTAAATGGAAAAAACTTAGTCCACTTGTGATAATGGATACAAGTGCAGCAGGAATGATCTTAGGGCAAGCGATTGGACGATGGGGAAATTTTTTCAATATGGAGGCTTTTGGAGGATATTCAGATAATCTTTTTGCGATGGCAATTAATATTGAAAAAGCAAAATACCTTCCACAAGAGCTCATGGAAAAGCTTGTAATTATGGATGGAGCTCAATACATACAGGTGCATCCAACATTTTTATATGAATCAATCTGGAACCTGGCAGTTTTTGCAGTGATAATGCTATATATATTCAGGAAAAAATTTGACGGAGAAATTGTTTGTATTTATTTTGTTGGATATGGACTTGGAAGAGTATGGATAGAAGGACTACGTACTGACCAGCTCTTAATTGGGAATACAAGTATTCCGGTTTCGCAGCTGCTTGCAGGGATTTTGGTAATAGTATTTTCAATAATATGGGTCGGAAAACGAAAACAGTTAAAGATAAAGCAAAACTAGGAATAACTTATAAATATGAAGCAGAAAAATATTGAAGTTATACAAAAAATATAAAATTAATTTTAGAAATAATAGGCGAAAATGCAATAATAACAAAAAAAATAGTTTTAATTTATGGAAAAATACAAGCTTGAAGTATAAGCTTGTATTTTTCTTTGTAAAAATAGATAAAAAAGCTTGCAATTTCCAAGAAATTATACTAATATTATGGGTATAAGTGGGTGATTGTGGTGGCAAGTGGAAGAAAGTGGAGAATAAGCTACCAGATCAAAGGTGGGTGAAGTTTATGTTTATTGGCGAATACAACCATACAATGGACGAAAAAGGCAGAGTGATTATGCCAGTTAAATTCAGAGAAGGACTAGGAGAAACCTTTTACGTTACTAAGGGTTTTGATGAATGCCTTTTTGTATTTGATGCTAATGAATGGGAAAACTTCAGACACAAATTAGATAGCAATGCCTTAAAGAAAAAAGACTATCGTAAATTACAAAGAATATTCATCGCATCTGCAAATGACTGTACGCTGGACAAACAGGGAAGGGTACTGATTTCAAATCCATTAAGAGAATATGCAGGCATTGATAAAGATTTAGTGATTATAGGCGTTTCAAACAGAATTGAACTTTGGTCTAAAGAAAAATGGGATGCTTATAATAATGACGAAAACTTTGATTTGTCAGAGCTTGCAGAAGAACTAGATGATTTGGAATTATAAAATAATAAAATGAGTTTGCAGGAGGGATAGAAATGGATTTCAAACACACCTCGGTATTGTTAGATGAATGTTTAAATGGACTTAATATAAAAAAGGATGGAATTTATGTGGATGGCACCCTTGGAGGAGCTGGACACTCAAAAGAGATATGCAAACTATTATCAAAAAAAGGAAGATTGATAGGTATTGATCAAGATGAGATTGCTATAGCAACTGCGACAGAAAGATTGAAGGAATTTGGAGAAAGAGCAATAATCGTCAGAGATAATTATTCAAATTATGAAAATATCTTAAAGTCAATTTCTATTGAAAAAGTGGACGGGATTTTATTAGACCTTGGAGTTTCATCATATCAGCTAGATACAGCAGAAAGAGGCTTCTCATATATGAAGGATGCACCTCTTGATATGAGAATGGACCAAAGATCTGCTAAAACTGCTAAGGATATAATAAATAATTATTCAGACAAAGAATTGATTAAGATATTAAGAGATTATGGAGAAGAGAGATTTGCACCAGCAATTGTTAGAAACATAATAAAGGCAAGAGAAGAAAAAAAGATTGAAACTACATCAGAGCTGGTTGGTATAATATCAAGATCTATTCCGGGTAAGTTTCAGGCAACAGGAGGACATCCGGCAAAAAGAACCTTCCAAGCAATAAGAATAGAACTTAATGAGGAGCTACATGTTTTAAAAAATACATTAAACAGTATGATATTATCATTAAATGACAGAGGAAGACTTTGTATTATTACTTTTCATTCATTAGAGGACAGAATTGTTAAAGAGATATTTAAAGAAAGTGAAAGCCCCTGCATTTGTCCAAAAGATTTTCCGATTTGTACGTGTGGAAAGGTTTCAAGGGGCAAGAATATAACCAGAAAGCCAGTTTTGCCTTCAGAAGAGGAAATGGAAAATAATTCAAGGGCAAAAAGTGCAAAGCTAAGAATATTTGAAAGGATAGGTGGTTGAACTCATGAATAGAAGACAGAAGAAATCTGAGAGAGTATTTGTATCAGGTAACAATGCAATTCAGCTAGAACAAAAAGTTTCTAAGCAATATGCACAAGATATTAGTATACATAAACAGATTGGAAGTCAAAAACATGAAAAAATCAATCCTTTCTATACTTTGGTATTAGTTTCTGTTATAGTATTGACATTAGCAATAACTATAGTTCTTTTAAAAACACAATTTGTAGTATCTGACAATGCAGGAAGAATAATAGAATTGCAGCAGGAGCTTGTTGAAATTAAAAAGAAAAATGATCAGATAGAAAGCGATATTCATAAAAATATTGATATGAATGAAGTTTACAGAATGGCAACACAGGAGCTAGGTATGATTCAGGCGGGCAAGAATGACGTCAAGCATATTCAAAGTGAACAAAACTCATATACAGTTCAATATGCTGAAATGGAAGGACAACAAGTCGAGGAAAAGGCCAATTCAGAGAACATACTCGCTTTTATTTCAAAGGGTTGGTGATACAAATATGAAGTTGAATTTAAAAGGAGAAATGAAAAAACATTTAATTGTGATTTTCATTCTCTTTCTTTTTGCATTTTTAGGGTTAATTATTAGAGTAACATATATTAATATTCAGGAAAAACAAAGTTATCAGACTAGTGTTCTTTCACAACACGTAAACAATCTGACAATATCTTCCACGATTCCTGCAAAAAGAGGTGCAATATTGGATAGAAATGGAACGATTATGGCAGAGAGCATCAAGGTTTATAATGTTATTTATGACCCAGTAGTGATTAACCAAGCCAAGGAAGAGATAATACAAAAAACAAATCAGCTTCTTTCACAGACTATATCAGGAGTTACTATTGCCGAATTAGAAAAGCTATTAAAGGAAAGACCTAATAGCAGCTATCAGATAATTGCAAAAGCTCTTGAGTATGAACAGGTAAAAGCATTAGATCAGGCAATCAAAGACCAAACGATAAAAGGGGTTTTTTTAGAGGGTTATTATAAAAGAATTTATCCGTATCAAACCATGGCATCAGATATAATTGGCTTTTATAATGTCAATACGGGAGGGAATTATGGTGTTGAGGGCTTCTATGATACAGCCTTAAGTGGAAAAGACGGAAGACTTTTTGGAGCAATAGATAAATCATATGTAAATCAGGAAGAGGTTCCAGCAGAAGATGGAAAAAATATCTTAACTACTATTGATTTTGGTATTCAAAAATATGTGGAGCAGGCAATAGCTAATTATTATAAAGAACATGACGCAAAGAGCGTTAATGTAATAGTACTTAATCCTAAAAATGGCGAAATTTTAGCGATGGCATCTTCTCCAGCCTTTAATTCAAATATGCCCTTTGAATTAAAAGGAATTATTGAAGAGAAAGACCTGGCTTTGCTTAATGACGAAGAAAAAAACAATATAAGATTTGGTTTATGGAAAAGCTATTTGATTTCGGATAGCTATGAACCAGGTTCAACTTTTAAGCCCTTTGTCCTTGCAGCTGGAATTGAGGAAGGAAAAATTAATTTAAACTCAAGCTATAATTGTGATGGAGGAAAGGAGATTCATGGTCATTATATAAGATGCTGGAAAGCCGGGGGACATGGTCTTCAAACAGCATCAGAAGCATTAGCAAATTCCTGTAATGTGGCGTTTATGGAGATAGGAGAAAAAATAGGAAAATCAATATTTTATGACTATGAAATGAAGTTTGGCTTTGGAACGAAGACTAATGTAGATATGCTAGGAGAAGGAAAAGGAGTATTAAATACATATGAACAAATAGGACCAGTTGAGTTAGCAACAGGTTCTTTTGGACAAGGCTTTAATGTTACTCCTATTCAGCTTATTTCAGCTTTTTCATCATTGATTAATGGAGGAAAGCTATATGAACCGTATATTGTGAAAGAGGTTCAGGATAATAACAAAAAAACTGTTGAAAGTAACGAATCAAGATTAATAAGACAAACAATTTCTGACGAAACCTCAATGCAGATGCTAAAAGCATTGGAGATGGTTGTTCAGGACGGAACAGGAAATAAAGCATCAGTTGAGGGATATCGTATTGGAGGCAAAACGGGCACAGCAGAAAAAGGTAATCGTGATGATGACTTATATATTGTATCCTTTATAGGCTTTGTTCCAGCAGAAAATCCGCAGCTTATCGCACTTGTAATTGTTGATGAACCTAATATAGAGAATCCTGACAGCGGACTTGCTTCAAATATTTTTAAGGATTTTATGGGAAAGGTATTGCCTTATAGGACTATTTTTTAGCTTTTCAGTATTTGTATTTTATGATAAGATAATAATGCTTTTTTTGATTACGATAAAATAATAAGGGGATATTATGAAATTAATAGGATTAATAAAAAACATACCATATACTCTGATACAGGGAAATGTTGAAGTAAATATAAAAAACATCACAAATGATTCTAGGAAGGTAGAAAAGGACAGTTTATTTGTATGTATTGACGGTTTTGAAAGTGATGGACATGATTATGTCAGTCAGGCAATAGAAAAAGGCGCAGCTGCATTAATTGTAACGAAGGACGTAATGGTTAATTCTGAAATTACAGTTATTAGGGTGGAAAATGCCAGAAAGGCATTAGCTCTGGCTTCAGGAAAGTTTTATGATTATCCATCAAAGAAATTTGCGCTAATAGGTATAACTGGAACCAATGGAAAAACCTCAACAGTATTTTTGCTTGATGCCATTTTAAGAAAAGCTAATAAAAAGACGGGGATAATTGGAACAATTGAAAATAGAATAATTGATACCGTAGTGAGTACTGAAAGAACAACTCCGGAATCTGTTGAGCTGCAAGAGTTGTTTGCAAAAATGGTTGAGCATAATGTAAACAAAGTAATTATGGAGGTTTCCTCACATGCGTTAGATTTAGATAGGGTTGCAGGCTCTTACTTTGACATAGGAGTTTTTACAAATCTTTCCTTGGACCACCTGGAATATCACAAAACAATGGAAAATTATAGAGATGCCAAAAAAAAGCTATTTGAAATGTGTAAAACAGGAGTAATCAATATTGATGATCAAGCAGGCAGATACATTCTAGAAAACAGTAGTTGTGAGGCGTATATAACCTATGGGTGTGAAAATGATCAAGCCACACTAAATGCAACTAATATTATAAACAAGATTACAGGCACTATTTTTGAGGTTGAAATCAATGGGCGAAAAGAAACAATAGAATTACAGACACCAGGGAAATTTAGCGTTTATAATGCTCTTGCGGCAATTGCAACAGCAATTGCTTTGAAAATACCAGTGGATACAATTATTGAGGCATTAAAGTATAATAGCAGAGTAAGGGGAAGGTTTGAAACAATCGAAAGTCCAGAAGGGTATTATGCAATTGTAGATTATGCACATACGCCAGATGGTCTTGAAAATGTATTGAATACAATAAGAAGCTTTGCGGAAAAAAGAGTAATTACAGTTTTTGGATGTGGAGGAGACAGAGATAGGTCTAAAAGGCCTGAAATGGGCAGAATAGCTGGAGAGATGTCGGATTTTGCAATAATAACCTCTGATAATCCAAGAACAGAGGACCCCGAAAGCATACTAAAGGAGATAGAAGTAGGAATAAGCCCTTTAAAATGTGAGTACATAATGATTGCAGACAGAGAAGAAGCTATCAATAAGGCGCTTTCGATGGCTCAAAATAAAGATATAGTGCTTATTGCAGGTAAAGGGCATGAAGATTATCAGATAATTGGCAAAACAAAAATACATTTTGATGATGCAGAAAAAGTTAAGGAATACATAAATAAGACAAATTAGTCTTTGTAAGGAGAAAAATAATGGAATTTACTGATTTTCAGGCAGCTGTAATAGCATTCGTTATTACTGTGGCATTGTTTCCTGTCATACTGCCATTACTTAGGAAGCTTAAATTTGGACAGTTCGTGAGAGATGACGGGCCTGAAACGCATTTGGCAAAAGCAGGGACACCTACAATGGGCGGAATAATATTTTTGGCTGGATTTATAATAGCCTCAGCGGTGTTTGTAAAAAGCACACCACAGATAATTCCTATAATTTTTATGACCGCAGGCTTTGGGCTTATAGGTTTTTGTGATGACTATTTAAAGGTTGTAAAAAAGAGGTCACTTGGACTAAAGGCAATTCAAAAATTAATATTACAATTGCTTTTAACAACAGTTTTTTTTGTATATTTATACGTTTATTCATCTCTTGATACAAATATAATAATCCCCTTTTTTCAGGGAATGCAATTTGATTTAGGCTTTTTATACCTGCCTTTTGCAATCATCGTAATCCTTGGAACTGTAAATGGAACAAATCTTACGGATGGCATTGACGGACTTGCAACAACTGTAACAATTGTAGTTGTAGGGTTTTTGATTTTTGCTTCACAGCTTCTTGGGATTAAGATTATCCCTTCAGCGGCAGCTTTATTGGGAGCACTTTTAGGATTTTTGATATTTAATTGGCATCCAGCAAAAATATTTATGGGCGATACTGGTTCCCTTGCTATTGGAGGGTTTGTTGCAACAACAGCTTTAATGCTTAAAATACCTTTGTTTATTTTGTTATTTGGGATTATATACTTGCTTGAAAGTATTTCAGTTATTCTTCAGGTTGGCTACTATAAAAAAACACAAAAGAGAATATTTAAAATGGCACCAATTCATCATCATTTTGAAAAATCTGGATGGAATGAGGTAAAGGTTGTTGTTGTTTTTACATTAATAACTATTTTTTTCAGTATAATTGCATTATATGCCTTATAGACATATAGCCTGCATTGTATTAATTGAAAGAAAAAAATGGCAGATTATAATTTAGAGCTTTCTTTAATGAATCAAAGATAGATTGTGGAGGAATGAAAATTGAGAAATAAAAACATACTTATTATTGGAATTGCAAGGAGCGGAATTGGTGCAGCCAAGCTGGCATATGGTTTAGGAGCAAAGGTTTCCCTATATGACGGAAAAGACAAAGAGGGATTTAATAATATAATTGAAGAGTACAAAGAATTTCCTTTTGAATTTTACTTTGGTGAATTTGAAGCGAGGTATCTTGAAGGTTTAGACACAATGATTTTAAGCCCGGGAGTGCCGGTTGATTTATGGTTTGTAGAAGAAGCAAAAAAAAGAAAAATAGAAGTAATTGGAGAGATTGAACTGGCATATCGAGTATGTAAAGCTCCAATAATTGCTATTACAGGAACAAATGGAAAAACAACCACGACATCTCTTGTAGGTGAAATTATAAGCCTTTATAATAAGGGAACAAAGGTAGTTGGGAATATCGGTAAGCCCTTTACCAATATTGCGGCAGAAATTGAAGAATCAGACGTTGTTGTAGCGGAAATTAGTAGCTTTCAGCTTGAAACAATACAAAGCTTTGCTCCGAAAATCAGCGCTATCTTAAATATAACAGAGGACCATTTGAATAGACATAAAACAATGGAAAACTATATTGATTCAAAGACAAGAATTGCTGAAAATCAAAGTGAAAACAATTATTGTATATTAAATTATGATGATGCTGAATGTATTAAAATCGCAAAGAAAATAAAGGCTGAGCCTATCTGGTTTTCCACTCAAGTTAAGGTTGAAGGTGCTTATATAGATAATAATGTATTGTACTTTTCAAGAAACAATAGTGCTGAAAAAATCATATCAGCAGATGAGATTACTTTGTTAGGAAAACATAATCTTGAGAATATTTTAGCTGCAATTGCTATTACAAGAATGTGGGAGGTTCCTGCTGAAATAATAAGAAAAGGGATTTCTCAGTTTAAGGGAGTAGAACATAGAATTGAATTTTCGGGAACTGTAAAGGGAGTTAATTACTATAATGACTCAAAGGCAACAAATCCTGATGCTGCAATTAAAGGTGTTTTAGCAATGGTTTCACCTACAATATTAATTGCAGGAGGTATGGATAAAGGCAGCTCGTATACAGAATGGATTAACAGCTTTAGGGGAATAATTAAAGAAATGATTTTATTTGGAGAAACAAAATATAATATTGAAAAAGCGGCAAGGGAGTGTGGCTTTAATTCAGTGTTTATTGTCAATAATCTAGAGGAAGCAGTTTTTATGGCTAAAGACCACGCGCAAACTGGAGATAGTGTATTACTTTCACCTGCCTGTGCAAGCTGGGATATGTTTACAAGTTTTGAAGAAAGAGGAGATTTGTTTAAGGACCTAGTAACTAATCTTGAGTCATAGGAGTGATGTAGTGAAAAGCTTTAATAAAAAAACAATGATTCAAAAAGAAAAAAAGGAAAAAACTCATAACAAAAAAAGGATTCGCAAAGAAAAAGCAAGTTTCAAGGTTGATATTGCGCTTGTTTTTATAATTGCTTTTTTAATGATGTTTGGAATTATTATGGTTTATAGTGCAAGCTACAGTACGTCCTTTAGTTCTTTTGGGAATCATGTATTTTATTTGAAAAAACAGTTATTATGGAGCTTGATAGGTATTATATGTATGTATGTGGTTTCAAAAATACCTTATAAATTTATTTCAAATAATTGGATGCTTGCATATGCTACAGCAATAATTTGCCTTGTTTTGGTTTTGATTATTGGAGAAGAAATAAATGGAGCAAAAAGATGGCTGGATTTTAAAATTATCGGGTTTCAGCCTTCAGAGCTTGCAAAGCTGGCAGTAATATTAAGTATGGCAATGGTGCTAAATAAAACAAAAAAACATATTACTAATTGGAAGGTATTATTAGTAGATTTAGTGGTTGTAATAATTCCTACAATTTTAGTTGCAAGGGAAAATATGAGTACGGCATTTGTAATTTTTATTATAGGTGCCGGAATGATTTTTATTACTATGCCAAACTTTAAAAGTGTGCTTAAGTACATGATATTGCCGGGAGGAGTACTTTTGGGCTTGATGTTTGTCTTAAGCGGAATATTTATAAAAGATTACCAAATGATAAGATGGCAAACGTTTATTGATGGACCTTGGTCTGATCCTACAGGAAAAGGCTATCAAACGGTACAATCCTTATATGCGGTAGGCTCAGGAGGCTTATTTGGAAAAGGATTAGGAAATAGTATGCAAAAAAATGGATTTATTCCCGAAGCCCATAATGATATAATTTTTTCAATTGTATGTGAAGAGCTTGGCTTATTTGGTGCAGTATGCTTGATAATACTATTTCTAATGTTGCTTTATAGGTGCTTAAATATAGCATTAAATGCAAAAGATACACTAGGTATGTTAATAGTAGCTGGGATTATGATACAAATAGGTATTCAAGTTATGATTAATTTAGCTGTAGTTACAAATTCTATGCCCAATACTGGAATGCCCTTGCCTTTTATTAGTTATGGAGGGTCATCGTTACTTTTTCTAATGATTGAAATGGGGCTGGTACTAAATATTTCAAGGAATTCAGGTAAAGAGCAACTTGCTGTAAGCTTTAAGTGAGGGTAAGGACCTATTGACTATAAAATGTAAAATGTGTAATATAAGTTAATACTAAGGTTAAGAGGGTAGAAAAATGTCAAATATTATACATATTAATAGAGATACTAAGGTAAAAAACAATGAGTCAAATAAAAATGACAATGGTGGTTATAAACCCATAATAAAGGCGCTGGTTGTTGCTTTGGTGCTTATTGCTATAATAATAGCTTCTACCTATGTTTTTAGAATAAAGGAATTTGAAATATCTGGAAACAGATTATATTCTAAAGAAGAAGTAATGAAAATTTTGGATTTAGAGGCAGGTGACAATATATTTCAGGTATATATGAATTCCAACAAAAGTATAAGGGATTATTCATATGTTGAAAAAGTTACAGTGGAGTATGTAAACTATAATAAAGTTAAGATAAAGGTAACAGAAAAACAAATCATAGGATATATACCATATATGAGCGAGCTGCTTTGTGTTGATAAACAGGGATATATTTTAGATTATGTTAAGCCTGAAGACAGAGATGCGGATATTTCTTTAATTGAAGGGATTTCTAGCGAAGTGATGGTTGTAGGCGAAAAGATTCAAATACCTGAGGAAATAATACAAACCTGTTATTTGTTTTATAAGAGCAGTGAAAAAAACAATATTTTTATAGAAAAAATCAAATTCAATAACAATATGACGGATAAGATTATACTACAGATTGGAAATAAAAAAATCGAATTTGGTAATACTGAGTTTTTTACAGAAAAATTTAAGGCAATGATTGAAATTATTGCTCAAATACCAAAAGATGAAAGTGGGACTTTGTTCCTAGGAGATGATGGAAGAAAAAATTATTACAAAAAAAATGTTGAAGAAAATTAAAATTTATGTTGATAAATCTACTAA
Source organism: Clostridiales bacterium UBA4080 (assembly GCA_002381865.1). Classification (GTDB taxonomy): domain Bacteria; phylum Bacillota; class Clostridia; order Lachnospirales; family Vallitaleaceae; genus UBA4080. The sequence goes on along the minus strand of DFYO01000039.1, from coordinate 69,195 downwards.
AAAAATATATTATATTAGGGAAGGCTAAATGAATTGAATAGAATCAAAAAGGTGTACCCTAGTTAGGAGGATATAAATTGCTTGAAATTAAAATGAACGAAGTAAACAGTGTTGCGAAGATAGTAGTAATTGGTGTTGGAGGCGGTGGAAACAACGCAGTTAATAGAATGATAGACGATCAATTGAATGGAGTAGATTTTGTAGCTGTTAATACAGATATTCAGGCATTGCAAAGCTCAAAAGCAAAGGTTAAAATTCAGATTGGAGAAAAACTGACTAGAGGCCTTGGAGCAGGAGCAAATCCAGATGTAGGGTTAAGAGCTGCAGAAGAAAGTAAAGAAGAGCTTACGCAGGCTATTAAGGGTTCCGATATGGTATTTGTTACAGCTGGAATGGGTGGAGGAACAGGTACTGGTGCCGCACCGGTTATAGCTCAGATTACTAAGGAATTAGGAATTCTAACTGTAGGTGTTGTTACTAAGCCATTTGACTTTGAAGGTAAAACAAGAATGAGAAATGCTGAAACAGGCATTGACGAGCTTAAAAGAGTTGTGGATACATTGATTGTTATTCCTAACCAAAAGCTTTTATCAGTTATTGATAGAAGAACCACAGTTACAGATGCATTTAAAAAAGCAGATGAGATATTACAACAGGCAGTACAGGGTATCTCTGATACTATATATACTCCTGGTATTATCAATCTTGACTTTGCAGATGTTGCAACGGTTATGTCTAGTAAAGGCATTGCACATATTGGTATTGGACGTGCTAAGGGAGATACTAAAGCAGAAGAAGCTGCAAGACTTGCTATTTCTAGCCCATTACTTGAAACTACAATTGGCGGGGCAAGAGACATGCTTATTAATATCAGTGGTGATTCTAATATGTCCATGTTTGATGCAAGTGAGGCTATTGGATTGATTCAAGAAGCAACTGGCAATGAAGCTAATATTATTTATGGTCAGATTATTGATGATTCCTTAGTGGATGAGCTTGTTATCACTGTTATTGCTACAGGATTTGATACTAGAGAAGCAGCTCCTAAAAAGGTTGAAAAGACTATCGAAGTTTCAAAAGGAATTGATATATTTTCAATAAAAGAGGAAGAAAAATCAGCTCAAGATCAAGAACCTCTGGCAGAGGAAGCAGAAGAAAAGTTAACAAAGGAACAAACAAAAGAAGCGCCTGCTGAAGCAGATGATGATTATGTTATAGATATTCCGCCATTTTTACAAAGAAGAAAATAATAACTAAGGCTATCCTATGGATAGCCTTTATAGTATATCAGTATATCAGGGAGATATAGTATGAAATGTCCATATTGTGGTAATGAAAATATAAAGGTAATTGATTCAAGACCTTCAGAAGAAAACAATGCAATAAGAAGAAGAAGGCAGTGTGAACAATGTGACAAGAGATTCACTACCTATGAAACAATCGAAAATTCTCCATTAATTGTAATAAAAAAGGATTCTACAAGAGAACCATATCAAAGAGAAAAAATTATGTCGGGATTGTTAAGATCATGTCATAAAAGACCAGTATCTGTGTCAGAGCTAGACAGAGTATTGAATGATATTGAAAATATTTTGTATAATTCCATGAACAGAGAGGTTGAAAGCAGCTATATTGGTGAGCTCGTTATGGAGAAACTTAAGGATTTAGATGAAGTAGCTTATGTTAGATTTGCTTCTATTTACAGAGAGTTTAGAGATATTAATACATTTATGGATGAGCTCAAGAAGATACTAAAAGAAAAATAGTCCTTGAAAAGCTATCAATTAGAGGAATAGACTTAACGATAAGTGTTGTTAACCAATACAAACAAATAGGTTGACAATATATACAGAATGCAATATAATAAATTCATAATAAATAATGAAAGAGGTTACTAATTATGAAAATATTTTTATCTATTGCATTTTTAATTGTTATTATTGGGATTTTTTCTTTAACAATGTCAAAAATTGAAAAAAATCCTAGAAATCTTATTTTTGCAGCTCTTTTTGCAGCACTTACAGTTGTTGGGACTTGGATAAAAATTCCTTTGCCATTTATTCCTATTACGATGCAAGTGTTTTTTGTGATTTTTGCAGGTGTATTTTTAGGCTCGAAGCTAGGATTAATATCTCAGCTTATTTTTATGCTTATTGGACTTATCGGAATACCGGTTTTTTCTTTTGGTGGAGGGTTGGATAGCATTTTTATGCCTAGCTTTGGTTATATTATTGGATTTGCGCTAGCAGCATTTACATCTGGATTAATTATAGAAAAAACTAATAAAAGAAATTTTTATACATATCTTTTTGCTTCCTTTGCTGGTATTTTGGTAATATATTTGTGCGGTGTTCCATATTTGTATTTTATTAATACAATCTATCTTGCTAAGCCCTTTACAATTAAGGCCGCAGTATATTATGGTTTTCTAGTGTTTCTGGGAAAAGATATTGTTTCAGCAATAATGCTTTCAATTATTCTTCCATCAATATCAAGGGCAGTAAATTTTAGTAAGCAATCTTCAATATCTAATTAAATAAAGTATTCAGTTTTTTAATTTTCTTGCTGGTTCTTAAATCCTAGATTTGAAGTTCGTGCGTGCTTGTTAAAACTAGGAAATATTTCACATTGTATAAAAAAATTATGCTAGTAAAATTAAATATATAAATTAATAAGCTTATTATCGAATATAGTCAGTGTCAAGCACTGCAAAAAGGTGATAAGCTTTTGCTTTTAAATCTGTAAGAGGAGGAGTATTATGAAAAAGAGTATTTATATGGTGCTATGTTTAATTATAGTATTAAGCTTATCCAATATCTCTTGTGGTTTTGCTACTGACATATCAGGCATAAAAAGAAATTGCAAGCAAGGCACTTTTGCAGCAAAAACATCCTGTGTTAGTTCAAGCGGTATGTACGCAGAGGACATAAATAAAGATAAGTATAAACTGCCCATATCACAAGCGAAGAATAATAATACTATCATTAGCAATATCAATCCAAAAGCGGATACAAATGAGGAGGTTATTTCTGAGAATATTATTGTTGTTACTAGTGTAGCAGAGCTAATGGCTACAGAAAGTCTTACAAAGACAGGAAATATTACAGTTTTAATAGCTGACGGTGATTATGTGTTGCCTAGAGGAATATATTTAACTGGAAGCAATATAACTTACAAAAGCCAATCAGGAAATAGAGAAAGAGTATTACTTAGGGGAGATTTTAAAATAAGTCATATTTTTCAGATAACAAATGATAACGTAACTATTCAGGATATGACTATAGGACAGGTAAATAATCATGGAATTCAGCTGCACTCAGAAACAGATGCGGATAATGCTATAATAAAAAATATAAGATTTTTTGATATTAAAGAACAGATGCTAAAAGGATCAGGAGCATCAACAGAGGTTTATAGCAACAATTGCTTGGTTGAGAATTGCTTGTTCGAATTTACAAAAGGTGTTGCGTATCAATATTATACAGGAGGAATAGATGTTCATAAAGGTGAATCATGGATTGTAAGGGGAAACACCTTTAAAAACATTATTAGCCCTACTAGTTCTTTAAGCGAAGGTGCAATTCATTTTTGGAGTTCTTCAAAAAACACCTTGATTGAGAATAACACAATAATTAATTGTGACAGAGGAATAATGCTTGGGCTGGATAATTCATATCATTATGGAGGTATTGTCAGAAATAATATGGTTCATGTAGTTAAGGATACGGGAATATATCTTGCAAATGCAGATGGAGCCAGTATTTATAATAATACAGTATATGTTGATTCTTCTTATCCTAATGCAATTGAGTATAGATTTCAAGCCACAAGAAATGTGGAAATAATAAATAATGTAGCAAATAAAGGGATTGTCTCTAGAAATAATGGAACAGCATTTTTAACTAGCAATATTACTAATGCAATTGAGAGCTGGTTTGTGGATACTCACAAAGGAGATTTACATTTAGCTTCAAAGGTTGATGAGATTGTTAATAAGGCAATAGACCTAGAACAAGTTAAAGCTGACATAGATAATGACATTAGAAAAAGCGGATTAAGTGATCTGGGAGCAGATGAATATGTTACCAATTAGAAAGCAATTAGCTGGCTTTAATTAGCTGCCTATTGACAAAGCAATCTATTTCCATTAATATATTAATTGATTATAAAGCAAGATGCAGTGATTAAGAGGAGTATGTAAGGAAAGACAATAGAGAGGAAGGTTCATTGGCTGTAAGACCTTCTTGTTAAGAACTTACAAAAGGTAGCTTATGAGCATTTATTCTGAAGCTTAGTAGGAATAACCGGATAGCCCCGTTAAAGGCATTTGAGCGCATAACATTTGTTATGAATTAAGGTGGTACCACGGTTCTGTCGTCCTTTTGAACGACAGAGCCTTTTTGTATTTTACTCTTATGGAGATGATAAAATGTATATACTTGGTATGATATTTTTGGTTGTAGGTGCATTGCTGTTTTTTGGATCTAAAATAATGTATAAAAAATACGAAAAAGCTGTAAGGTCTTCAAGTCAAAGCTCTAAGGATGAAGATTTTCTTATATTAGTTAACAATGCTATGTTTGCACTTAAAGCTATTGGTGCGATTATGGTGATTTCAGGCGGTATATTTTTAGTATTTGTTAAATAGAATTGGAGGAAATTATGAAAAAAGAATTAGAAAAAGTATACGATCCTTCCATAGTGGAAGATAGGCACTACCAAAAATGGATTGAAAACAATTATTTTCATGCAGTAGCAGATGAGAATAAAAAACCTTATAGTATTGTTATTCCGCCGCCTAATATTACTGGGCAACTTCATATGGGGCATGCACTTGATAATACACTGCAAGATATTTTGATTAGATGGAAAAGAATGGAGGGTTATTCTTCACTTTGGCAGCCAGGAACTGACCATGCTAGTATTGCAACTGAGGTGAAAATTGTAAACAAGCTGGCACAAGAAGGAATTTCAAAGGAAGACCTTGGCAGAGAAGGCTTTATGAAAAAGGCATGGGAATGGAAGGACGAATATGGTGGAATAATAATCGACCAGCTTAAGAAACTTGGTGCTTCCTGTGATTGGGAAAGAGAAAGATTTACCCTTGATGAAGGACTTTCTGATGCAGTTTTAGATGTATTTGTTGATTATTATGAAAAAGGATATATTTATCAAGGCTCTAGAATAATTAACTGGTGTCCTGTTTGCCAAACCTCGATTTCTGAAGCTGAGGTTGAGCATGAGGAAAAAAATGGACATTTTTATCATATTAAATATCCTTTTGCAGAAGGGGAAGGCTTCTTAGAGTTGGCTACAACTAGACCAGAGACTATGCTTGGAGACGTAGCGGTAGCGGTTCATCCTGAGGATAGCAGATATAAGGACCTAGTAGGGAAGATGGTTATTCTTCCTATTGTAAACAAGCCAATACCTGTAGTTGCGGATTATTATGTTGATAAGGAATTTGGAACAGGAGTAGTTAAAATTACACCAGCACATGACCCAAATGACTTTGAGGTTGGGCAAAGACATAATTTGGATCAAATTAATATCTTAAATGATGATGGTACAATTAATGAAAATGGCGGTAAATTTGACGGGTTAGATAGATATGAGGCAAGAAAGCTAATTGTTGAGCAGCTTAAGCAAGAAAATCTATTAGTTAAAATTGAAGATCACATTCATAATGTTGGAACACATGATAGATGTAATACTGTAATTGAGCCTATGATTAAGCAACAATGGTTCCTTAAAATGGAAGAGCTTGCAAAACCTGCAATTCAGGTCTTAAAGGAAGGCAAATTAAAATTTGTACCAGAAAGATATGGAAAAACCTATTTGCATTGGCTTGAGAATATAAGGGATTGGTGTATTTCAAGACAACTTTGGTGGGGACATAGAATTCCAGCATATTATTGTAGTGATTGCAAAGAAATAATAGTACAAAAAACAGCACCTAATAAATGTAATAAATGCTCAGGAACAAATATTGTTCAAGACGAGGATTCCTTAGATACCTGGTTTAGTTCTGCACTATGGCCTTTTTCAACCTTGGGATGGCCTGAAAAAACAAAGGAATTAGATTATTTTTATCCTACAAGTGTACTAGTTACCGGGTATGATATTATCTTTTTCTGGGTTGTTAGAATGGTATTTTCGGCAATGGAATTTATGGGAGAGGTTCCTTTTAAAACAGTATTAATTCATGGACTTGTTAGAGATTCAGAAGGCAGAAAAATGAGTAAGTCTCTAGGAAATGGAATAGATCCATTAGAGGTGATAGAAAAATATGGAGCAGATGCGTTAAGGTTTACCTTGGTTACAGGAAATGCACCTGGAAATGATATGAGATTCTATTACGAAAGAGTTGAAGCAAGCAGAAATTTTGCTAATAAAATATGGAATGCATCTAGATTTATTATGATGAATTTAGAAAATGAAGACAATACTGAAAGTGTTATTAAAGAATTGACACCAGCAGACAAATGGATATTATCAAAGGTCAATTCACTTGCTAAAGATGTTACTGAAAATATGGAGCATTTTGATTTAGGTATTGCCGTTCAGAAGCTTTATGACTTTATTTGGGAAGAGTTTTGTGATTGGTATATTGAAATGGTTAAGCCAAGACTTCATAACAGTGAAGATAAAACTAGAAAAGCGGCACTTTGGACTTTGAAAACTGTTCTAATTCAGTCTTTAAAACTATTGCATCCATATATGCCTTTTATTACAGAAGAGATATTTATGGCACTTCAAAATCAAGAGCCTTCAATTATGATTTCAAAATGGCCTGAATATAGAGATGAATGGGCCTTTTCTGAGGATGAAGAGTCTATTGGAATTATAAAAGAAGCTGTAAGAACTATCAGAAATATCAGAGCGGAAATGAATGTGCCTCCTTCTAAAAAGGCTAAGGTATATGTTGTATCTGAAAATCAGAACATAAGAAAAGTGTTTGAGGAGGGGAAGGTATTCTTTTCTACCTTAGGATATGCAAGCGAGGTAATAATACAAAGTGATAAAAGTGGAATTGATGACGATGCAGTTTCAACAATTATTCCAAATGCAGTAATATATATGCCATTTACTGAGCTTGTTGATGTTGAAAAAGAAAAAGAAAGATTAGCCCTAGAAAAAGAAAAGTTGCAGAAAGAGCTAGATCGTGTCCAAGGAAAGCTATCAAATGAGAGCTTTATTTCTAAAGCTCCTGAAAAGGTAGTTGAAGAGGAAAAGGCAAAGCTTGAAAAATACTTACAGATGATGAAGCAAGTAGAAGAAAGACTTAATAATTTATAGAAAAAAAGAAAGCATCCAAAAGATGCTTTCTTTTTTTGTGCTATTCTTTTATTATCTCGTTGTATTTAAGAAGTTTGACCTTCAAGTCTATCATTTTACCTTCACGTACAATTCGAATTTCTACAGTATCTCCGGCCTTAAGAGTGCTTACGTAATTTATTAAATCATTACTTGTTTTAAGCTTTTCGTTGTTAATATTATAGATGATATCGCCTTCTTTGATTCCGGCTTTTTCAGCACCGCTATTCTCATATACCTGTGTAACATATACACCAAAAGGAACTCCGGTTTCCAAATAAATCTCCTCATTAATATCTGACACTCCTACACCCAAAAAAGGTCTTTCGGAAGAAGAAGAAATTGCAACATCCTCTCCATTCTTGCTGTTTAGTATCTTTTCTATAATAGGAGAAGCTGTGTTTATAGGTATAGCAAAGCCCATTCCTTCGACATCTGTATCAATGTATTTAGCTGTATTGATTCCGATTACCTGTCCTTGAGAATTTGCCAAGGCACCACCGCTATTACCAGGATTAATTGCTGCATCAGTTTGAATCAGCTTAAGGTCAACATTGTTGATGGTTAAAGCCCTGTTAACTGCACTTATAACGCCAACGGTAATAGTATTGTTAAATTCTTTGCCTAAAGGGCTACCTATTGCAACAGCTAGTTCACCTGCCTTAAGCTTGCTTGAATCTCCAAAACTAGCTATAGATATTTGGGATAGAACATTTTTATCAATGTTTTTTAATGGTAGAGACAATACTGCTATATCCATTGTTGAATCATAGCCAAGAACTGAGGCTTCATAGGTTTCGGTATTAAGTAAGGAAATTTCTACCTTTGAAGCATTTTCTATAACATGCTGATTGGTCACAACATAAAGATTTGTATTATCTTTTTTGAAAATAATTCCAGAGCCAGTACCTTCGCCACCACCATATAGATAATCTGAATATCCAAACGGAGTGCGCACACGGTTTTGGATAGTACTTGTAATAGTTACAACTGAAGGCGCTACAGCTTCAGAAATAGCCACAGGTGCAGAAATATTAGTCTGAGTAGCAGATATAGGCTGAGCTACCTTAACTTGATTGCTGCTGTTTGAGATATTTAAATATTGAGTTAATACATTGTCTCCAAAATATAAAGCTGATAAATATCCCGAACCAAATATAACTCCTCCTAAAAAAACAAATAATACTAATAGGCTAATAAAACGCAAAGTTTTTTTGGGCTTCTTATTTAGCCTGAGAGTGTCAGCATCAGAATAAGTATAAACAACATTATCATTTTTGAAATCTGTGTGGTCTGTTTGCTGATTAAATCCATTGTTGTTTTCTGTCATATTAATCCCTCCATTACGAATAAGTTTTGTTTTTATAATTATAGTAAAGAAAAAAGGCAAACAGAAGATAAAAATGTAAACAAATTATTAACATAATTGTTTGAAAGTTGTGATTGAACTTATTCCATAATAGTGATAAAGTATCATTGAATCATTTTGTTTGGCAGAAGGAGATATTATGTTTGATTATGATGAAAGTGTAAATTATCTGCTATCCATACCTCTTTTTGGTAAAAAGGATGGAAATAAAAATGTAAAAGCACTTATAGAAGAATTGAATATTGACATTACGGGTGACAGATTTAAGTTTATTCATGTAGCGGGCACAAATGGAAAGGGTTCGGTTTGCACAATGCTATCTTATATTTTGACTGAAAGCAAAGTTAAGACTGGACTTTTTACATCGCCGCATTTGGAAAAAATAAATGAGAGAATAAAAATAAATAATAATGACATTGAAGACGATGAGCTAGCTCATTGCTTTAACATTGTAAAGAAAGCTATTGAAAATATAATTGAAAAAGGATATTTACATCCAACTTATTTTGAAACCTTATTTGTATTGGCGCTGTATTATTTTATTAATAATAATACAGAGATTATTGTATTAGAAACAGGAATTGGAGGAAGGCTGGATGCAACAAATGTAATTGAAAAACCGATTGTTTCTATTATTACTCATATCGGTCTTGACCATGTACATATATTGGGCGAAACCTTGGAAAAAATAGCTGAGGAAAAAGGCGGGATAATAAAAAATAATATTCCGGCTGTTCTTTCCACCGAGGATAAAGGAGTGTTAAATGTAATTAATAGAATATGCAAAAAGAATAATTCGAGATTATATGAAGTTGAACCAGTTAAATACAGTATTTCAGAAAGAACGGATAAAACGATTGATTTTTCTATCTATAACAAGTATTATAGTTATGATGGGCTTATATTGAATACGAGCGCAGAGTATCAGATAATAAATCTTGCAACTGTACTTACTTCCTTGGAAACAATAAAAAATATTATTCAGATTGATGAAAATTCAATTAAAGAAGGAATTAATAAGTTTTATTGGCCAGGAAGAATGGAACTGATAGACGGATGGTTAATGCTTGATGGAGCCCATAATGTAAGTGCTATGAGGATGCTTGTGAGTAATATGAATAAAAATTTCAGTTCATATAAAATCACACTTATGTTTGCTTCGATGAAGGATAAGGATTGGGAAGGAATGATTAAGGAGCTTAGTAAATGCAATAATATTGACAAGGTTATTGTATCTAAGATGAACATACCAAGATGTCAAGAGCCATTAGCTTTGGTTAAATGTTTTGAAAAGTATGGCTTTAAGGATATTACTATAGAAGAAGATTATAAAAAAATCGCAAAAGCACATAATAAAGATATTGAAGGTGTACTATGTGTAGCGGGGTCTTTGTATTTGGTTGGAGAAATTAAAAAGATTATTAAGGAGGTCAAAAATGATTCAATTTGAAGAAGAAATCAAAAAATTTAAGCCATGTTTGGAAATAGAGGATGCTGAGCAAGCTATTTATGACTACAATAGCAAAGATATTTCAGATATATTAACTGAAATATTAAAAGAAATAAAGAACGAAAAAAAATAAAGAACAAAAAAATTAAGAAAAAACAGGCAAGTCAAAACTAAAAATTGCAAGCTCTCAGATTAATTATTCTGGAGAGTAATGTTGATTATAATATAGATAAAGTAGGTGCGAAAAAAATGTCAAGTAAATGCCCAAAATGTGGACAAGAATTAGATAATGAAGAATATTGTAATAAATGTAAGGCTTCCTTTAAAGCTTATTATAGAATAAAAAAGGACTCTAAGATATTATATAATCAAGGTCTGCAAATGGCTCAAATCAGGGACTTAAGCGGTGCGATTACCAGCTTGAAAACCAGTTTGAGATTAGATAAAAAGAATATAGATGCAAGAAATCTCTTGGGTCTTGTTTATTTAGAAATTGGAGAAACAGTTCAGGCTCTCCAACAATGGGTAATTAGTAAAAATATGATGAATAACGATAATATTGCCAGTAAATATTTAAAGGATATTCAAGAAAATCAGGCATATTTAGAGAAATTAAGCAGTGCTGTTAAAAGATATAATCAAGCACTTTTGCATATACAACAAGGAAATGAAGATTTAGCTGCAATTCAGCTAAAAAAGGCGATAAGCTTAAATCCGAAGTTTATTAAAGCTATTGCATTACTAGGACTTTGCTATGTAAAGGAAGATCAGCTTGCTAAAGCACAAACCACCTTTCAAAGGATTCTTTTAATTGATAAGAGCAATTTTATGGCGAGAAAATATCTGGATTCTTTAAACAATCAAAGTAAAGACCTTGGATTTGATCAAGCTGAGCAAGGAGACAATGAGAACCGCAACAATGAAGAACAGCAAGGCAGATATTCAAAGTACTTAGCAAAAGGCTTTGATATTTCTAATGCTTCATGGCAACAGATAGTTTTAGTTTTAGGCGGTGCGGTAATTGGCTTTGGTCTAAGTGCTTTTCTTATAACACCGGGTCAAACAAAGGATTTGAAAAATGAGAATAATAATTTGTTAGAAAGTTTAAATAGCTTAAATGCCCAGTATCAAGAACTGAATTCACAATATGCGGATGAATCAGAGGCTAAAAAGAGCCTGCAGACAGAGGTGGAGACAATTAAGCAGGAACTTCAGATTGCAAAAGCTGCAACTACTGAGATTGATAAGATTTATCAGGCATCGAATTTGAAAAAAGCTAATGATATCTTGGGAGCTGCAAAAATTCTTGTAACCATTGATGCTACAAAGGTTACACAAACAGAAGTCAAAAGTCTTTTTGACACTTTGGTTGCAGAAACCTATACTAGGGCAGCATTAATGGCATATAATCAAGGCTTTAGCTTGAAGGATTCACAATATCAGCAAGCAATTGACAATTTTACTTTATCCTTACAACTGGTTCAGGATGCAAGCTATTCCTCTAATGCCTTATATTACAGAGCAATGTCGTATTTAAAGCTTGAGGATAAAGTAAAAGCAAAGCAGGATTTTAATTTGTTAATTGAAAAGTATCCAAATTCAAACAAAATTTCAGATGCTAAATATCAGTTAACTCAATTGTAAGTTTTAAGGCATGCAAAACAATATAAAATAAATTTACAGAACATAACAAAAAATCATGAGTAATCTTTATAGGACTACTCATGATTTTTTTGTGTTTTATATTACAGTGTTTTATGTTTTAGTATTATAATATTATTTGTTTTTACTGAGATGTGGTTTCTGTTTGAGGCTCAAGAGGGTCATTTCCAGTTGTGCCCTCAGGCAAACTTACATCAGGTACATCTAAGACAGGACCATGTATTGTACAATATTTTCCGTCTAAAGAGCTAGGAAGCTCATACTTGCTATCAGCAGCGTTGCCTGATATAGGATTAGGTCTGACGATGAATACCTTTTCAAGTCGGTCCTCTAAAGGACAGTATTCAGTAGCAAAATTGCCTGATGTTTTACAGATAGTTGCTTTAACATGCACATTACAGCTTTCGGTAGGAACTGTTCCAACAGCAAAATATTCAGTTCGAACTGTTGAGCCTCGAGGGTCATTGCTGCATAATCCAGCGACAGCCAGTTTTCCGGATTCTGAACAGATGCTTGCTGAAGTAATTCCCTTTGGTGTTGGGAAATTTTTTGAAGGCAGGTCAGCATGTATTTTTTGCATTACTTCTCGCCATATTAAAGCATGATAGCTTACACCGCCATAATTCATTCGCTTTGGCTGATCATATCCCATCCAAACTGTAGCTACATAATAAGGAGTATAAGCACTTAATAATAAGTCTACATCATCTTGAGTTGTTCCGGTTTTACCAGCAATAGGCATCCCAGAAAAATTCGCCTTTGTTCCTGTACCACGAGTAATTACATCCTTCATAGCACTAGTTAAAAGAAAGGATGTGGTTTCCTTCATAACAGTAACAGTTTCAGGCTGCTTTTCAAGTAACAAAGTTCCGTCATGGCTTAGCACTTTAGTATAAAAAACTGGTTCAATATATACACCATTGTTTGCGATTGCTCCATAGGCAGCGTTTAATTCAAGAGGAGTAACTCCATGAGTTATACCCCCTAAAGCAGTTGCTAGATTTTTGTCAGAATATGTTTTGCCGTCAATTACCTCGCCATCAGCTAAAGTAGTAAAACCTAGCTTAAGCAAATAATCAAAGGCTGTTTCAGGACCAACTGCCTGGAGTGTTTTAACTGCACATATATTCATAGAATCTCTGATAGCTTCTCTTACTGTTGAAAGACCACGGTAACCGCTATACCAGTTTTTAGGACTGTAGGAACCAGCCTTAAAAGGAGCATCATCAATTGAGGTTGCAAGAGTATATCCCATTGTGTCAATGGCAGGCAGGTAGGCAGCTAAGATTTTAAAGGTAGAGCCTGGCTGTCTTTTAGCTTGCGTTGCTCGGTTAAAGGTCTGGTTTCCAATTTTTTCACCACGGCCGCCTGCTAAAGCTTTAACATGACCATTGTGATAATCCATAATTACCATAGCTGCTTGTGGCTGAGGTATAAATAATGCTTTTTCAGCTACTATTTTTTCACTGTTTGAGGTCCACTTTGATTTAAGCTCGCCAATATGCTTTTCGGCAGCAGCTTGAGATGGAAATTCAGCTTCCTCATAATTGTGCTTTACACCGTCTGTGCCTTCAACAGAAAGGGTATAAAGAAGTCTTACGGAGAACATTTTGCTTGCAGGAGGGAAATTTGTCTGTTGTATAAAGGCTTCATCGACAATTCCTTGTATTTTTGAGTCCTGAGCAATTGTAATACTTAATCCTCCTCGATATACTAGGTTGTAAGCTTCTGCTTCGGTATAACCTTTTTCTTCAATAAGGTCTTCTGTTACCTTTCTAATTACTTCATCTACATAATATGAGTAATCTGACTGTTTTTCTGCAGTCTGGCTTATTACGCTGATATTTTTGTATACATCCTCAGCTAAGGCATCATCATATTCCTGCTGTGTAATGTATCCAAGCTCAAACATTTTCATTAAGACTACCTGCTGTCTTTTTTTGTTGTTTTCGGGATTAACAACAGGATCATAGTAGGTAGGCAGTTGTGTTATTCCAGCAATTACAGCTGCTTCTGCAATAGTTAATTCGGATACGTCTTTATTAAAGTAAGTATTGGCTGCTGTTTGAACCCCTAAAGTTCCTCTTCCAAATGGAGAAGTGTTAAGATATAGTTCTAAAATCTTATCCTTGTCCATTTTCTTTTCAAGCTGAACAGCTAGATATTGTTCCTGGATTTTTCTTTCAAAGCTCTTTTCTACAGACAAAACATTATTTTTGATAATTTGCTGTGTAAGCGTACTAGCACCTGAGCCTGTAAGGTCGCCACTAGTAATATTCTTGTAAATAGCTCTGAAAATTCCCTGAATATCTATTCCATTATGTTTCCAAAATCTTTCGTCCTCAATTGCAACAACTGCATTTTGCATATGCTTGGGTATTTGGTCGATTTGAACATATATTCTGTTTGCATCCTCGCCATGGAGCTTTTGAATCTCATTTCCCTCCATATCATAAATAAAGGTTGCATAGCCCTCAGGAACTACCTGATTAATATCAAGGGGAGGGGCTGAGTCAATAATTGCTTTTGCTATCCCTAATCCAGTAGCTATCCCGACTACACCTAGGATTAAAAGAGTAAAGGTAAATATTTTTATAAATGTAATACCGGCCTTTTTGGTTTTCTTTGTGGGAACAGATTTGATGTTTTCACGTTTTTTCTTCGTGGCTTTTTTTTCAAAGTTCATACTGCTTCCTCCTTTTCAAACATAGTAATTATACCAAATAATAAGCAGATGGAAAAGAAAAATCATCATTCGTAGTATAAATTTAATAAGTTGGAGCTTATTAAGCAATAATATTAAGGAAATATTACATTTTATTCTAGATAGATAAGGAATCAATAATTAAGTTAATAAAAAGAACTACTTGATTTTAAGGGGTGGATATAATATACTTAAATAGTGTTATTAATTAGAACTACTATTTTGGAGGTGGCTTATGAAATTTACTAAAATGCATGGATGCGGAAATGATTACATATATATTAACGGATATTTAGAAACAATACAGGATTATAATTCGCTAGCAAAAAAAATGAGCAATAGGAATTTTGGTGTAGGTTCTGATGGAATGGTGGTTATTCTTCCTTCAGATATAGCTGATTTTCAAATGAGAATGTTTAACTCTGATGGCTCAGAGGCGGAGATGTGCGGAAATGCAATTAGATGTGTGGGAAAATATGTATATGATAATAAAATGACAGATAAAGATATTATTAGCGTTGAAACCTTAGCGGGAATAAAGGTGTTGAGCTTGTTTGTTGAAAATAATAAAGTAATAAAAGTTAAGGTTGATATGGGCGAGCCTATACTTGAGGCTAAAGATATTCCGGTAATATCAGATAAAAATCCTGTTACAAATCAACTTATTCAAGTATTAGGAAAAGACTATAGCTTTACCTGTGTATCAATGGGTAATCCGCATGCAGTTTGCTTTGTTGATAATATTGAAGATAATATGATTTACGAGATAGGCCCAAAGGTTGAGAAAGATGTGATTTTTCCAAGAAAAACAAACGTTGAGTTTGCAAGGGTAATTAGTAGAAACACGATTGAAATGCGTGTTTGGGAAAGAGGCGCAGGAGAAACTTTAGCATGTGGAACAGGTGCATGTGCAACATTGGTTGCTGCGGTATTAAATGAAAAAGCAGATAGGAGAGCAACGATTCATTTGCTGGGCGGAGATTTGTTAATTGAATGGGATATAAAAACAAATCATGTTTTTATGACTGGCCCTGCAGAAACTGTATTTGAAGGAAAATGGTGTCTTTGAAAAGTTTTAATAGCAGATAGTAGTTGAAATTTCAGACAATTATTAGTATAATTTCTATTGTAAATACAAATCAAGGAAAATACGAGAATAAACAACAATTTTATCAGTGGAATGAGCGGAAGGATTGCTTGCCATAATGAATGATTATAAGCAGTATTCCTTGCCTCAAACTGGGAAGTCCCCTATATAAATTGGAGGGCGAGTATTTTTTAACAGGATTAAGGAGGAAAAAAGAATGGCTGAAAGTTATATTCAAAATCAAATTGCAGAGAGAATTGGCGGAAATAAATTTGGTAAGGGTTCAGTTCTTTATAAATTTGAGAAAATTAAAAGAGCAAAGCAATCTGCGATGCAGGCTCATCCTGAGATGGATATTATTGACATGGGAGTAGGAGAGCCAGATGCTATGGCTAATGAAGGGGTTGTAGAAACTCTTTGTATGGAAGCTGCAAAATGGGAAAACAGAAACTATGCTGATAATGGAATTGCTGAATTTAAAACAGCAGCAGCTAAATATTTATCTGATGTATATAAGGTATCGAATATTAAGGCAGAGACTGAAGTTGTACATGCAATTGGCTCAAAGCCTGCACTTGCAATGATGGCACAAGCTTTTATTAATCCAGGAGATATTACATTAATGACGGTACCAGGATATCCTATAATGGGTACTATGACAAAATGGCTGGGCGGAGAAGTTTATAATATGCCATTATTAAAGGAAAACCAATTTTTACCAGACTTTAATGCAATTCCGGCAGAGATATTGAAGAAGGCTAAGCTTTTATATCTTAATTATCCTAATAATCCTACTGGAGCTTCAGCGACAAAAGCCTTTTTCAAGGAGGTTGTACAATTTGCTACAAAGCACAACTTAATTGTTGTACACGATGCGGCTTATGCAGGTTTAACCTTTGACGGAACAAAGCCATTAAGCTTTTTAAGTATTCCTGGTGCAAAAAAGGTTGGTGTTGAGATTCATTCCTTATCTAAAGCTTTTAATATGACAGGATGGAGGATGGCATTTGTTGTAGGAAATCCTCTTGTTGTAAGTGCTTTTGCCGCAGTTAAAGATAACAATGATTCGGGTCAGTTTAAAGCGATACAAAAAGCAGGTATTTATGCATTAGAAAATCACTGGATTACAGATGCAACCTCAGCAAAGTATTCAAGAAGACATGATATGCTAGTTGAAGTACTTAAGGAATTAGGCTTTGAAGTTAAAAAACCAAAAGGTTCATTTTATCTTTATGTACAAGCACCAAAGGCTGTTAAAGGCGGACAGAAGTTCAAAACAGCAGAGGATTTCTCACAGTATTTGATAAAAGAAAAACTAATATCAACTGTTCCATGGGATGATGCAGGAGCCTTTGTTCGTTTTTCAGTTACTTTTTTAGCTTACGACTTAGAGGAAGAAAAAATGGTTATTGAAGAAATTAAAAACAGGCTATCTGACGTAGAATTTGTATTCTAAATATAGGTATAGTCATTAAAGGTATAATTATTAATTAATAATAAGATGGAAAAAGCATATTACAATAACCCCGTCATATAGATGGGGTTATTTGAAAGGGAGGAAATTCAATGAGCAGAAAAACCTATACCAAAGAAGAAATAAGAAGGATTATTCAGGAAGAGGATGTAAAATTTATCAGGCTGCAATTTGTAGATATTTTGGGTTCCTTAAAAAATGTTGCAATTACAGTTGACCAGCTTGAAAAAGCTCTTAATAATGAAGTTGTATTTGATGGCTCTTCTATTGCAGGCTTTGTTAGAGAAGAGGAATCGGATATGGTTATCCATCCTGACTTGTCTACCTTTAATATTTTCCCATGGAGACCTCATCAAGGAAAAGTGGCAAGACTGATATGTGATATTTATAAAATGGATGGAACTCCGTTTGAGGGTGACCCAAGAGGGATTTTGAAAAAAGCGGTTCAAGAAGCAAGAGAAATGGGTTTTGAGCTTCATTTGGGACCTGAGTTTGAGTTCTTTCTGTTTTATACGGATGAAAATGGTCATCCTACTACAGTAACACATGATAAGGCAGGATATTTTGACTTAGGGCCTATTGATTTAGGCGAAAATGTAAGAAGAGATATGGTTTTAACTCTAGAGCAAATGGGATTTGAGATTGAAGCCTCTCATCATGAGGAAGCACATGGACAGCATGAAATTGATTTTACCTCAAGCTCAGCGCTACAAGCAGCAGATGATATTATTACATTTAAGTTGGCTGTAAAAGTAATTGCTCAAAAGCATGGATTACATGCTACATTTATGCCAAAGCCAATTTTTGGAATTAATGGTTCGGGTATGCACTGTAATCTAGCTTTACTTGATTTAGAGGGCAATAATCTCTTCTATGATAAAAAGGATGATTATAATTTATCGCAAACAGCATATTATTTTATGGGAGGATTATTGGAACATATAAAAGCAGTAACAGCGATTACAAATCCGACAGTTAATTCCTATAAAAGATTAGTACCAGGCTTTGAAGCGCCTACTTATATAGGATGGTCAAGAGTCAATACAGCACCGCTAATTAGAATTCCAATAGTTAATAATCAAAATCAAGTTATTGAGTTAAGAAGCCCCGATCCTTCTTGTAATCCTTATCTTGCAATGGCTGCAATTATTAAAGCAGGACTTGAAGGAATTAAAAAACAAATTATGCCACCTAAAATTAAAGGGCCGGGTGTAATAGGAACAGTTGATGAAATCGAAGACTTAGACAGACATTTGCCAAGTAATTTAAAAGAGGCATTGGTTGAATTGTCAAACGATACAATTATTAAAGAAGCTTTAGGAGATGCATATAAGAGCTTTGAAAAAGCAAAAATGATTGAATGGAGAAATTATTCCTCACAGGTACATGAATGGGAAATAGGTGAATATATTTCTAAATATTAAGGCGAATATTATAAGTAACATTTACAAAGTGAATTGGCAATAAAGACTGACGAAGGGTGTTGTTATCATGGGTTTAAGAGTTTTCATTGGTTCAGCAAATGAAAAAATCTCAAAACAGCTCGGCCAATTTTTAACATTAAATGGATATACTATTGTTGGTGAAACTAGAGACGGATTTGAGCTATTAAGAAGAGTTAATACTATTTATCCTGATATTGCAATTGTTGATTATGTTATGAG
This sequence comes from Clostridiales bacterium UBA4080, assembly GCA_002381865.1. Classification (GTDB taxonomy): domain Bacteria; phylum Bacillota; class Clostridia; order Lachnospirales; family Vallitaleaceae; genus UBA4080. The sequence goes on along the minus strand of DFYO01000039.1, from coordinate 50,468 downwards.
AGGAATGACAGGATATGAAATATCTGAAATACTCATAAACGAAAAGGTTTGTCCGGTAATTGCTCTAGTCGGTACAGCGGAGCTTCCTGATTTTATAGGATTAAGTCAGGAGCCTACCTTTGCACCCCTTGTTAAACCTTGTAATAAAGAGGTGTTGCTCCATACAATTAGTCTATTGATAAAAACTTCTAAAAGTATTTTCAAGCTTGAAAATCAGTTGACAGATATAAAAAAGAGTCAGGATAAAAAGGAAATAATTGCTAAGGCAAAAAAACTTTTGATTGACAATATGTCACTAACTGAGGAGGAGGCTCATAGAAGAATTCAAAAGCAAAGCATGGACAAGGGTATATCAATGATTAAGATAGCAGAAGCAATAATATTAATGTATGGCGAATAGCTTTTTGTGGTTTTTATCATAAAAATTTTCATTTGAGGAAAAAAATTTGTTGAATAATTTATCAGCAGGCTACTTGTTTTTGAAAAAAGAGTATGATATTATTAGTATATCGTTAAGAAAGAACTTGGCGGTATGTTTTATTTTCTTTTGAACAATGGAGTTCTCAAGTTTTACTTGAGTGCTTTTTTTTTGCCTTTACTATAACAAACAAGAATTATAATTTATTAAGAGCTTTTAAGGAGGAAATTAAAATGGTTAAAAATGTATGTGAAATTTTTGGTTCAAATGTGTTTAGTGATTCTGTAATGAAGGAAAGATTACCAAAGGATATTTATAAAGCAATTAAAAGAACAATAGATATGGGAGAACCATTAACAAGAGATGTTGCTAATGTAGTTGCAAATTCTATGAAGGATTGGGCTATTGAGAAGGGAGCAACACATTATACGCATTGGTTTCAGCCTATGACAGGAAAGACTGCTGAAAAGCATGATTCCTTTATTTCTTCAAGTGGAACAGGAAGAGCAGTTATGGAATTTTCAGGCAAGGAATTGATTCAAGGTGAACCTGATGCCTCCTCCTTTCCTAATGGCGGATTAAGAGCTACCTTTGAAGCAAGAGGCTATACTGCATGGGATTGTACATCCCCAGCATTTTTAAAAGATGATACTCTTTGTATACCAACAGCCTTCTGTTCATATACCGGTGAGGCTCTTGATAAAAAAACACCATTACTTAGATCTATGGAAGCAATTAATGTTCAAGGAATGAGAATATTGAAGCTTTTTGGAAATACTTCTGCAAAAAAGGTTGTAACTACTGTAGGACCAGAACAAGAGTATTTTCTAATTGATAAAAGATTGTACCAAGAAAGAAAGGATTTAATATTTACTGGAAGAACTTTGTTTGGATCAAAGCCTCCCAAAGGACAGGAGCTTGACGATCATTACTTTGGAAGTATAAAAGAAAAAGTATCTGCATATATGAAGGAGCTAGATGAAGAGCTCTGGAAACTAGGAGTAACATCAAAAACAAAGCATAATGAGGTTGCGCCTGCACAGCACGAAATGGCTCCGATTTTTGACACTACAAATATTGGAACAGATCATAATCATTTGGTAATGGATACAATGTGTAAGGTTGCTAATCACCACGAACTTGTTTGTCTGCTTCATGAAAAGCCATTTGCAGGAGTAAACGGTTCCGGAAAACACAATAACTGGTCTATGTCAACAGATGAAGGAATTAACCTTTTAGAACCAGGAAAAACACCACATGAAAACACACAATTTTTAACATTGATAGCTGCAATTATTGGAGCAGTTGATGAATATGCACCACTTCTAAGAATGTCAGCGGCTACTGCAGGAAATGACCACAGACTTGGAGCAAATGAAGCACCTCCTGCAATAATCTCTGTGTTTTTAGGAGAGCAATTAACGGATATTGTTGAGCAAATTATTGAAGGCAAATTGACTGATTCTAAAAAAGCAGGAGTTTTAAATATTGGTGTTGCAACATTACCTATTTTACCTAAGGATGTTACAGACAGAAACAGAACTTCACCTTTTGCTTTTACAGGAAATAAATTTGAATTTAGAATGGTAGGTTCTTCACAATCAGTTTCAGGTGCTAATATTGTTCTAAATACAATTATTGCTGAGCACTTAAAAAGAATTGCTGATGAGCTTGAAGGAGCTAAGGATTTTAATAAAAAATTAATTGAAGTAATTACTAGATTAATTAAAAAGCATAAAAGAGTTATTTTCAACGGTGATGGATACTCAGAAGATTGGGTTGTTGAAGCTGAAAAAAGAGGCTTGCCAAACATTAAATCAACAGTTGATGCATTAAAGCATTTTAATGACAAAGAAAGTGTAGAGCTATTTACATCACATAAAATCTTTACGGTTGAAGAAGTAATGGCAAGACAAGAAATAATGTTTGAAGAATATGCAAAAACAATTAATATTGAGGCAAAAACAATGGTAGAAATGGCTAGAAGAGAAATTATACCAGCGTGTATTCAATTTGCTACAGATATTGCAGGTTCAATTAATGAGATTAAAGCAGCTACTGATTTGGCATTAACCAGTGCACAGGAATCTATATTGGTTAAAGTATCAAACCTTATTACAGCAGCACAAACAAGATTGGAAGAGCTAGAACAAGCAATTAATGCTGCTAATTCACAAGAAAGTGTTCATAACCAGGCAGATATGTTTAAAGATAAGGTAATACCAGCAATGGAAGCACTTAGAACTCCTTGTGATGAGCTTGAAATGATAGTTGCAGAGGATTTCTGGCCATACCCAACTTATATTGATTTATTATTTAGAGTTTAAGCTGATTAGAGAAGTTCTTCTCCTTAGGGAGAGGAACTTTTTTTATAAAATAGGAAAGTTCGTCTTGCTTGCAAGAGACCATACTTTCCTATTCTACGAGAAACGCGTTCACCGAACGCTATTCTTGTGAGTAAATAAGGAAAGCGGATTTGCCTATTAATAAATGATTTGATATAATTAAATAATTATTAGTAAAGAAGAGGAAAAAATATGATACTAGTTGCAACATCAAATTTTTTTGTGCATAAAAAATTATTTGCAGAGAATTTAAAACTTGGAGAGGTTAATTCAATAACAAGTCATAAGCTTTTTGTGGGAGAGGGGGCAGTTTACTCCGCTCTAATTATTAAGCTTATGCAGGGAGAGCCTTATGTTTTAGGTACAGCTGGAGGGATTAATGGAAGGTTTATCAAGAATTTTATGGATAAAAGCAGAATAAAATCAGATTTTTTATGGAAAGAGACTGAAACACGTTCAGAGGTTAATATTATTGATGCAATTACAGGAATAAGTACTGTTCTTTTAGAGGATAATTTCACAGTTGACGAACAGGATATTAAGCATTATAAGCATAAATTTCATGTAAATTTAAAGGATGTGACTACTGTACTTATCAATAATATTCCGCTATCTGACGGAAGCTCTAATAAATTAATTGAAGAAATAATTTCTATAGCAAAGGAAAACAATCAAAAAATAATAATATCGCTTTCTAAGGAAGAACTTTTGGCATCACTTCAACATAAGCCATATGGAATAGTCATCAATAATAATGACTTGGGAATTTTGGGAATAGACAGCAGCAAAGAAAAAGAATGGCAGCTTAATATGAGAAATCTCGTAAAAAACCATAGTATAAAATATCTTTTATATGACAATATTGAGGATGAGAATATATATTTGGTTACTAAGAACAAGATAACCTGTGCAAAATATGGTAAATTCAATCAAGATATTGAGGATAGAGGAAGCAAGGATTTGCTTTCGGGAATACTTGCCGTTGCTGCTTCAAGAAAATATGAAATGGAAAAAATAACTAAGCTAGCGGCAGCAGTTATGGGAGCTTCTAAGGCTAGTGAATTTCCTAAAATATGTCAGCGAAAAGAAGTAGATGAATTGTATAAAAGAATTAAGCTAATCACTGTATTTGACAGCTCAAAGAATTAATAATTTGGAAGGAAAAGCAATAGTAGTATTGTGCCTAATAGAAAAATGATGGATAGCTTTAAAGGAATTGAAGAACCTGTGCAAGCTCAGATAGTTGAAAAAAAATCTAAATTCATCTGCTGCTTGTATTATGTAGAAACAGAGGAACAAGCTCTGGAATATGTACAACAGCTAAGGAAAAAATACTATGATGCCAGACATCATTGTTTTGCATTTTCAATTGGCTTATCAGAGTATCCAATAGAGAGGTTTAATGATGACAAAGAACCTTCTGGAACTGCTGGAAAACCTATTTTAGAAGTAATTAAAGGTGCGGGATTAAGAAACGTTCTGGCAGTTGTTATTCGGTATTTTGGCGGAGTATTATTGGGAACAGGAGGTTTGATTAAGGCATATACTGAGGCAGTAAAGGAAGCGATAGCAAATGCTGAGATATATGAAAGCAGGCTTTGTGAAGAGCTTAATATTTCGGTAGATTATTCGAATCTTCCTAAAATACAGCATTTGCTTGGAAGCTATAATGAAAAAATATATCAAACCGAGTATCTAGAAAAGGTCAGTATACTATTGTATATTACTTATAATAATGCAAATCTCATTAAAAATGAGATATTACAACTTCTTAACGGCGATATATATTATCCTAAAAAGAAATTGGTATTTGTTGCAAATACAAAAAATAAAATAATAGTCAATAAAATAGAGGAATAGCCTATATTTTTTACCTTGATTTTGGTATAATCTAAGCTAGTAAAAGACTTTAAGCTTTTTTCTTTTTGTGAGCATCTTATATTATCGATTAGGAAACCTTCTAAAACACATAATTTTCTTAAAAGGCAAGGCGACAAACCTATGAATAATCAGTCAGCTAAAATACTTAATGCATTAAGAATGGGAGTTATTCCTGATACCCTGCTAGAGGAATTAGTTGTAGGCAGGGAAAGCGAAATAGAAGAATTATCTGAGCTGCTATACGGAGTTAAAGAAGACGGCTTTAGTGCAGTTAAGTTTATTCAAGGAGAATATGGAACTGGAAAGTCATTTATGCTTAATTATTTAAAGCAAAGGGCTCTCGAAGAAGGCTTTGTTGTTGCTAATCTGGCAATAACGGGTGGCTTTAATTTTAGTAAATTTGATGCTCTTTATACTGAAATAATGGGTAACCTTCAAATAAACTCAAAGAACAAGGGAAAGGGCACTAATTTTGAAGAAATATTTGAAAACTGGATAAAGAGCGTTAAAAAGGAAAAGGAAATTCAATTTGCAACAAAAGAAATCTACAATGTAATTTCGGCATTGAATGAATATAATAATTCCTTTGCAATGGTTTTGCTGACATATATAAGGGCGAAAATAAACAATGATTATGAGCTTTCAAATATTGCAGCTTCATGGATAAAAGGAGACAAGAATATTTCTTATGAGCTTAAAAAAAGATTAAATGTAAAGGGTTCTGTTGACATAGAAAATGCAATTAATGTTTTCAGAGGATTTGTTTCGCTTTTATCCCTCATAGGCTATTCAGGAGTAATTGTAATTGTAGATGAACTGGAAATGGTAATGGCAAATAGGACAGACACCCGAATGAAAAGCTATAGTAATTTAAGATATATTATGGATGCATGCGGAAGTGGAGAAATTGAAAAATGTTGTTTTGTTTTCGCTGGAACCAATGAGCTATTTGATAATGAAGAAAAAGGTTTTAAAAGCTATGATGCATTAAATCAGAGAATAGGAAAAACAATACAAAGAGATAATGTTAGTAATGTAAGACAGCCTGTCTTATCCTTAAAGCCTTTTACAAATAAGGATTTTTATTGTCTGACAGAAAAATTAATTGATATTCATAGTAACCACTATCAATATAGAGCTCCGGTAGATATTGCAACAATAAGTAATCTGGTTGTAATTGAATGCAACAAGATTGAAAAAGAGAAAATAACAATTAGAAATTATGCTAAAAAGCTATTGGAAATATTGGATTTAATGGAACAAAATCCAGAACTTCCGATTTTTAAAACCAAGGTATCTTCATTGAGAATTAATTAGTATAATTAACCTAAAATTCCAAAAAATATTGACAGCAGATGATATGTATATTACTATTACTGCATTATTAGATGTAACTTGAAAGGAGTAACACAATGTATCACGACCAAGAAACGATTAACACCATTAGAATTATTTCCGCTGAGGCTATTCAAAAGGCGAATTCAGGACATCCAGGACTTCCTTTGGGTGCAGCGCCTATGACATATGCATTATGGGCAAAAAAGATGAAACACAATCCTAAGAATCCTCAGTGGTTTAACAGAGATAGATTTGTTCTTTCTGCAGGGCATGGCTCAATGCTTTTGTATTCCCTGCTTCATTTATTTGGATATGGGCTTACAATGGATGATATTAAAAGTTTTAGACAGATTGGAAGTAAAACTCCAGGACACCCAGAGTTTGGACATACGGTTGGGGTTGAGATGACGACGGGACCACTTGGACAAGGAATAGCAACTGCAGCAGGAATGGCTCTTGCAGAATCATATCTTGCAAATCAATTTAATAAAGAAGGATTTTCAATTGTAGATCATTTTACATATACCTTATGTGGAGATGGCTGCTTGATGGAGGGCATTTCAGCAGAGGCAGCTTCATTAGCAGGCACCTTGAAATTAGGAAAGCTTATTGCTTTCTATGACTCTAATTCAATTTCCATTGAAGGAAGCACTGATATTGCTTTTCGAGAGGATGTATCAAAAAGATTTCAGGCTTATGGATGGCAGGTAATTGAGGTTGAAGATGGAAATGACTTAGATTCAATAGAAGAGGCAATTGATAAAGCTCAGGCAGAGGAGCAAAAGCCATCGTTAATTATTGTAAAAACACTAATTGGTTATGGATGTCCTTCTAAACAAGGGAAAGCTTCTGCTCATGGAGAGCCTCTTGGAGAGGACAATCTAAATCAAACAAAGAGCTTTCTGAATTGGAATGAGGAGCCGTTTACAGTACCTTCAATAGTTTCAGAGAGTATGGAGCAAATTATTTCTAAGCTTGAAAGCTATGAAGCAGAATGGAATGAGCTGCTTGCTGAGTATAAAAAACAATATCCAGAAATGGCAGATGCTTTTGAAAAATGGATAAGCAATGCTTATGTTGAGGATGTAGTTAACAATAAGGAATTTTTTGAATATCAAGGGAACAAGGCGACTAGAGTTTCTTCTTATGAAGCACTAAATAAACTATCAAAGCTTATGCCTAACCTTATCGGGGGTTCAGCAGATCTTTCGCCTTCTACCAAATCGATTATGGAAGACAGAGGTCATTTTACTTCAGAGGATCACAGCGGAGCTAACCTTCATTTTGGGGTAAGAGAACATGCTATGGCAGCAATGGCAAATGGAATAATGCTACACAAAGGACTTGTTCCATATATTGCAGGATTTTTTGTTTTTAGTGATTATATGAAACCTTCAATGAGACTTGCATCACTTATGAACTTACCAGTAATATATATTCTAACGCATGACAGTATTGGCGTCGGAGAAGATGGGCCTACTCATCAGCCAATAGAACATCTGCTTATGCTTAGAAGTATACCCAATTTTAATGTAATAAGACCAGCAGATGCAAAGGAAACAGCTGCGGCTTGGGTTAGTGCTTTAACTAGTAAAAAAACACCGACGGCATTAATATTATCAAGACAAAATCTAATGCAGTATGAAAACTCAGGGGAAGGTCTTTATAAAGGAGCATATCTTTTAAAAGAAGAAAGCAAAAGAGTAGATATTATTCTTGTAGCTTCAGGCTCAGAGGTTGAATTGATATTTAAAGCGGCTGAAGAGCTAGAAAAACAAGGAATTTCTTCCAGAGTTGTAAGTATGCCATCTTGGAAATTATTTGATGCGCAAAATGACGAATATAAAAACAAGATTCTTCCAAAGGGAGAAAAAATACTTGCGGTAGAGGCAGCTACTACTATAGGCTGGCATAAATATACAGGTGATAATGGTTTTGTAATGGGAATTGATGGATTTGGAGCATCAGGACCAGCTGAAAAGGTTTATGAGGAAATGGGACTAACCGTTGATGCTGTCGTTAAGAAAGCTAAGGAAATGCTTGCTAAGTAATATTTTAGCATTTTAATATAAAAAGAGGGAGTGTTGGAGATGAAAATATTTATTGATACTGCAAATGTAAGCGATATTAAAGCTGCAAATGACATGGGTATTATTTCGGGTGTAACTACTAATCCTACATTAATAGCTAAAGAAGGCAGAATGTTTGAAGAGGTAGTAAAGGAAATTACTAATATAGTTGATGGGCCTATAAGTGCAGAGGTTATCAGCTTAGAAGCAGATGGAATGGTTAAAGAGGCGAGAGAACTAGCTAAGATACATGAGAATATAGTAATAAAAATTCCAATAACAGAGGAAGGCTTAAAAGCAGTTAAGGTATTGGCTTCAGAGGGAATCGATACCAATGTAACTCTAGTTTTTTCAGCAGTTCAGGCATTATTAGCTGCAAGAGCAGGGGCCACGTTTGTAAGTCCTTTTTTAGGCAGAATTGATGATATCGGCTCAGTTGGAATGGAGCTTGTAAGGGATATAGTTGAAATATTTGAGATACACGAAATAGATACTGAGGTTATTGCAGCAAGCATAAGAAATCCTATTCATGTTTTAGACGCTGCAAAGGCGGGGGCTCATATTGCAACAGTTCCGTATTCTGTAATTAAGCAAATGTTAAAACATCCGCTAACAGACATAGGCATTGAAAGATTTTTGAAGGATTGGGAGAGCGTTCCAAAGTAAGCTCAGGGGAGAATAATATGGGAAAATATGTACAATTAATTTATAATCCTATGGCTGGAGCGAGAGTTTTTCCAACTAAAATAGATTATTTTATTGAAGTTTTTCAAAATAAAGGGTATGAAGTAAGAGTTCAAAGAACAAAAACAGCGGAGGATTTTTCAACTTGCCTTTTGGATAAGGATCTAAGTGAGTGTGCTGCAATAATTATTGCAGGCGGAGACGGTTCGGTAAATCAGGTTGTCAATTCTATGATGAAAAATGGTATTGATATTCCGCTAGGCGTTATTCCTGCAGGAACGGCAAATGACTTTGCCAATCATTTGAATATTCCGTTTAATTTTTCTGAAGCATTTGAGAATCTTTCAGAAATGAAGGTTAGAGAAATAGATGTGGGAAGAGTTAATGGAGAATATTTTATCAATGTATGCTGTGGAGGATTATTTACAAATGTCTCTCAGAATATTGATATTGAGCTAAAAAATACTATTGGAAAGCTTGCTTATTATATAAAAGGAATGCAGCAGCTTCCAAAGTTCAGCAGAATAAGGTTTAGAATTAAAACTGAAAATAGAATAATAGATGATTATTTTTTTCTTTTTTTAGTTTTGAACGGCTCAAGTGCAGGAGGCTTTTCTAAGCTTGCTAAGGATGCTGTATTAGATGATGGGTATATGGATTTTGTAGGAATTAAGGAATGCCCCTTGAATTATTTACCTATACTATTTAGCAAAATTATTACGGGTGACCATTTGGATGATAAAAATGTTGAATTTTGTCAGATTAAAAAAATGGATATTGAATGTCTTGAAGGAATAGAAAGCTTTGAAGAGTCAGATATTGATGGCGAAAAGGGTCCAGATTTTCCATTACACATTGAAGTTTTAAACAAGAAGCTCAAGGTAATTGGCGGCTTGTAATATAAGGAGGACATTATGTTTGTAATTCCAAAGGAAGAATTTATTGAAGAGCTAAAAGCAGAGATAGAAGGCTACGAAGAGATAGATCAAGAAAATCGCAAGCTTTTTATTGAAAAAATAATTCAATATATTGATGCTTCAACGGATAATAAAAAGGTAAAAAAAACCTCTAAAGGAATAGATATAATACTTAAAGATGAAAGTGATATTTTTGAGCTTGCAGATAAATATTATGGTGCTGTTACTAGTGATGAATTAGAGGATTATTGGAAAGCATTTAAATTATAAGAGGTTAAAATGAAAAAAAAAATTACAGCTATAGTTTGCGTACTCTTTTTGTTGAGCGGCTGTAAAGCAGGCGAACAGGAAAAAAACCATGCAGAGCAAATTACAACACAGATAAGTTCAGAACAAAGCGTGGAAAATAACGAAAAGGTTATTGACTATAATAAAATTAAGCCAAATGAAATCGGACATATAATGATTATTATGTATCACGGTATACTTGATAATCCGCCTTACCATAGAACTAAAGAAGACTTTATAAAGGATTTACAGTATTTGTACGATAATAATTATCGTTTGATTTCAATGAATTCCTACAAGCTTGGGAAAATTTCGATTGAAGCGGGCTGTAAGCCTATAGTACTTACCTTTGATGATGGATTGCCATCAACCTTTTCCTTAGAAATGCTAGGAGGAAAGCTTGAGGTTAAAAAGGATACAGCGATTGGAATCATTGAAGAATTTACAAAACAGCATCCTGATTTTGGAAAGGGTGGGGTACTTTATATTAATGGAGGTACNNCTATAAGGAAAGACTTCAATGGCTTGTAGATAATGGATATGAAATTGGAAATCATACTTTTTCTCATGCTAAGCTTTCAAAGCTTACAAAAGATGAGCTGATAAAAGAAATAGGTCTTGTAGATAGCTTAATTGAAGAAAATATAAAGGGTTATGCTGCTGATACGATTAGCTATCCTCATGGTATTAGACCAGCAGAAGAATTTAGAAGCTTTGCAGTTAATGGTATCTATAATAACAATAATTATAATTATGTAATAGGCTTGAGGGAAGGACCAAGCGGCCCAATGTTTTCGTTTTTAGACAATGGCTTTGATGCTATGAATTGTCCAAGGGTAAGAGGCTCTGAAGGAGAAGAAGGAGATTTATGGTGGTGGCTAAACTACTATCAAGACCATCAGGAATATTATTATGTTTCAGATGGAGATGTGAACACTATTTCCATAAGCAAGGAGCTTGAAAACAGGGTTAATCAGGAAAAAATAAGTAAATATGGTTACAAGCTTAACCTCTATTAAAATTAATAATAGCGTCCTATGGACGCTCTTCTTGTAAAGAAGAACATAATTATGCTTTGAAGGGAGAAAATGATGGCTGTTAATTTATATACAGGTGACTCGGGAAGTGGAAAAACTCATTTTATAATTGAAGAAATGATTCGAAATGCTATTGATAATCCCAAAAAGACTATCATTTATATAGTTCCAGAACAATATACACTTCAAGCTCAAAAAGAATTAATTGTAAAAAGTCCTAGAAAAGGAATAATGAATATTGAGGTATTAAGCTTTGAAAGACTTGCATTCAGAATGCATGAGGAACTAAATCTTAAAGGTAAGGTTGTTCTTAAGGATGTTGGTAAAAGCATAATAATTAGAAAATTAATAGAGGACAAAAAGGAAGATTATCCTATTTTCTACAGAGGAATTAAAAAACAAGGCTATGTAAAAGAAATAAGAGACTTATTATCAGAATTTCATCAGTACGAATGGAAGCAGGAGGATTTTGAAAAGCTTACAAGAGAAAACACCTCCTTGCTATTATATGAAAAATTAAAAGACGGAGCCAGACTTTTAAATGAATTTGATGAATTTTTAAAGGATAAGTATATTACTGGAGAGGGAAGTCTTGATTATCTTGCAAAGGCAGTAAATAAAAGCTCTTTTTTAAAGAATGCAGAGGTGTATATTGACGGATTTTATGGATTTAAGCCAATTCAATATGCCATAATAAATGAATTAATTAATACGGTTTTAAAGCTTTCAATTGTAATTACAATGGGTTCAGAAGAGGATTACCTTGATCTTGGGGATGAGACAGCGCTATTTCTGGAAAGCAGGAAAATTGCAAATGAGATAGTTAAGCTTGCAAAAGCAGCAGGACAAAAATACCAGTTTATTAAATTTGAACAAGACTATCGACATAATAACAGAACAGAATTAAGACATTTAAAAAGAAATATTTTCAATTATCCAACTCAGGTATACAATGAAAAAATTAAGGATATCAATATGTGTGTGTGCTTGAATATGCGAACAGAGGTGAAATATCTAGCAGATTCAGTAATGAAATTAGTTATGGAGAACGGATATAGGTTTAGAGATATAGTAGTGCTCACAGGCAATATTTCCGAGTATGAGTCGGTAATAAGACAAGTGTTTAGCCAATATGATATTCCGTTTTTTATGGATCAAAAAAAGGATATTATGACAAATCCTTTGATAACAGCGATTACTTCAGTGCTTGAAATATTAATTAATAATTTTTCTTATGAAAGTGTATTCAGATATTTGAAATGCGGAATTTTAGAATTAAATCAAGATATCCTTGATAAGCTTGAAAATTATATATTGGCTTATGGAATTAGAGGATACAGGAGCTGGAATATTCAATGGGAAAAGCCTTATCCAACAAGAGGAATTAGTCCTGAAGATAAAGAAAAAACTTTATTAGATATAAACAGAGCAAGAGAGTACATTATCAAGCCAATTTTTAAACTTAAAGATAAATTGCATGGTGTAAAACCAACAGTCATTAAAATCACTGAAGGTATAAAAGAATTTCTTGAACAGATTAAGGCTGCCGAAACAATTGAAAAACAGGCAGATGAATTTGAAGTAAATGGAGAGCTTGTATTTCAAAGAGAATATTTGCAGGTTTATCAAGGTCTAATGGAAATCTTGCAACAATATTATGAAATATTGGGAGATCAGAAGGTATCTGTAAAAATATATTTAGAGTATTTGAAAGCAGGGCTACAGGAATATGAGCTGGGTCTTTTGCCGCCAAGTATTGACCAGATTCATATAGGGGATATTACTAGAAGCAGGATACAAGAAACACCTGTGTTATTTGTTATGGGATTTAATGAAGGAAAGATACCTGGAAGCTTTGAAAGCTCAGGCATTATTTCAGACTTTGAAAGAATTAAGCTCAAACAGCTTGGGTGCAAAATGGATCCGGATATAAAAGAAAAAATACTTAGAGAACCGCTAAGTATATATGTGGCACTAGCTAGGGCTTCTGAAAAAATGTATTTAAGCTATTCGAAATCAGATTTACAAGGAAACACACTTAGACCCTCCATGCTATTTAATAACATTTACAAGAGCTTCCCTCAAATAAAAGTTCGAGATATTGATGAATTATATTCAGAAATATGTGTAGTTAACAGAGCAAAACCAACATTTTATAGAATAATTGAGATGCTTAACAACAATGATAATAAGGTGATAGAGGATATTGCTCTACAAAGTGCTTATTGCTGGTTTGAAAAAAATGATGACTGGAAGCAGCCTATGAGGACATTAAAAAAAGCAATTATAAATCAGGAAGAGGAATTAAAGCTTGATGAGGAAGATGTAGAACAGCTGTATGGGAAAATAATTAGAAATAGCGTATCAAGGCTGGAAATGTTTGCGAGATGTCCGTTTTCTCACTTTGTGAAATATGGTCTAGGTATTGAAGAGAGAATGGAATATAGAATAAAATCACTCGATTTAGGCATGCTTTTTCACAGTGCTTTAGAGATATGCTCGAATAGTATTGAGAACAGGGGACTTGATTGGGAAAGCATAGATGACAAAGCTAGAGATAATTTAGTTGAGCAGGCAATAAAAGAAATAATAGATAATGAAGCTAGAGGAATTTACAATAGCAGTTTTAGAAATAAACAGTTGGCCAATCGATTAACCAGAATTACAAAAAGAGCGCTTTGGGTTATAAGCAAACAAATTAAGGCAGGAAAATTCAGACCTGCAGATTATGAGCTTGAGTTTGATGCAGGAAAACATAAATTAGAACTGCTTAAAACAATATTAGATAAGGACAAAAATATAGAAATGCAGCTGAGAGGAAGAATTGACCGTGTTGATGTATATGAGAATGAGGATACGATGTACCTTACAGTTGTTGATTATAAATCAAGTGGGAAAAAACTGGATTTTACATCAATATACTATGGTTTAAACCTTCAGCTATTAATGTATCTAAATGCGGCAAGTGAAATTAAAAAAACTAATGGAAAAAATGTAGTTCCAGCAGGTGCCTTTTTCTTTCATTTAAATGACCCAGTAATAACTAATTGTAAGGACAGAAAAATAGAATCAATTAACAGAGAAATCCAAAAAGAATTGAAATTGAAAGGACTTGTGCTAAATGATAAATTCATTTTAGATAAGCTGGATGAAAATATTAACATAGACTCATTGGTTCTGCCAGTAACAATGAAAAAGGATGGAGAGGCAACTAAGAATTCTTCAACAGTATCCAAAGAAGAAATGCAGATACTAATGAATTATGTTTTAGAAAAAGCAGAGGAAATAGGGAAGAATATTGTTAGTGGGAATATTTCTGTTGCACCTTATTGGGATGAAAAAGGAACTGCATGTGATTATTGCGATTATAATTCAATATGCAGATTTGAGAAGAATGTGGAAAAAAGTAAATATTGTAAGCTTGAAGCAGTTAAAAAGGAAGAAATATCAAGTAAATTTAGTAAGAAAAGCTGAAAATACCGTTAAAAAATTATTAATATTTAATTAGGAAAAGCGAAAAAATAATAAAAATAACTTGAAGAAGTATTTGAAACGTGATACTATTGAAGATAGTTGTTTAATAATTATCACAGATTTTATTAAGGAGATGAATACTTTTGGAAGACGTTGTGCAAAAAATAATTGGTATTGAGAGAGAGGCACAATTTGTTATGGAAAGTGCTGAAAACGAGAAAAATCTTAAGAAAAATGAACTTGAAAAGAGCCTTGAAGAATTAAAGATTCAGCTGAAAATTGATACGGATAAGAAGATAAATGCTATTAGAGAAACAGAGATTGAAGAAGTAAAAAAAATAGCTACGCAAAAAGAAAAAGAATGTGATTTAAAAGTGGAAGAAATTGAAAAAATTTTCCAGGCTAATAAGGAATTATGGTCCAATCAGTTAACTGAAGCCGTAATAACGAGGTGATTATAAGATGAATGTTTTCAAATATAGCCACCTTAATGCAAAAATTAGCGCAATGAAAGGTAAAATGCTCAATCAAGAAGATATTAATGCTTTAATGCTCAGAAGCAGTGTTGCAGAGATAGCTTCTTACTTGAAAAATAATACTTATTACAGCAATGCCTTGAGCAATGTAGCAGAAAACGATGTTCATAGAGGTATGCTGGAAATACTTTTGTACAGAGCGGAAATATCAGATTCTTTAAAGGTTGCAAGGTATTTAAAGGGTAAGGATAAAATGATATACCGTTTTGTTTATAGAAAATATGAAATAGAAGATCTGAAAAAAATGCTTAGAACCCTTCAAATGGGTAAAAGCTTAAGTGAAATAGATACTTCCATGTTGTTTATCAGCAAATATAGCAAAATCAATTTTAATGAGGTGCTAAAAGCAACTACAATAAAAGAACTTGTTGAAGGTATACATGGAACTAATTTTTATCCTATACTCAAGCCTTTGATGCAGGACGAAAGACATATTGATATTTTTGCAGCGGAAATGGCGCTCGACCTATATTATTATTCTAAGCTGAAGGAACAGCTAGATACTATTGTAGGAGGACGGGATAAAGAAATTTTTGCGTCTATTTTTGGTACGGATGGTGATATTAAAAATATCCTGGGTATATACAGAGCAAAAAAATATTACGAAACCAACAGAGAGATGCTCTATAGATATTTGATTCCAATGTCCTATAAATTAAAAAAATCAGATATTGAAAAAATGATTGAAGCAGAAACAATGGAGGAATTCATGACAGTTTTTGAAGGTACTTACTATGCTAAATACCTTGGAACAGATCCTGATTTTTGGAGTATCAATCATCTTAAGCTTATGTTGAAAATACAACATAAAAACACCATGAGAAATCAATTTTCCTTAGCGCCAATTGTAGGCTATGTTGTTACAAAGGAGCTGGAAATTCATAATATAGTAGCTATTATTGAAGGAATACGATATAAGGTTGAACAGGAAAAAATTAAAGAGCAGTTGGTAGGTTATGAAATTTAAGGGAGGTGCTTATGTAAATGGCTGTGGAAAAAATGTATTTTGTGAATTTAGCCAGGCCTTTAAATGAACTCGATTCATTTGTAATGAATAAGATAATCCCACACGAAGTTCATCTGGAAAAAACTTATACAGTAATGGAATCCACTCAAGGCCTTTCGGCCTTTGACGGAACTAATCCTTATGATATACTGCTAAAAAAAGCAACTGTTTTATGTAAAGACTTAGATATAGACACAACTATTGCGCAAGCTGATGTCTGTGACATAATAGACTTTGAAACAGTTGAACAGGATTTAGACGAGCATTTGGCGGTATTTGACAGTCTTATTGCAGAAAGAAAAGCATTCGAAGCTTTGATTGCTGAAAAAGAACAGATTAAAAAGCAGATTATTCCGATTCAAGGACTGGACTTTGAGGTAGACAAGCTATTTAAGCTTCAATATATGAGATTTAGGTTTGGAAAAATGCCTAAGGAACATTATCACAAGATTCAGGAATTTGACAAAAATCTAGATTTGATAGTATATGAAGTTTTTAGGGAGGGCGAAGAAATATTTTTGATTTACCTATGCCCAAAACCTATTAGAAAGCAAATTGACAGCTTGTTTGCATCGTTATATTTTAAAAGAATAAGAATATCAGATGAGGTAAAAGGTTATCCGAAGGAAGCTCTAGAAAACATTAATGCTGAAATAGTTAATCTAACACAGCAACTGAACAATCTAAACGATAGAATTGGCCATTTTATTGTTGACCATCAGGAAAGAATTTCTAAGCTTTTTGCAACAGTTCATAAGCTTCATAATGTTTATACAGTGCGTAATTATGCAGTTTACTCAGACAGAACAGCATACTTAACAGGCTGGGTTGCAAGCAGTAAGCTAAGTGATTTTGTTAAAGACATAAATGCCTCAGATGCCTATGCATTTACGGTAAATGAAGATGAAGACATGACTAAGGTTAAACCTCCAACTAAGCTTATAAATCCTAAGCTTTTCAAACCATTTGAGTTAATTGTCGGAATGTATGGAACACCATCATATGACGAAATGGATCCAACAATATTTGTCGGGTTAACTTATATGCTAATGTTTGGAGCAATGTTTGGCGATGTTGGACAGGGATTATTAATAGCCTTACTTGGATGGGCATTTTATAACAAAACAAAATCATCTCTTGGATATATAGGAATATACTTAGGTATTTCATCTATGGTTGCAGGCTTGTTCTATGGTTCCGTTTTTGGAAATGAAGAATTTTTGCCCAATGTAATGCCCTGGTTTCCTATGATTAATCCAATGGAGCATAAAAATGAAGTGCTTTTAGTTACAATCGGCTTAGGTGCATTGTTGATAATAGCTGCTATGCTGATTAATTTATTAAATGCAATTAAGAAGAAGGATAAGGGCAGATTGTTATTTGATAAAAATGGAGTTGTAGGATTAGTAGCATATTTTTCGATTTTGTATATAGTTTTAGTAAAAGCAACAAAGGGTACAATGACGGTTATTCCTGCGGCGCTTTTGATTGGAGTATCGTTTTTAATAATATTCTTATCTCATCCGCTACAAACCTATCTTAAGACAAAAAAAGAATTTTTGCCGTCAGACAAGACTGGGTTTTTTATTGAGGCATTATTTGAGCTATTAGAAACAATGCTTTCAATATTAAGTAATACTATATCATTTATGAGGGTAGGCGCTTTTGCGTTAAACCATGTAGGGCTTATTATTGCAGTTCATATGCTAGCAGATATGGTTGGGAAATCATCAGGTGATTTTGGAAGCTTTATGATAATGGTTATTGGAAACATTGTTATAGTAGCACTTGAGGGCTTGATAGTAGGGATACAGTGTCTCAGACTTGAATATTATGAGTTATTTAGCAGATTTTTTGAAGGAGAAGGCAATGAATTTAAGCCTTTTCTATGTAAAAAACAAAGAGCATAAATTTATATTTAATTAGGAGGAAATAAAAAATGAAAATTATTATTGCAATTGCGTTAGTATTGGTATTGAGTATTGTAGGTGTAGGAGTATATGGAATGAAAAATAATATAAATACAAATAAGGTTAAATGTTTTGTAGGAGCTAATGTATCAACTTTCTTTTTATTATTAATTGCAGCTACAATTGTATTATTTAGCGGGTCAACAGCAGATGCTGCTGAGGTTGCTAAAAATGCACCATTAGCTGAAGCTGGTGTAAGCGGATTAAAATACTTATCAGCGGCATTATCTACTGGTATTGCATCTATTGGAGCAGGTATTGCAGTAGCAGTATCAGGCTCAGCAGCAATTGGAGCTATCAGTGAAAATGAGAAATTATTAGGTAAAACAATTATCTTCGTAGGTTTGGCAGAGGGTATTGCTATTTATGGCCTTATTATTTCAATCATGATTTTAGGACAATAAGATTCTAAGGAGTGATTATATGAAGTTCTTTTTAATCAGCGACAATGTTGATACCAAAACAGGATTTAGACTTGCAGGAATAGAGGGCGTAGTTGTTCATGAAAGACATGAAGTTAAAGAGGCTATTGACAAAGCTTTGCTTGATAAGGAAATTGGAATTCTTATGATTACAGAAAAGCTTGGACAGCTAGTACCAGATATGATTGATGATATTAAGCTTAATTATCATACGCCTCTCGTAGTTGAAATTCCTGACAGGCATGGAACAGGCAGGTCTCCGGATTCTATTACAAGATATGTAAGAGAGGCTATTGGATTAAAGTTATAAGGAGAAGGTCATGAAAATTGTTGAAGAAGAAAAGCTTGACCGCTTTACAAATGATATAATGAACGACGTTAGAATTCAAAAGCAAGGAATTCTTCAATTAGCAGAGGAAGAAAACAAAGCTGAGTATGATAGAAAACATACTGAATTTCTTAATGAGAATTATGAACTTGTTCAAAAGAGTATGAAAAAAATTGATAAAGAAAAAAATGAAATTATGTCTCAGATTATTATGGCAAATAGGAAAAGACTCTTTAACAAAAGAGCTGAAGTAATTGATGCAGTGGTAGAAATTACTAAAGAAAGGCTTTATCAGCATACTCAAAAGGAAGAATATTTTAATGAGCTAGTTTCTATAATTAATAAGTGTATTGATAGTATTGGAAAGGGCGACCTGGAAATAATTATCAGTTACTCTGATATGAAGCATAAGGAAGCACTCGAAAAAATATTTGGAAAGTGTATTACAATTGAGAATAAGAATATAGAAATGATAGGTGGCTGTAAGCTACTTAATAAAACAGCAAAGCGTTATGTTGATGAATCATATGCAAAAAGACTGGAGGAGGAAAAAGATACTTTCCTTCAGAATTGTAAGATAAACGTAGAGTAAAAATTTTGTAAAGAAGGTGCGTACGTGGAAGCAAAAGGGAAAATACTAGGCGTTAACGGACCGGTTGTAACGATTAAGGGTGACAGCCAGTTCCAGATGTTAGAGATGGTACTAGTAGGAAATGAAAAACTTATTGGAGAAGTAATAAGTTTAAATAATGATAATGCTATAGTGCAGGTATATGAAACAACAACAGGTCTTAAAGTTGGAGAGCCGGTTTATTCAAGCGGAGAACCGTTATCGCTTCAATTAGGCCCTGGAATTATTGGAGGAGTTTTTGATGGAATTCAAAGGCCTCTTAATCAAATAGAAGAATTATCTGGTTCATTTATTCAAAGAGGTTTAGATACTGAATCTTTAAACAGAGACAAAGAATGGGATACAGAGATAATAATTAAGGAAGGAAGCTTTCTTAAAGGCGGCGATATTTACGCTACAGTAAAAGAAACTGAGCTAGTTAACCACAAGGTTATGGTTAAGCCTGGAATTGAAGGTGAGGTTGTTTTTACAGCAAAAAACGGAAAATATAGGGTTAATGATACTGTTGTTAAGCTTAAGGATTCTCATGGCGATATTATTGAATTGAAGCTATTTCAAAAATGGCCTGCAAGACAAGCCAGACCATTTGCTGAAAGAAAAAGATTAAGTAAGCCTTTAATAACAGGACAAAGAATTATTGATACCTTGTTTCCAATTGCAAAGGGAGGAACAGCTGCAGTACCTGGAGGGTTTGGCACAGGAAAAACAATGACACAGCATCAGCTCGCAAAATGGAGTGATGCGGATATAATTGTATATATTGGATGTGGTGAAAGAGGAAATGAGATAACGGATGTTCTTGAAGAATTTCCGAAGCTTATTGACCCTAAGTCAGGAAAGCCTTTGATGGATAGAACGGTGCTTATTGCTAATACATCAAATATGCCTGTTGCTGCCAGAGAGGCATCTATTTATACAGGTATTACTATTGCAGAATATTTCAGAGATATGGGATATCATGTTGCAATTATGGCGGACTCAACATCTAGATGGGCAGAAGCTTTAAGAGAGATTTCCGGAAGACTTGAGGAAATGCCGGCAGAAGAAGGTTTTCCGGCATATTTGCCATCAAGATTATCACAATTTTATGAAAGAGCTGGTTATGTAGAAAATCTTAATAACTCTGAGGGTTCAGTTAGTATTATTGGAGCGGTTTCTCCTCAGGGGGGCGACTTTTCAGAGCCTGTAACTCAAAATACAAAGAGATTTATTAGATGTTTTTGGGCTCTTGACAGACAGCTTGCTTATGCAAGACACTATCCAGCAATTAACTGGCTGTCTAGCTATAGTGAGTATGTTGATGATTTAGAAGAGTGGTATGAAACAAATGTTGCTCCAGACTTTATAAAGGTAAAAAATGAAATAGCAAAGCTCTTACAAGAAGAAAGCAAGCTAATGGAAATAGTAAAGCTTATTGGAGCAGATGTACTTCCAGAAGAACAAAAACTTATTTTAGAAACTGCAAAGCTTCTAAGGGTTGGGTTCCTGCAACAAAATGCATTTCATGATATTGATACATTTGTTCCAATGGAAAAGCAATATAAAATGATGCAGGTTACTTTGTACCTTCATAAGCAAGGACAAATGATATTATCACAGGGAATTCCTATTTCGCAGCTCAAAAAGCTTGGAATATTTGACGAGCTTGCGAAAATGAAATACGATTATGACAATGAAAATTTAGCTGAATTTGACAAAGCGTATATAAAAATTGATAATCTTTGTAGTGAAGTAATTGAAAGCTATAGAGGTTTTGAAAGGAAGAATAATTAATGAACATTGAATATTTAGGTCTTAAAGAAGTTACAGGATCAATTGTAGTTCTCAATGGTGTCAAAGATGCTTCCTATGAAGAAATGGTTGATATTACAATGAGCAATGGTGAAAGAAGAACAGGAAGGGTAATTGAAATTAAAGATGATGTTGCAGTAGTTCAGGTTTTTGAAGGAACCATTGGTATATCAAATTCAAACACAAGAACTCGCTTTAAGGGTACGGCTCTTGAGCTAGGACTTTCAAAAGAAATTCTGGGAAGAACTATGAATGGATTAGGCAAGCCAATTGACGGGCTTGGAGAAATAATGGCAAGCGCACATTGGGATGTAAATGGAAATCCTATTAACCCTATTTCAAGAAAATATCCAAGAAACTACATTCAGACTGGTGTTTCAGCAATTGATGGATTGACAACACTTATTCGTGGACAAAAGCTGCCAGTTTTTTCAGGAAACGGACTTCCACATGACCAGCTAGCAGCACAAATCGTTAAGCAAGCACAATTATCAGCAGATGCTGATAACAATGAAAATTTTGCGATTGTTTTTGCGGCAATGGGCGTAAAAAATGACGTAGCCGATTTCTTTAAAAGAAGCTTTGAGGAAAGCGGAGTTTTAGAAAAGGTAGTTATGTTTTTAAATCTTGCAAATGATCCTGTTGTTGAAAGGATTGTAACTCCAAGATGTGCACTTACAGCAGCTGAATATCTTGCATTTGAGCATAATATGCATGTTTTGGTTATTTTAACTGATATGACATCATATTGTGAAGCACTTAGAGAGGTATCTTCTTCTAAAGGAGAAATACCAAGTAGAAAGGGTTTTCCAGGGTATACCTATTCTGACCTTGCATCCTTATACGAAAGAGCTGGAATGTTAAAGGACAGAGAAGGCTCTATTACACAGATACCTATTTTATCCATGCCTAATGATGATATTACTCATCCAATTCCTGACCTTACAGGATATATTACGGAGGGGCAGATTGTATTAGACAGAGGGCTTCATCAAAAAGGTGTATATCCTCCGATTATCGTATTGCCATCTTTATCCAGACTTATGAAGGATGGTATAGGAAAAGGCTTTACTAGAGAAGACCATCCACAAATAGCAAATCAATTATTTGCATCCTATGCACATGTACAAGAGGTTAAAGCACTGGCTTCTGTTATTGGTGAAGACGAGCTTTCTCCGATTGACACAATTTATATGAAATTTGGAAAGGCTTTTGAGGAACAGTTTGTTTCTCAAAACAGGGATGAAAATAGGAATATGGAAGATACATTGGACATCGGGTGGAATTTACTTGGAATGCTTCCAAGAGAAGAGCTTACAAGAGTAACGGATGATGTATTAGATAAGTACTATAAACCGAGAAATAATGCATAATCCATTTAAGTGAGGTGAGTTATAGTGGACAATACTTTGTTTCCTACTAAGGGTAACCTGATTATTGCAAAAAATACCTTGGCATTATCCAAGCAAGGCTATGAGCTATTGGATAAGAAAAGAAATATTCTTGTAAATGAAATGATGGTTCTTATCGATAAAGCAGAAAGCATTCAAAGTCAAATTGATTCTACATTTACAGAAGCCTATAAGGCATTGCAAAAGGCTAATATAACGATTGGAATTAATACAGTTGAGCAAATTGGAGAGGCAGTTAAAGAGGAAGATAATATTGAGATTAAAGTAAGAAGTATTATGGGAGTTGAGATTCCTATGGTACATATACCATATGATACGCTTACTCCTCAATATGGCTTTACTAGAACTAATATTTCTCTTGATGATGCTTATAGTAAGTTTGCGAAGGTTAAAAAACTATCCTTAGATTTAGCAGAAAATGAGAATGCTATTTACAGGCTTGCCGTAAATATTAAAAGAACTCAAAAAAGAGCGAATGCTCTGACTAATGTAATGATACCAAGATATGAAAAGATTACTAAGGATATTCAAAGTGCATTAGAAGAAAAGGAAAGAGAAGATTTTACGAGATTAAAGGTAATTAAAGGACAGAAATTAAGAAAAGCAGCTGAAGAAGAGCTTTTGGCAAAACAAAATTAATTTTTTATATATAAATTGGCTCTTTTGCAATAGTTGGGGTTGAATCCATTTGGATTCAGCTCCATTACTGCATTTAGGGCTAGTTTGATGTTTATAATGCAGTAATGGTGTTTTCAGGTGCACTTAATAAGCCAAATTATTAGCTAAATTATTACGGTCAGAATTTTAGCTTAATATTATTCTCCAAAACCCTTGGTGGTTTCATTCTGCCTTCCCATGCACGTCCTGTGCATAGGGAAGGCGTTTACTCCTGTGCACTTCTGAATGAAACCCCAAGGGTTCTTAATAAGCTGAACGAAATATTTGCGCTAAAATTCTTCTGTATTCTAAGCTTAAAGTAAGCTGATATAGAGTAAAGTTCTATTATAGAAGAGTTGAAAGTTAAGTAATCTAAATCTTAATAGAAATTAAAATTACATATAAATTATTAATAACAATTTTTCACAAGTCATTTTTATGATATTATTAAGGATAAGAAATGGCTGTTGTAAAATAATAAAGGGGAAAATCAAGATTTTCTAGAAGAAGACTATAAAAGAAAATCTAAGATAGATTATTATATGAAAGATTTGAAAAAATACATTGCAGGACTTATAGGAATAGTGATAATGATTGGATTGTTTTTTGTTCCGGTTTCAAAAAACAGTGCAAAAACAGAGGGTGAATTATATGCAGCAGAAATAATTGACCTTACCGATAGGAAAACTGAGGATAGCGGTGGCTATCAGACTGTAATGATTAAGTATGTTGCACAGATAACGGATGAGAGATACAAAGACTTAAAGGTGGAAGCAGAAGATATTTATGAACAGGGTACTCCTCACATTGAAGCCAGAGCAGGGGACGAAGTTCTGCTTCATCTTGAAAAAAATGAAAGTGATGACAGCATAATTAGAGCTTATATTGCAGGCTTCAAAAGAGATAAGCTATTAATAGCGTTAGCAATAATTTTTGCATTATTAGTTATTGTAATAGGCAGAATCAAGGGATTGCAAGCAATGATATCTTTGGTTTTTACGGTATTGTTAGTTCTGAAAATTTTATTACCAAGGATACTTGCAGGAGATAGTCCGATTTTTCTTTCACTATTTATTGCAACACTTATTACAATAGGAACCTTATTGATTATAAGCGGATTCACAAGAAAAACTGCTTCTGCAATAATAGGTACAGTAAGCGGAGTTTTTTTTGCAGGACTATTAGCATATTCATTTAGTTATTTTTCTAAGCTTATTGGATTTAGCTATGAAGAAATTCAAATGCTGACATATATACCTCAAAATACAAAATTCGATTTTAACGGACTTTTGTTTGCTGCAATTTTATTAGGTGCATTAGGAGCAGTAATGGATGTGAGTATGTCTATTTCATCAGCATTATATGAAATAAAACAAGTAAACCCGTCATTGACAGGGAAAAATTTATTTAAGTCTGGCATGAATATCGGAAGAGATATTATGGGCACCATGGTAAATACATTAATCCTTGCCTATACGGGTTCATCATTAAATCTATTAATATTGTTATTAGCTTATAACAAGCCGTTTATTGAAATTCTGAATTACGACATGATTGTTGTAGAGATTGTAAGAGCTTTATCAGGTACAATTGGACTAATTCTTACAATACCAATTACTGCTTTAGCAGCAACCTTACTGTTTAATCAACAATCTGAATCTTCATCAAGTTAGTAGTGCCAGCTACTCCAAGCGGTATTCCGGCAGCAATTACTACAATATCATCCTTTTCAACAAAATCTGCGGATTTTGCAATTAAAATTGATTTGTAAAAAAGAACATCTGAAGAGGTTTCTTCGGTCATTAAGAATGGAGTAACTCCCCAGTTTAACTGCATCTGTCTTTGAACCTTTGGATTTGTTGTAAGACCAATGATTGGAACATTAGGTCTGAACATAGAAATGAGCTTTACGGTTCTTCCGCTATGAGTAGGACAAATTATAGCCTTTGCATTTAGATTCATTGCAGTGCTGCATGTGGAATAGCTAATTGCATTTGCAACAGTTTTATCCTGCATTTTCCAGATTTTTTTGAACATTTGCTTGTAATCCAAAGATGCTTCAGAAGCTTCGGCCACCTTTTTCATTACCTTAACGGATTCTAAAGGATAGGCGCCTGCTGCTGTCTCGCCAGATAGCATTATTGCATCAGTTCCATCTAATACTGCGTTTGCAACATCTGAGACCTCTGCA
Organism: Clostridiales bacterium UBA4080; assembly: GCA_002381865.1. GTDB lineage: Bacteria > Bacillota > Clostridia > Lachnospirales > Vallitaleaceae > UBA4080. The sequence goes on along the minus strand of DFYO01000039.1, from coordinate 25,073 downwards.
CGGGTTGGACGAGGGTTAACCATCATGGAATCAAGCATTTGAGTTGCTGTAATTACAGGGATTTCGGTAGTATTACATTTTTCAATTATCATTTTTTGTGTAACGGGAATTCTTTCGTTAGGAATTTCTACACCAAGGTCTCCACGTGCAATCATAATAGCATCAGAAACTTCAATTATCTCGTCGATATTATCTACGCCTTCCTGACTTTCTATTTTTGAAACGATTTGAATAGTTTCACCATTGTTTTCATCTAATAGCTTTCTTATTTCAAGAACATCGCTCTTTTTACGGATAAAAGATGCTGCAATAAAGTCAACATCCAGCTCGATTCCATAAATTATATCGCTTTTATCTTTTTCAGAAAGAGCAGGAAGATTAATGTAAACACCAGGAACATTTATTCCTTTTTTGTTTTTAATCATTCCGCCATTTTTTATAAGACATTTAATTTCTTTATTGCTTACATCAATTACTTCTAGTTCGATTAATCCGTCATCTAATAAAATGATGCTACCAATTTTAACATCCTTATAGAGTTCAGAGTAGGTGATGCAAAAGCTTTTTTCATCCCCCTCAAAATCTCCGTTACAAATCGAGATAGTTTCGCCAGCAGTAAGACGAACTCCGCCTTCCTTAAAATTTTTAGTTCTGATTTCAGGCCCTCTTGTGTCTAATAGTATAGCAACAGGAATATTTAATTCTTCGCGAACGCCTTTAATCATATCAATAAGATTTTTTATGTATGTTTGATCCCCGTGAGAAAGGTTAATTCTTGCGATACTTAAACCGTTTTGCACAAGGCTTTTGAATACTTCAGGATTTTCACTTGATGGGCCAAGAGTACCAATTATCTTTGTTTTTTGCATAAAATACAATTTCTCCTTTTTAGAACATTTTTTTTCATTATAATTATAGCACAAAAAAAATATTTATGAAAGATGGACAGTCAGTTTTCGGATAGAATGATAGTATTCTTGAATTTTGATGCTATTTAATAGATATTTCTACCTAAGGAAATAGCGTAGAAATCTTTATATATTAAGCTATAATAAAAAAACATACATATAAATCAAAAAAAATATTTGCTTATAGGTTAATAGTAGGAAATTTTGCTGGACAATTTGAATAAAAATGCTTAGAATGTATTGTATACAAAAAGAAATCTGGGAGAACAATATGAAAAAAATACAAATACTTCTTTTTTTATCAATAACAACAATGACTTTACTTTCAGGATGTATATTAAATCCGGACGTAAAAAACTTAAACAATAAAATAAAAGAAAAAGAAGAGCAAATTGATTCCTTAAATACAATAGTAAAAGCAAATGAGAAAACTATTGAAGAGCTTCAAAAGTCTATAGGAGATTTAGAGGTTAAGGCAAATGCTCGTTCAAATTCTGTTTTGGATCAGGCCCTAATTGTAATTAACCTGATGAAAAATAAGGATATGAAAAACCTTTCTGATTATGTTCACCCAAAAAGAGGGGTAAGGTTTTCGCCGTATGGCTATATTGATGAACAAAGCAGTATAATTATACAAGCGGATAAGCTTCCTAAAATGATGGAGGACCAGACGATTTTTACTTGGGGAGCATATGATGGAAGTGGTGAAAATATATCTTTGACCTATACAAAATACTATGAGCAATTTGTTTATGATGTGGATTTTGCTTCCGCAAATATAATTGGAAATAATAAAATTGTAAGTACAGCTTCAACTTCAGTTAATAATTTAGCTCAAGTTTACCCAAAGGAAGTTTTTGTTGAGTTTTATTTTGCGGGATTTGATGCGCAGTATGCAGGAATGGATTGGAAAAGCTTGAAGCTAGTATTTGAGAATAAGGATGATAAATGGTATTTAGTAGGTATTATTCACGACCAATGGACTATTTGACAAAGGAGATAATAATATGTTGGAATATAATGACAAGGTTTTCAAAAGGGTTTCAGATGCAGGTATTTCAGGTATTGTAGTAGGAGTAATTCTAATAATAATTGGAATTTCTTTAGGGGTTGTATCAATTGTGTTTGGAACAAAGGCACTTAAGACAAAGAAGCATTTGATATAAAAATCATTATATTATAAGGGTCGCTAAAGCTAATTACGTGAAAATAATTGGGTTAGCATTTTTAACCTAGATAAAGAAGGATAATAGATATGGATACGTTTCAAACATATAATCATTATTTTATTTGCAGTCTGATTTTAGGAATTGTTGGACTGGGCATTTGGGCAATAAGTGCAGCATCTTTAATAGTTAATATTGGATGTATTCATTTTGCGATTATTGGACTAGAGGGAAAATATAAGGTTGCCTCTTTAGGGACTCTGGCATTAGGGTTTACAGGGTTGATTATGACAATAGGCAGATTGGTTCTTATATTATAAGATTTGGAGGAATAATTGTGTGTTTTTTTATTAATTTTAAAAAGAATGCCAGGCTGGTATGTATTTTATTATTTGTTTTATACATAGCATTGCTGGCATATTTATTGTTTTTATCGCCTGCATTTGGAAGAAAACAGGATATTGTCAGGGAGTATAATTTGCTTCCCTTTTATACAATAGGCAACTATATACAAAAAAGATCATTCATATCTCAAAAAATTTTCATAACTAATATTGTTGGAAATGTTATAGCCTTTATGCCCATGGGATTTTTGATTCCGATTATTGAGAAAAAAAATAAATCCTTTTGGAAGGTGCTTGCAGGCTCAGCAATAATAAGCTTTTTTGTAGAAGCCATGCAGTATGTTTTTAGTGTAGGCAGTTTTGATGTTGATGATATTATATTAAATTCATTAGGAGGAGCAGCAGGCTTTATAATATATTATTTTATTAAAAAGTATTATTATATATTTGCTGAGACAAAGATTAATGAGAATAAAAAATAGAAATCTAAAACTTACCTCAAAAATCCACTCAATATATGGGGGGATATCATTAACTTTAGGCATATTGTCTTTGGTTTTGTTTTTTAAAGCAGTAAAAAGCTCTGCCTTTGGAGACAGAGACTTATTAACAATACGTTACCAGATAGGAATTTATGAAATAATAGCCTTTATGCTTTGTTTGATTGGTTTATTATATGCTTGGATAGCAGAAAAACAAGAAGATGATTTTAAACTATTTGCTCATTTTGGATTAGCAGTTAATCTGATAGCACTCGTTTTACATATTATGGTTATTAGCTCTGCATTTTAGGCAAAATTATTTTTTGGACAACAGGAAGCAGCAAATGAGCTATGAATACTCCAAATAAAAATTGAGCTATATTACCGGGAATACCAAAAATAGCAGCCACAGCACTACCATACAAATAATATGTAGTAAAGTAATATCCAACAATCATTACAGAACCTGAGATAATGAAGGCAGTGCTGATTGGAAGAGTAATTTTAAGTATATTAGTTGAAAACAGAGCTAATAATATTAAAATAAGAATAACAGGAAGAGCAAAAGAACCATACAATAAAACCTGCTTAAGAAATTCTGCTTTTTCAATTAAAACAGCGGTGCTGTCAAATTCGAGTTCCTTTGCAAGATTAACAGATTGAAGAGAAATGTTTTTGCTAACCATATTTCTTAAAAATAAATTAAATCCTGCCCATAATGCGGAAAAGGATAGTGCAGCTGAAATGACAAAAATTTTATTATCCTTTTTAAGTACAAAAATACCTGTAATTACCGCCATTATTCCTTTGATTAAAAAAGTAGGGAAAGCCCAGGCAGCATATCCAGATAATATATCTGCAAGAGCAGAACCGATACCTGCTGCAAGGCCTCCATATAAAGGACCTAGCAATAATCCAGATATTAATACAAAGCCGTCTCCAAGATGAATATAGCCTCCAGTTGCAGGCGTTGGTATTTGTATAAATCGGGTTCCTATAAAAACCAGAGCAGTCATCATGCCGGTTAATACCATTTTGAGAATTTTTTGTTTCATATTATGTCTCCTTTAGAATAAAATAACCATTAAAGTTATTGGAAATGGTCTTTATTGATTATAACAAAAAGCTGATTCTTGCATAGTATCAGTTGAATAAAAATTTAGGATAGCAGTTATTGACTAGTGGATAAGAGAAATTTTATTTGTTTTTGTATTTAATAGCATAAATATATTCGTGTAAGCTTATAAAAAATATAAATCAGAATAAATGAGGATTAATTATGGAGAACCTGAATGAGCTTGGGAATAATATTCCGATTTGGATGAATATATATCTTAGCAAAGAGATTATATGGTTTTTGATAGCTACATATATAATAAGTATAGTATCGTTTTTAATTATTAAAAAAGAGCTTAAAATAAATATGCGCAAGGATGTAATTGTAAGAGCTACTGCTATGATTTGGGTTCTTTCTTTTACAGCAGATTTTTTAGCCTTGGTAGTCTTAAATGTTATTGGGTTTTTATCAGCAAAGGTAAATATTTATTTGCCAATTATTAATATAAGCACTTTGGGTGTATATATATTTGTAGTTTTGATAGATTCACTCATATATTTTTATATGTTGAGGTTTCTTTTTAAACGACTTGCAATCGATAATGATAGTAACAGAAAAATGTCAATTATTTATTGTATAATTATGCTTAAGTGGTATTGGCTTATTTAATATTATACAGAGATATGCTATAATAGATATATGAGGATAGCATATAAGGAGCTGGTACCAATGAGGAAAAAGGCTTTACTTGTAAATGACTCTAGATTTGAGAGTCTGATACTCCGCGATTTGCTTAATAAGCTTGATTATGATGTTGAGATTGCAGATGAATTTGATGCAATCTATGAGGTTGAGCAATTTCGACCTGATATTATAATTGTTAATTATATTATGCAGGAGATTACAGGTAATGAGCTTATTAAAAAGATTAAGATAGACCAGCCAACAGTAAAATGTGTTTTGTCTTCAAGCAATGATTTTCAATTAAGCGATTTTTATGATGAGCCAATTGATGGTATTTTAAGGACACCGGCATCAATTATTGGACTCAAGGATGTATTATTTCAGTTAAGTGCATCAGTATACAAAAACAGTCCCTATGATGATTTTGATGAAGATTGATATAGGGATTGGGTTTATATAATAGATTATATAATTGGGAGGATTTACAAAATGAATCATGAGTTTGGAAGATTTGGGGGACAGTATGTTCCTGAAAGCGTTGTAGTAGCCTTAAAAGAGGTTGAAGTTGCTTACAACGAGGCTATTAATGACCCTAAGTTTAAGGAAGAGTATATGTATTATATGAAGGAATATGTAGGAAGACCTAATCCTTTGTACTATGCAGAAAATCTTACTAATCGTTTGGGTGGGGCAAAAATTTATTTAAAACGTGAGGATTTAAATCACACGGGAGCACATAAAATAAATAATACTATTGGACAGATTTTACTAGCAAAAAGAATGGGTAAAAAGAAAATTATTGCTGAAACTGGAGCTGGGCAGCATGGAGTTGCTACTGCAACTGCTGCAGCAATGTTTAATATGGAATGCGAAATTTTTATGGGTAAGGAAGACACTGAAAGACAAAGACTTAATGTATTTAGAATGGAATTATTAGGAGCAAAGGTTACTGCGGTTACTAGAGGAACACAAACTCTAAGTGATGCAGTTGATGAGGCTATTGAAAAATGGGTAGAGAGAATTGATGACACCTTTTATATTATAGGCTCTGTTGTAGGTCCTCATCCATATCCTACAATGGTAAGAGAGTTCCAAAAAATAATTAGTGAAGAGACTATTATTCAAATCCAAGAAAAAGAAAACAGATTGCCAGATTATTGCATCGCATGTGTTGGGGGAGGAAGTAATGCAATTGGATTTTTTGCAGGATTTATTCCATCTGAAGAGGTTAAGCTAATTGGTGTTGAGGCAGCTGGAAAGGGTGTTGATACTGATTTGCATGCAGCAACAATGGCACTAGGAAAAGAAGGAATTATTCATGGAATGAATACAATTACGCTTCAAGATGACGAAGGTAATATTTTACCAGTTTACTCAATTTCAGCAGGGCTTGATTATCCAGGGGTAGGTCCGGAGCATGCATATTTAAAGGATATTGAAAGAGTTGAATATGTTTCAGTTACAGATGATGAAGCTATTAAAGCATTGCTTTTAATGTCACAGGTTGAAGGTATTATTCCAGCGATTGAAAGCTCTCATGCAATCGCACATGCATTAAAGCTTGTTCCTACATTACCAAAAGACAAGGTAGTCATTATTAATGTTTCAGGAAGAGGAGACAAGGACGTAGAAGCAGTAGAAGAATACCTTTCAAAAAATAATATTAATATTATACAAAAATAAAAAATTAATTATTAGCTATAAATAATTAGCAATTATAAAGGAGCTGTTACACTAATAAAGTGTTGCAGCTTCTAGTATATTTATATTTAAAGATTGCATGATATTTTATTGCTTTTATAAGCTGGAACACTAGGCTGTAGCAATTAGATTCTTAACAATTAAAAAACAAGAAGTAAAGCTGTGAATACTTCTTGTTTTTTTTCTTATATGGTATAATAAAAGTCGGTAATAAAATTGTGTATGTATTCAAAGGGGGAAATGATATGGCTAATAAGAGTTCTAAAAAGTCACCAGTAGGAATAGTATGGTTTATATTTGTTGTTTCTATTATGATGATGAAAGAGAATATGATTGTTTTAAGTTCTATACTTATCTTTGTTGCTGTAATATTAATTGCTATAAGTCAGGCAAAAAAATTAAAGCAGGCTAACTCGGAGAATACTCAGCATGGTGATTTTGCTAAAAATAGAAATAGTATTGAGAATAATTTTGTAGAAATCAAGAGTGGATTTAATAAAGAAGTTACTAACAGTGAAAAGCTTTCACAGCAAAGATATGAAAGACCTAATAAACACAATAGAATTGCAGAAGATCAAGAAAAAATGAGTAAGGAAGATCGAGATAATTATAGAAAATATAAAAACACTAAGGATGCTTATGAGCAGACTGTAAAACCTGTCAGGATGTCTAGAAAGCCAGGAAATCAATGCGGAATATGCAGAAATTTCAATGAGCCAAATGCCAATTATTGCGAGGTTTGTTCAGAATTTCTTGGAGATGGATTAAAATGCACTTTTTGTAACACAAAAAATGAAATAGGTAGCAAATACTGTAAAAACTGCGGAGTTAAGTTTATGTAGGGTGATTTTTGTGATTTGTATTATAGAATGCCGTGGAGGATAATAATGGAAAAACGTTTAAGAATGCAAATAGATTTTATTATTGAAATTGATAAATTAAAGAGAATTGTAAGACAGTCATATCTTACAGACTCTATTCGAAAAGAAAATGACGCTGAGCATTCATGGCATCTTGCGATGCTAGCTATTATATTACAGGAATATTCAAATTCAAAGGTTGACATATTGAAGGTTATCAAGATGGTGCTTATACATGATCTTGTAGAAATAGATGCGGGTGATACGTATGCTTATGATTTAAAGGGCAATGAAGATAAATGGGAAAGAGAATCAAAGGCCGCTGAAAGAATTTTTGGGATTTTACCAAAGGATCAGAAGGAAGAAATGTATGATACGTGGTTGGAATTTGAACAAGGTATAACTATGGAGGCGAAATTTGCAGCAGCTATTGACAGAATAGAGCCGATTTTGCTTAATTATCTTAGCAAAGGAAAGGCATGGAAAGAGCATGGAGTAAAAGAATTTCAGGTTATGGAAAGAAATAAAGTGGTACAGGAGGCTTCAATAGAGCTGTGGGATTTTATTAAGGGAATTATTGAAGAGTCCGTTAGTAACGGATATTTGAGTGTATAAGGCTAAAGGAGGGACTTGCTGTTAAAGCGAGAAGATGGATAAAATAATACATTTAGGTATAGATGCCGGGTCAACAACTGTTAAGATTGTTGCATTAGACGGACTCGGAACTATGCTTTATCAAAGATATGAAAGACATTATTCAGATATCAGAGGGACTGTTTTAAATCTTATTCAAGAGGCATTTGAAATATATAGAGAGTATAGAATTACAATTATGGCAACAGGCTCGGGAGGAATGGCTATTTCTAGGTGGCTTGAAATTCCTTTTATACAAGAGGTTGTAGCTTGTGCAAAAACTGTAGAAAAGCTTATACCATATACAGATGTTGCTATTGAGCTTGGCGGAGAGGATGCCAAAATTACTTATTTTGAAGAAAATAATATTGATCAGAGAATGAATGGAACCTGTGCAGGAGGTACTGGTGCATTTATAGACCAAATGGCAGCCCTGCTTCAAACAGATGCAGAGGGCTTAAATAATTTGGCTAAAAATCATACACAGATTTATCCTATTGCTTCAAGATGCGGTGTGTTTGCTAAAACAGATATACAGCCATTGCTTAATGAAGGTGCAAAAAAAGAAGATATTGCAGCTTCTATTTTTCAAGCGGTGGTTAATCAGACTATTGGGGGATTAGCTTGTGGAAAGCCGATAAGAGGAAATATTGCTTTTTTGGGAGGTCCTTTATATTTTTTGTCTGAGCTTAGGGAGAGATTTGTTAAAACGCTCTGTTTAGCTCAAAATGAGGTTGTAATTCCAAAGCATTCACAGCTTTTTGTTGCTTTTGGAGCAGCTATGGAGGGCATGGGGGAACAGAGCTTTAGGTTTGAAGATATTATTATGAGGGCTAAAAAACTTACACTTTCTTCTGCCAATGAAGTCCCCAGACTGCCAAAATTATTTGAAGATAAAAAGGAGTATGATTGTTTTATTCAGAGACATGAAAAAAATAAGGTTAAAAGAGTACCTTTAAAGGAATATTCAGGCGGATGTTTTCTGGGAATTGATGCTGGCTCTACTACAACCAAAGCAGCACTCATAAGCTTAGAAGGAGAATTATTATATTCTTATTATGGAAGCAATCAAGGGAATCCGTTGGAGCAGGTTAAAAAAATATTACTTGAAGTCTATTCAAAATTACCCCCAAAGGTAAGAATTCTGAATTCAGCAGTAACAGGATATGGAGAAGCTTTAATTAAAGCTGCGTTTAAAGTTGATATTGGAGAAATTGAAACGATTGCACATTATAAAGCAGCGGATTATTTTTTGCCTGGAGCAGATTTTGTTTTAGATATTGGTGGCCAAGACATGAAATGTCTAAGAGTAAAGGATGGAATAATAGATGATATTATGCTAAATGAAGCGTGCTCATCAGGCTGCGGCTCTTTTTTGGAAAGCTTTTCAAATTCACTTAATATAGATATTAATAGCTTTGCCAAGGAAGCATTGTTTGCTGAAAGTCCTGTGGATTTAGGCTCAAGATGTACTGTGTTTATGAACTCCAGAGTTAAGCAGGCACAGAAGGAAGGAGCAACAGTAGGAGATATTTCAGCAGGACTTTCTTATTCGGTTATTAAGAATGCAATTCAAAAAGTAATTAAAATAAGAGATCCCAAAAATATGGGCAAAAAAATTATTGTTCAAGGAGGAACCTTCTATAATGATGCAGTACTTAGAGCCTTTGAAATTATTTCTCAAAGGGAGGTAGTTAATCCAGATATTTCAGGTATTATGGGAGCTTTTGGGGCAGCAATTATAGCAAAAGAAAAATATTCCAAGGACTATATTTCGACGCTTGTCAAAGAAAATGAGGTTAATCAATTTAGAGTTAGTTCATCTATTAAGAGATGTAAGCTATGTGGCAATCATTGCTTGCTGACGGTTAATAATTTTGTTTTTTCGAATAATGAAGATATTAATAATTCGAGGTACATATCAGGAAATCGCTGCGAAAAGGGTGCAGGAGAACAACAAAGCAATATAGAATTACCAGATATGTACAAATATAAAATTAAAAGACTTTTTAGCTACAAGCCTTTAAAAGAGAATGAGGCTAAAAGAGGAATTGTAGGAATACCCAGGGTCTTGAATATGTACGAAAATTACCCCTATTGGTTTACTTTTTTTACAGCCCTTGGTTACAGAGTTGAATTATCACCTATATCAAGCAAGAGTATTTTTGAAGAGGGAATTGAGACAATACCTTCAGAATCAGCCTGTTATCCTGCGAAGCTAGTTCATGGGCATATTATGCATTTGATTTCAAGAGGAATTAAGAATATTTTTTATCCTTGTATTCCTTATGAATTTAAAGAATCCATAGAAGCTGACAACTGTTATAATTGTCCTATTGTAACATCATATCCAGAGACGATAAAACACAATGTGGATGAAATTGAAGCTAAGGGAATAAACTTTATGAACCCTTTTTTATCCATGGATAATCCTGATAAAATGGCAAAAAGATTATGTGAGGAATTTTCAGATTATGGTATTGAAAAAAAAGAAATCCTTGAAGCTGCAAAACTAGCATGGGAAGAAAGAATGCAATACAGGAAAGATATTGCAGAAAAAGGAGAAGAAATTCTTAGATATATTGAAGAAAACAATATAAAAGGTATTGTTTTAGCCTCAAGACCATATCATATTGATCCGGAAATTAATCATGGGCTTACAAACATTATTAAGTCGCTTGGGATGGCAGTACTTACAGAGGATTCAGTTTCACATTTAGCAAAAGCAAAAAGACCTTTAAGGGTATTAGATCAATGGGCATATCACACCAGGCTTTATGAAGCGGCAGAGTTTGTAGGTGGACATCCTAATTTAGAAATGGTACAGCTTACAAGCTTTGGTTGTGGCGTTGATGCGGTAACAAGTGATCAGATACATGAAATTCTTAATGGAAATGGAAAAATATTTACGTTAATTAAAATTGATGAAGGGGACAATTTAGGCGCGATACGCATTAGGATGAGGTCTTTAAAAGCAGCAATGGATGAACGAGATAAAAGAAATTATATAGCTATTAAAAACAAGGAAGAAAACAAAAGAGTTTCTTTTACTAAGCAGAACAAGAAAAATCATACTATTATCGGGCCGCAAATGTCACCAATTCATTTTGCGCTATTTGAAGAAGGCTTTAGGAAGCATGGATATAAAGTAGATATTTTGCCTGAGGTAGACCCAAAGGCGATTGATGAAGGTTTGAAATTTGTAAACAATGATGCGTGTTATCCTTCAATCTTGGTTATCGGGCAAATAATGAATGCATTAAAGTCGGGTAAATATGATTTGAACAACACTTCTGTTTTACTGAGTCAGACAGGTGGAGGCTGCAGAGCATCAAATTATATTGCATTTATTCGCAAAGCTTTAAAGGATGCAGGAATGCAGCAAATACCAGTTATTTCATTAAATGCTGCTAAGATTGAGACAAACCCTGGATTTAAAATTAATATGGGATTAATTCATTCAGCCCTAATGGCTACAGTATATGGAGATCTTTTGCTTAGAGTAACACAAGCAACAAGACCTTATGAAAGAGTTAAAAACACTACGAATAACCTGTTTGAAAAATGGTTGGCGTTATCGAAAAAAAACATAGCAAATGGAAATATACTTGAGTTTGCAAACAACATCAGAGCTATTGTAAAGGAATTTGATGAGGTAGATAGACTTAATATTCTTAAGCCAAAGGTTGGAATAGTAGGAGAAATTCTTGTAAAATACCATCCTACAGCTAATAATAACCTTGTTAATACCTTGGAAAATGAAGGAGTAGAGGTTGTTGTTCCTGAGCTTTTAGACTTTTTTATGTATACAGCATATAATCAGAAGTTCAAATATGAAAAGCTAAATGGAAGCAAGAAAGCATGGAATATATCACGATTTATAATAAAAATGTGTGAACAGTACAGAAAACCAGCTAACCTGGCGTTGAAAAAAAGTCAGAATTTTACTGCATTAACAGCGATAAAACAAAAAGCAATTCATGCACAGGAACTGATTTCACTTGGCAACCAAACAGGAGAGGGGTGGTTTTTGACTGGGGAAATGATTGAAATGGTTAATCATGGAATTGAAAATATTTTATGTGTACAGCCTTTTGCTTGCCTTCCAAACCATGTGGTAGGAAAATCCATGATAAAACCAATTAGAAAAAAATACCCTTATGCCAATATCGTTGCAATTGATTATGACCCTGGAGCAAGTGAGGTTAACCAGCTTAACAGGATTAAGCTAATGCTCTCAACTGCATATAGCAATATGGACAAAAAAGCAAAAAACAGAAGCTTAATACCGGTAGTTACTAATAATCCGCTAACCGAAACCGAGCTTCAATAGAATTACAAGGCTTAAGGGAGTAGAATTGTTAAGAAAGGCTAAAAGTTTTCATTGAACAATTAAAACTTATATTATACAATGATTGTGGGGATACACTAAGGATTATTGTATGGGAGGTTATTATGGATTCAAAGGCTATAAAGGGCTTGAAGCCTTCAAAGGAGCTGGCTTCAACATGTGGATTGTTTTGTCCTTCGTGTCATATTTTTATTGCTACACAAGCAAAAAATGAGGAATTGAATAATATGGCAACAAAAGAAGGGGTAAAGGTTGAAGAAATAAGTTGTATGGGCTGTAATTCTGAGAATAATACTATCAAGTGTAAAAGTTGCAAAATAAGAGCCTGTGCAAAAGAAAAAAATATCGAGTTTTGCTATGAGTGCAAGGAATTTCCTTGTAATAGTTTTGAAGAATTTCAAAAGCAAATGCCTAATAGCATTGAGGTTTACTATGCACAACAGACAATAAGAGAGGTTGGTTTTGATATTTGGTTTAAGAGAATGATGGGACATTATTCATGCAAAAATTGCGGTACAATTAATTCGGCATATGATATGTTCTGCAGAAACTGCAATGCAGCACCCGCAAATGACTATATCAGAATCAATGAGGATGAAATTATCGAAAGGTTTTGATTAGAATAAATAGAGAATTTAAGGAGATAAAGATTGGAAAATAAAGAGTTTAAATCTGGTTTTGTATCAATAATAGGAAGAGCAAATGTTGGGAAATCAACACTGATGAATGTGATGATTGGACAAAAAATTGCAATTATGTCCAATAAGCCCCAAACAACTAGAAATAGAATACAGACAATAATTACGACAGAAAGGGGACAAATTATATTTATTGATACACCGGGCATTCATGAAGCAAAGCATAAGCTTGGAGCTTTTATGAATGAAACAGCAGTATCTACATTTAATGAAGTAGATATTGTTCTTTGGTTAATAGAGCCAGATAAGCATATAGGAAAAGGCGATGCTTTAATTATTGAGCAGCTTAAAAAAACAAAAACACCTGTAATTTTGGTTATTAATAAAATAGATACAATTGAAAAGCCTCAGATATTAGAGGTAATCAATACATATAAGGACCAATATGATTTTACTGAGATTATACCAGTTTCAGCCTTGAAAAATGAGAATATAGAAAGCGTTTTGGATTCTTTATATAAGCATCTCAAGGAAGGACCTCAGTTTTTCCCGGAGGATATGATTACAGATCAGCCCGAAAGACAGCTTGTAGCAGAGCTTATCAGAGAGAAGGCGTTAAGGTTAATGGAGCAAGAGATTCCTCATGGAATAGCTGTAGTTATTGATCAGATGAAAGACAGGGATAATCAGGATATTATCGATATTGATGCAACAATAGTATGCGAAAAGGATTCTCACAAGGGTATGATTATTGGCAAGCAGGGACAAATGCTGAAAAAAATCGGAACACTTGCAAGACATGATATGGAAGCCCTATTAGGCTGCAAGGTTCATCTTCAATTATGGGTAAAGGTAAAAAAGGATTGGAGAGACAGTGACTTTTTATTGAAAAATTTTGGGTATAGAAACGAAAGATAACGGCCCTTTAAGGGAGAGTGTAAATGGGAACAGAATTTAAGACTAAGGCTTTAGTACTACATGAAATGCAGATAGGAGATTATGATAAAAGACTAATCTTGTTAACCAAAGAACACGGAAAGCTAACTGTATTTGCAAAGGGAGCAAAGAAATCTAATAGTAAATTTTTATCGGTCAGCCAATTATTTTGTTATGGTGAATATCATCTTTTTAAAGGAAGAAACAATTATAGCTTAAATAAGGCAGAATTAATTGACTCCTTTCATAGCATCAGAAAAAGCATTGAAGGATTATCAGTTGGACTTTACATACTGGAATTTTCAGAATATGTTTCTATGGAAAACCATAATGAACAAAATCTTTTGAAGCTTGCTATTTATACTTTAAAGCAAATAGAAAAAGATAGGGTAAAGCTAGAGCTTATTATCAGTATTTTTGAAATTAAGCTATTGAGTTTAATTGGATATTTACCTTGGACACAAAGCTGTGTTATATGTAACAGTAGTGAAAAACTAAATGCTTTTAATATAAAGGCAGGTGGAATTATTTGCGATAGCTGTATTAATGATAGAGCAGTATATAAAATGAGTGAGGGAACTCGCTATACTATAGAATATATTACAAAACAACCCATAGAAAAATTGTATAATTTCTCTGTTGAGGATTATATATTACTTGAGCTTCAGGATATTTCTAAGGCATTGGTTAAAGAAAATATCGAGAAGAGCTTTAAAGCATTAGAGTTTTTAAATTATAATTTACTATAAAACTAAGTATAATATGGAGGGAAAGAATTATGGCAGATTTTTTTAACAAAATGAAAAAGAGTTTAAACAAAGGTACAACAGTTATAAGTGTAAAATCATCAACAATGATGGAAACTAATAAGCTTAAGGGTGAGATTTCAAGCTTGAAAAAGGAAAGAACAGATATTTTCACAGCAACAGGTGAAAAATATTATATGATGAAAAAAGAAGGAAATTTGAATTACCAAGAACTAGATGAATTAATAGCAAGAGCATTTGAATTAGATCAAAATGTTTTAGAAAAAGAAGCAGCAATAGAAGAAGCAATTAGAAAGCAGGAAGAGACGATAAAAGCTCTTGAAGCTGGAGAAGAAGCTGAAGAAGAATCTGAAGCTAATCAGTCTTATGACGGAGTTGTGTGTGTCTGTGGAGAGGTTTTACCAGAAGGAACTAAGTTTTGTCCAAAATGCGGCAACAATATTTCAGCAAACATTGAGCAGCCTGCAGAAGAAGTGGAAGCTGATAGTGAGGAAACTATTACTTGTGATTGTGGAGCAGTACTTAAAGCTGGAACTGTATTTTGCGCACAATGTGGTAAAAAGCTTAATTAAAATAAACAAATTTACAAACTATATAATCGAACAGCATTAGAAATGGTTCGGAAAATTTTTATATGTAAATAATAAAAAGCTAAGTTGTTGATTTTTAACAGGTAACATTAAAACAACAAAAAAGAAGGTTTTATAAAGTTACTAAATCATATTATATTTTGGGGCATATAATATGATTTAGTTTAATTGTGTAACTGATTAAGCATGAGGGAGGATAATAATGAGAAGAAGGGTGTTAGCTTTAGGATTAGTTCTTTGTATCCTAATTAACTTGGCGTATGTTGTTTCGGACATTTATTATGGAACAAATGTTGCCTACGGGGAAACCATTGAAGAAGATTTGTCAAACACTCCAGAGCCAGCTGCTATTGAAACAGAGCCTTCAACACAAGCAGGGGAAGATGAAATAGCGGAAGAAGTGATAGAGACGGTTATAGAAGACACAACGGATATATCTGGGGAAGAAACAACAGAGGCAATAACTACAGAAACCATAAGTACAGAGATTCTTGAAATGGAGGATTTTACGCCTCCATCTATTCCGATGCAAGTAGAAGCAAGCAAAATAGATAGTTCCACTATTTCTATCACATGGGAAGAATCAGTGGACGAATCAGGCATTAATTATTACGAAATATATAGGAATAATGTAATGATTGGAACGAGCACTTCATGCAATTATTCAGATTCTGCAATATCTGACGGAATGATTTATTCTTACCAAATCAGAGCATTAGATAATGCCGGAAATTATTCGGATATTAGTGAAGTAGCAATAATATCTACGGAGCTATCAGCTCCGACAAATATTATTTTATCCGCAGAAAATAATAAAGTATACCTATCATGGGATAATTCAGCCAATGCAGAAAGCTATGAAATTCAAATAAATAACAATACAATTATTGAAAGTTCTGTTAATGAATATGTATATACAGCATCAACTGGGGAGTTATGCAGTTTTAAAATCAGGTCAAAAGCCAGTAGCGGTGTTAGTGAATGGAGCGAATCCTACAGCATTAAACTGCTTGAAACGGTATCTGGCATTCAATGCGTCCAGGATGTAAATAATCTGAATATTTCATGGAATCAGGTTGTGGGAGCTCAACAGTATGAGGTGGTAATCAATGGACAATCAATGGGGTATATTGATGTGACAAATTATGTGTTGGAGAATTATTCTAATTCTTTAAATTATACTGTTTCAGTTAGGGCAATATCTGGAAATGCAAAGGGTGATTTTGGAACGAAAATCTATCCAAAGACGACGATGACAAATTTGAGTGGAACAATTTCGTCTAATACGGTTCTCACAAAAGCAAACAGCCCATATAACTTAAATGCAAGTCTTACAATCAATCCGGGAGTAACTCTTACTGTTGAGCCGGGTGTAATAATTAGATCATCAGCATCAACCAACAAAATTTCGATAAAGGGTATTTTGAATGCAATTGGAAATGAATACGAACCTATTATTTTCACAAGTAAGGATGACAATTCTGCCAACAAATGGACAGGAATAGTGGTTGAGAGCACAGGGGAAATGACAGGAGAATATTTAGAAGTCAGGTATGGAGGATATTATAATAAATACAGTAACATTTATACCGAAGGAAACCTGAGCTTATCAAATTCGAAAATTTCAAATTCCTTTAGTTCCAATTTTAACATTGTAGTCAATACAACGGGTAATAAAACAGTTAATATTTTTTCAAATACAATATCTAATGACGACAATGCCATAAAAATAGAGAAATTTGATCAAGGAGTACTTAAGATTGAGAGCAATGAGTTTATCAATATTAAGTATTGTGTAAGGGTTTATAATCTGCTGAGCGATATTTTTCAAAACATAAAAAACAATAGCTATACAAATACACAATTTTCAGGGATTCATTTGTATTCAAGTCCAGTAGTTAATTGGACATTATCGGAAAACAACTACTATTTGGAAAACGACATTACGGTTTCAGAATCGATTTTGCTAAAAATTAATTCCGGAGCAATAATAAAAGCAAATCTTAGAACAATTTATGTTAATGGTACTTTGGAGGCGACAGGAACAGAAACAAAACCAGTTTGCTTTTCAGCACTTTCAAATGATTCAATTTACTATTGGGGCGGAATTAAAATTAGCCCAACAGGAAGTATGAATGCAGATTATATTGACATAAAGAAGGGATTAAATTCCAACATCTATAATCAAGGGAATTTGGTTCTAAGGAATTCAAAAATTGATTATGGAAACCAATCAACCTCGATTGAGGTTGACTGTACTGCCGCAAAAACGGTAATTATCGATAACAATGAAATTTTGAATGAAGTCGATGGAATTAAGATAACAAATTATCAGGACGGAGATTTTAGTATTAGGAATAATAAGCTTAGGAACTTAACCTACCCGGTTTCAGTTTATAATACCAACAAAAATATTTTTGTTGATATTGAGAATAACAGCATATCTAATACTAGTCCCCTCGCAAGAAATGGAATTTGCATCTTTGGAACTATGAATATAGATTGGACATTAAGCAAAAACAGATATTTTTTAATGAACTCACTAATAGTCGGAACGGGAAAAACCTTAACTTTAAATGAAGGGGCAAATATTATTTGCGATAATACAGTTAAAATTGATGTTCAAGGTAAAATAATATCAAATGGAACTAAAGAAAAACCGGTCATTATTACCGATGCAAGTGACACAGAATACGGTAACGGACCTATTGGACATTGGAGCTATATTTATGTTTCAGCATTAGGAGAAATGACTGCAAATCACACAAAAATACGATATGGCGGATGTGGGAATGAAGCCCATAATGAGAACCTTTGGATAGAAGGTAAATTATCACTTTCAAATTCAGAGGTTGCTTATAGTATGTCAAAAGGTGTATATTTTAACACTTCCATAAATCCATATTTGAAAAACAACTCCTTTACTAATATGGAGTACGGAGTTGTAAATGCCAATGAGAGCATTCAAATTGACGCAACACAGAATTATTGGGGTGACGAAAGAGGACCCAGTATTTTAAATGGCAAGTTATGGACTGATGCAGGAACAAAAATCTTGGGGAATATTATATATGCTCCGTTTTTAGGAGCTACAACCAGTTCAAAAGAATATCTTTTTGGAACAGGTGAAGGAGTGTATGCTCCTACAGGTAACTTCTCAAAAAACTTTACGGATTTATCCATAAAAATGATGCAGTACAGCATTGATATCACAAGAAGTTATAATTCGCAGGACTTTAGAGACACAACTGCCTTTGGAAAAGGATGGAGCTTTAACTATGAAAGCACTGCAAAGGTCAGTACAAGTGACCCTGAAAAAATGGAAATCAGGCTTCCGGACGGAAGCATGGAAGTGTTTACAATCAATGCAGACGGAACATACAGTGCTAAAAACACAAGAAATAAATTTGTAAAATTGGGAGACAATACGTATATATTGGAAACAAAAGAACAAATTAAATTTGAATTCAACCAGAATGGATATTTAAGAGGAATAAAAGATAAAAACAATAATTCTATTAATATTGTTGTAAATGCGGATGGAAGAGTACAATCGATTACTGATGAGACAGGAAGAAATTACCTGGTTAATTATACAAACGATAAAATTACAAGCATTATAGACTCTGCAGGAAGAGAAGTAAGATATGAATATGAAAATGAAATGCTTTGCAGTGTTACTGATTCAATGGGAATTAGCACATACTATAATTATGATGTGGCGGGAAATTTGGCTGAAATTATTAACAACAATAATGAAACAACTGAAAGAATAGAATATGATTTATACCTTTATTATTTCCGTGTTTCAAAGCATACAGATGAAACTGGAAATATACAAAGCTTTACATATGATGATGCCGGGGGCAAGACAATAATTACTGACAGCAATAACAAGGAAACTGTACAATGGTACAATCCTGATTTCTTGATTACAACAAATGTTGATGCAGAAGGAAGAGAAACAGTAATTGAGTATTTTCTGGATGAAAACGGAGCAAGTACATATTTTGAACAAAAAGCAGTTACCGACAGAAATGGAAAAAGAACAGAATATGAAAGAGATGAAAGAGGCAATATAATAGAAATAATGAATCCGGACTATTCGAATAAGGAATATGTATATGACGACAAAAACAATATTATTAGAGAGTGTGATGAAGAAGAGAATTATACATATTATATTTATGATACGGATAAAATCAATCTGCTGAAGGTTGTAAAACCTTTAAACGGAACGGATTTTTATGAAGAGGGTATAAGTAACCCGGATGACTTTGCAATAACAAGCTATGAATATTATAACGAAGGTGAAAACGGATATTTGTTAGCTGGACAAATTAAAAATATATATGACCAGAATGGGAATATAACTCATTACAGCTATGACCAATATGGTAATATTAATAGCATTACAGACGGAGAGGGCAATGTCACACAGTATGAATATAACAGCATTGGATATTGCACAAAAACAATATCTCCAAAAGGAGAAATTACATTATTTCAATATGATTTAAATGGGAATATAGAAAAAGCGGTTCAAAATGGAGGTGAAACTTCAAGAATCACATATGACAGTTTGGGCAGAAAAGATAAAGAAATATCGCCAAATCAATATAATCCAAGTGATGATGATATTGAAAATCATAGTTATAATAATGATGTGGGCACAAGATATACCTATTACAAAGACGGATCTTTACATACGATTACTGATGCCGAAAACAATACGACAACCTATGTAAACGATTATTATGGCAATGTAATAAAGGAAATAAAACCTAACAACAGTGAATACCACTATGAGTATGACAAAATTAACAGACTTACAGAGGTATACTTTAAAAGCTCACCATCAGGAGTTAAAGTATTGCAAAAAGAAATTATATACAGCATTGAATATAATGGTGATACGAAAAAGGTTGAAAAAATATATCTAAATGATATTCAGACAGCAAGCACCACCTATATTTATGATTATGCACAAAGATTAATTAAACAGATTTATCCGAATGGAAGCGCAGCAATAATAACTTATAATGCAGACGGAACAGTAAAGAAAAGCACTTCAAATAACGGCAATACTATTTGGTATGAATATGATCCATTGAACAGAGTGTCAAAACAGTGGGTTTACCAATACAACAATTTGTATGCCTTTACAGAGTATATTTATGACAAGGCTGGGAATGTATTAGAAAAAAGAATTGGAAAAGAAGGAGTTGCACTTTATTCAATTGCTTCCGACAATGTTGTTTTACAGTATGTATATGATGATAACAACAAAGTAGTGACCATTATGGATAATGAGGGAAGAAAAACAGAATATGCTTATGATGAAAACGGCAATGTTATTAATGAAAAAAAATATATTAATGATATAGATTTTGTTGAAACTGAATATTCCTACAATTATTTTAATAAGCTGGCATATTCAATTAACAATATTGAAAAAGGTTCGATATATGGAAATGATATCAATGATATCAGCCAGCTCGAATTAATAACAGAGTACCAGTATGATGCCAACGGGAATCTTATTAAAGAAAAAAACCCTAAAAACATTGAAATAACATATACCTATGACAATCTTAACAGACAGATTTCTTCATCCATGCAAGATATGGATGAATACAATGTTACAGCTGCACTTTCAACTTTTACAACCTATGATTACTTGGGAAATGTATTATCTTTCACAGATGCAAATGGAAATAGAACCCAATATGAATACAATTCAAAAGGTCTGCTGGTAAAAACAATAGACCCTGATGGCGGTGTAAAAGCACTTTATTATGACAGGGCAGGAAGAATTCTTTCGGAAGTATCTCCTGGAAATTATATTGAGGGAGCCGCACTTGACAGCATGTCAAGAACAAAATATTCATATGACAACATGAATAATGTGATTCTAAAGGGAAATGTATATTATGATACTGCAACAGCGGGATTTGTTGAGTTTGTTGAAAAAGCTTATCAGTATGACAATGCAGGAAATGTAACAAAGGAAGTGGATGCAATTGCCTATGAACTTGCAGCCGGAACTACTATTGCAGAGAAAATAAGTAATGCCTACAAAACAGAGTACCATTACAATGCAATTGATAAACCTATAATTATACTTACACCAGAGGATAAAGAAAAAGGGCTTAATTTTTCAATCAGAACCTCATATGATGCTCTTGGACGAAAAATTACTGAAGAAAATGAAACAGGCGCAATTATAACTTATTATTATGACAATGCTGATAATATAGTAAAACAAACAGTTAAGAAAAACAGTGCATCTCAAGAGCAAATAATTAGCCAGGCTAGTTATGACTTGTTAGGCAATAAGCTCTCATCTATAGATGGGCTTAATAATGTTACTGAATATGAATATAACAAGATAGGAAAAATAAGAACTATAAAGCTGCCAGGTGATGCTTCAATTGATGGAAACATAATAAAACATCAATATGACATTCTATTAAATCAGGTTTATTCAATTGATTCAAAAGGCAGAGAGACAATAAGTACTCTGAACAACAGGAACATGATTCTAAGCGAAACAATAAGGAATGTGGATGGAAGTAACGCAATTACTATATCCAAAGCATATGATAAGAATGGCAATATAAGATTTGAGACTGACGGAAACGGAAATATTAAGGAAAATATATACGATGGGCTGAACAGGCTGATTTCTTCAAAAATTACGATTGCTCAAGTGCTACAAGAAACAGTTTTTGAATATGACAAGAATTCAAATCAGACAAAGAAAACAGATTGGCTTGGCAATGTCTATGAAAATAGATATGATTCATTGAACCGTCTGGTTGAAAAAACAGACCCATACGGCAAGAGTATTGAAAAATATGAGTATAACAGTAATCATGCGCAGATAAAATCATATGATGCACTTGGAAACTGTACTAATTATATTTATGACAAAGAAAACCGATTGATAAAAACCATCAACCCTTTGGGTAACGAAACAACTACAACTTATGATTTGTGTGGAAAAATCGGAACAAAAACAGATGGAGAAGGCAATATTTCCACATATTCCTATGATGAGTTTGGCAGGCTTAAATCCGTTGTAAATGCCCTCGGTGAAACGACAGCATTTACATATGACCTAAACGGAAACCTTACTGCCCAGACTGATGGCAAGGGAAATACCATCACATACAAATATAATTCAAGAAATCTGCTTATGCAGAAGATAGAAAACAATGGTGAAAACAAGGCAGCAAAAACCGAAAGCTATACATACAATGCAGACGGTAATATGGTAACGAAGCTTGACAAAAACGGCACAATGTCAATCTATGAGTACGACATACAGGGAAGGCTTATAACAGACAGTGCAGGGACAAATACAGTATCCTACACCTATGACAACAATTCCAATCAGCTGACAGTAACAGATGCTACAGGAACTACAGCAAGAACCTATGATGAAGCTGGACGCGTTATATCAAAGACGGTACCGGTTATAGGAACAATAAGCTTTGAATATGACATAACCATCGATGTTGAGACAGGGGAAAGAAAAGAAATCTCAACAGACTCAAAAGGTAATGTTACACAGAAGGTATATGATAAAGCAGGAAGGCTTAAAAAAGTCATAACAGGAACAGATATCACAACATATTCCTATTATGACAATGGCTCATTAAAAAGCACAACATATCCTGACGGTTCAAAAGAAGAATATACATACGATAATGACAACCAGCTGATCACATTGAAAAATACTAAGTCAGATAATACAGTGCTTGACATGTATACCTATTATTATGATAATGCAGGCAATCAGACCGGCAAGCACGAAATTATCAGCGGCATTGAAAAAGGAACCACCTTATACACCTATGATGAACTTAACCGGTTAGAAACAGTAACAGAACCGGGAGGCATAGTAACGTCCTATACCTATGACGGTTCGGGGAACAGGCTGACAGAAACTGTAAGCCATGCAGGAGTATCCCAAATAAGCATATATTCCTATGATGACCAAAACAGGTTGACAGGAATTACAGTAAAAGCAGATAATATAATAATAGAAGAAAGAATATACCAAAACGATAATAATGGTAACCAGCTTTCAGTGCTTGTAAAGGAATATGAGAATGGAACATTAGTCCAGGAATATACAGAGGCAGTAAATACATACAATACAAGAAACCAGCTTGTATTTACAACAACAAGCGACGGAAACACACAAGAAAACATTTATAATGGGGAAGGCTACCGTGTCGAGAAAACCACAGGAGGAATAACAAAGCACTATCTTTATGAAAATGACAAAATAATCCTAGAGACAGATGAGTTAGGAAACCAGCTTGCAAGAAATGTATACGGCACAAACCTTTTAATGAGGACAGCTGGCGAGGAAGCATATTACTACATGTACAACGGACATGCGGATGTCACAGCGCTTATGGATGTAAGCACAGGAAGTATAGCAGCAGCCTATTATTATGATGCTTTTGGAAACATAATAGAAATGACTGGCAATGCAGACAACAACATTATGTATGCAGGATATCAATACGATGAAGAAACAAAAATGTATTACCTGAATGCAAGAATGTATGATCCAAAAACAGGAAGGTTTTTGCAGGAAGATACATACGGAGGCAATCCCAATGACCCGCTTAGCTTAAACAGATATACCTATTGTGCCAACAGCCCGCTTATTTATTATGACCCGACAGGACATATTTTTGAAGAAATTTCCAGTATTGCAAAAGGAATAAAAAAAGGGTTATATGATATTGGAGAAAGAGCAATACGTGGAACCTGGGATATGGCAAAGACCACAACAAAGGAAATAGGAAACTTATTCAAAAATGATCCTATCGGAAAAGTCAAGCAGATAGGAAAAGATATAAAGTGGTTAAATAATAATAAAAAGCTTACGCTTAAAGCAACAAAAATACTGATAACTGACTTATATAACGACACTATTAATATAGGTAAGCAATATTTGGATGAAAGCTATAACAAATTTACCCAGGAGGATTTAGAAGGAAAAACAAGGATACTGACGAATGTAATAGGAGAAGTAGGCCTTTGCTTTATACCCATAACAAAAATAAGTAAGGTTACAAAAATAGGGGAAATTAGTAAAGCAACAAAGGTAATCAATACACTTGATAAGATAGATGAGTTTACAGAAGTAATAAACATAGCAGAAAAAAGCACAAGGTCTGCAAAGATACTAGAAAAATTCAGACCAGGATTTGAAAGAATAACAAATTCAAGATTTGGAAGAATATTGGCTAATGAAGACGGATTTTTACGATTTGGCAATAATCCAATGGATGAAATTGTGGATGCTGGAAGTAAAGTTAGTAAGGGTGGGTTAGAGACAGGTATTATTGCTAAAAATGGCATTAAAATCGAAGGATTTACCTCACATGGAGTAGATAGAGCAATTGGTGACGGGATGAAACGTGCTGGTGTTAAACCAGAATCAATCTTAGATGCAATAAAAAATCCACTCAAGATTAATGATGTTGTTACGGATCAGTTTGGTAGACAAAGTCAAAGATTTATTGGTGAGACCGCTGAAGTTGTAATTAATCCATTAACAGGAAAAATAGTTTCAATAAACCCAACTTCTTCAAGCAAAGCAGCAAAACTCCTTAAAGAGGTAGTGTCAAGTGGTTTATGAAAACTCGAAGGAGAAAAAAAGATCCAATAGGACCCTAAAAAATTTGAGTGTATCTACTTTTTGGCAGACGGACGTCGCCCTTGACAGCACCTAAAAGCAATGCTTAAAAGAGTTACCGACGGCGATAACTCAAGAACAGATCCACTTATCCCGTCGCATTCTAGACATTGTAGCGTTGCTTTTAGGAGCCATCAAGGGTAAATCGAAATCAGAGATTTCGACGACTGTTTTTTACCTCGGGCTTAAATCTAAGTACAGATGGATTCGGATTGACGATTTTGAAGTT
>DFYO01000016.1 GCA_002381865.1 Clostridiales bacterium UBA4080 | reverse complement strand
GTAATATGGACTAGATCCTTAGTCTTAAATAATTAATATCATACACTTGCACTGAACGTGTATAAGCTGTATTTACAGTGCTTTTGGGTTTGGTTTTATTCACATACATCACATAATACTACATAAAATTATTAATTCAGGACAATTTTGGGACAATGTTTTTTGTTTATAAATCGTCTTTTTGTATTTGCGACTTTATTATTATGCTACTGTTTGCCTTAATTGTCAACCCCTAATCATTATTTTTAAATCATTTTAAAAATAGAGCGACATTATTTCTAATGCCACTCCACAAAAGTCAATTAAAGACTTTTTCTATTAAGTTTAGTATACAAGAAAAGTATGCCTTATTCAACAATTTCTAATACATCTCCTTCAAGGGATACCTTTGCAATAATTGTATCCTTGACAATCGCACCAAATGCATTTGAACCTCTATATGTAGTCTGAATAAGTAGATAATCTCCTTTATCGACATATTTTGTCTCTACATGCTCATAGCTTTTAGGATCATTCATAGCATCTTTTATTGTTTTTGTAAGATTGTTATGAGAACCATCCCAGACACTAAATTGTTTTTGAATCATGTCAACTCTTTGTTGCTTTTCTTCTTCTTCTTTCTTGATTTTAGCTTCTGCAGCTGCTTGTTTTTCTTTTTCAGCTTTTTCAGCGAGTAACTTAGCCCTTAAATCATGCTTATCGGCTAATTTTTTAATGAATAACTCATTTGCTTTCTCGTGTTTTAAATATACTTTTTTTAAGTCCCCAGCCATAAGTAATTTATATTCTTCATCTGTCATCTCTAAGAAAGCCTTATTAACAAACTCCTCTGAATTATAATTATTAATACTTTCTTCAATTATAGCAATTTTATCATTTTCAACATTAAGTTTTTTTGCTTCAGTTATACTTATAAGTGCTTCGTTAACTTTACCCTCTGCCAATTGACTTTCAGCCTTTGCCACTAAATTAATAGCTTCTTTGTTAGATATGCTGTTCCCGATAGCTCCTGCAACTAATACGAGCCCGCATATCGCTGTAATAGCAATTTTAACCGGTTTACTCATATTTGACTTAGTCCACACTAGCACTGGTACTAGAATTGGAAAAAAAGCAATTACGACTATTATTCCCCACCATGTTTTATACCATTCTTTCTTTTGTTTTAACTCTTCCATATTATTCCTCCTAATCATATAATTTTGATATTTATTAATTCATCCATATTAATAATATCACAACAAATTATCTTTTCAAGAGAATACTCTGATAATTCGACAAATTAACCATCTTGTCCTTATTCTATGTATCATTTAACATATAGAATATAATCATTGATTGGAGGCACATTTTATGAAACGCTATGCTAATTTAATAAATTTCCTTGAAGATGACATCCAACAAGGTCTCTTGCAGCCCTCTGACATTGTTAAGGTAGTTTTATGCAATAATGTAATCATTGCATACTATGATATGGAAGCTTGCCTAGATGAACCCTTTATCTATATGAGTGTTAGTCGTTTTATGTTTTTACTTAAACACTCAAAATTTGCTGGCAAAAATTCAATAATAAACCCAAGTTTTTATTTGCCATTTTCCATTGATTAAAACATTCTTAAAGGCATATTATTTGGTCTAATTTAACACATATTTTTCAGTGCCTTTTTTTATGCTAAAAAACAACTATAAAATGTTAATATTCCTTGTAAATATAGGCTTAAATAAACCTCACTATGATACCCCATCCATACATAGCGATTATACATAAGCATATATACTTTGTTAGGTATTGTTACCTGTTCTAGTGTAACTCATATTACTTGTGTTAACTATACACATAACAAATAAAAAAACACCCCCATATACCATATTGATATATAGGGGTGCCTATCTTATTCAATGATTAAATTACCTTTACTTAGACACTTTTCCAGAGTTATACTTGCTCCTGTTTCAGGGTCCTTAACAAGTTCACTTTTTATGAATTGAACTGCAGCTTCTATCCATTTCTTGATTTTTGATTCGGTAACAAAAATTTTAACTATTTGCGGAAGTTGTTGATATGCCTTTGATATTACTTCAGTTAGTTTAACAAGGCCCATACCGCTTCCCCAGTATTCTTCTGCATCTATCACAAGCGCTAATATGATGCTTTTGGCAAGCTTTTTTTTGCCAAGGTAATACAAGGCTCCAATGCCTCCTGTTGCTAATAATATTGCTATAATATTTAAAATTAAATCATTCATTTATTTTACCAGCCCTTCCTTTTTTAATAATTTATGGTATCTGTGTAAATAGCACATCATTTTCACTTCGTCCAAGTCGTTGTAAACTCCGTCGTTTATATCATTTGCGTTAGCCCAATTGCAAGCTTCAACTCCCCAGTAGGGGATTTCAAAAACTTTGCTTTCTTCCACTTTTAATTCCTCCTTAATTTTTTTAGTTAATTTAAGCTCTGAAATAATAAAAGAGACTAGCCCATTGGCATAATCTCTTATTCCTTCTTCACTTCTTATGTATTTTGAATCAATATTTGAATCCATGTAGCCACCTTCTGTAAGAACGGCTGGAATATTACTTCTAACATCTCTTAAAACAGCTAAATTAGATGTTCTTACTGCATTGTCGCCATGAGGTTTTATTTTTAGATGGGTTTTCAGTGTAGCTGCGCATCTTGTAGCCAGCTCCTGCCAGCCCCTCATATAATAAACTTCAAAGCCAGTCCAATCGCCCCACACTCCAGTGTTGGCATTATGATGCACTTCAATATATAGATTAGGATTAACTGAATTTGCTTTTTTAACTCTGTCTGAAAGGGATATATCATAAGCTCCTGTGTAATCGTCAGTTCTGTGTATCTCTACATCATAATCTTCGAGAGCTATTATCACTAATTCGACAACTTTGGAATTCATGCTCCACTCTCTTACTCCGTCAGGAGTTCTTTTACCTGGGGTGTTGGCTCCATGCCCTGCCCCTATTACTAATTTTTTCATTATTTAACACCCCATTTTATTATTTTTATCCGCATCTAAATAATATTGAAGTTTTACTTCGTTTTCTTTTGTAGCCTTGTTGAAGTAAAACCCTGTTACCACACCAAACTCTGTAAACCAACCACCTAGTATATAGGGTAATGGTGCAACTGTTTTTAGTTCGACCATCAGATAGCATCCAAGCAAAGTTAAAAATACAACCATTGTAGTTACAATCAACACTAATATTTTTGAAAACTCGAATTTCTTTTTAATTTCAAAACCCCCCTTTTTTTATTTAGTAATGAAATTCCAACTTATACCAAATATTCCAGAAATCATCAATGTTATTAACAACCATTTAATTTGCTCGAGGAGTTTTTCAGATTTATTACCCGGAGCCCTTTCGAGAATTTCAACGCGCTCGTCAAGTTTCGATAATGTTTCTTTAGTCCCCATCTTATCCTCCAAAATATCTATCTTTTGTTCGTGGGTTTTCAATGTGTCAACCAGCACCTTTAATTCCTTACCCTGTTGTCTCGCCTGCTCCGCTATGACGGCTACGTTAGTATTCATATCATTAACCACCACAAGTAGTTTATCAATGTTGTCTAATCGTCTCTCGTTCGAAGTCGTTCGAGCATCTAAGTCTGCCAGCAGTTTTATGTGTCCGTGCACATCTACTTCTTCGTGTGTCATACTTCGTCCCCTTTCGATAATTATAGTTTTTTAATCTTGTTTTACAATTGTTATTTCTTGTTTATCACCATCCCAAACCACTTCGCATCCCAGGGCTTCGCTTATTGCTCTAATGGGGACCAGGGTTCTATTATTACTATCTATAATAGGGCAAGTATCTATTATTTTAGCTTCATTATTGATTTCCATTACATTGCTGTTTATTTTGAGTTTGATTTGCATTGGCTCAGCTCCTAATTTGAATATTCCGTATCCACTAGAATAATCCTTGCCTTCTTCGAGAATGTCATACGCACATTTATGTATGAATTTTCTCGCTTCTTCGCTTGTTAGTTTAGGCAATCCTATATTTTTGCGCCACTTGATGTAGTAATACAACATACTTGTAGCAACAGGAGCAGCACAGCTTGTTCCGTTGAATAGTATAATGTCCTCATATTTAGAAGCATTCTCAACTAACGGAATATATATGTCAGTATATGCGACTGCATCTAATAACGCTCCACCGTTACTATAATCTGTAACTCTGTTATATCTTTCTTCAATAGCACCGATAGCTATAGTCCAGTCATAGTATGCTGGGAAGGATACTCCATCTTTGCCTTTATCTCCGTTATTGCCACTAGAACATATTATTGGAATTTTCAAATCTCTAACAAAGTCCAAATCATCACTTCTTGGAGATGAAAAGCTACAATTAATAATGTCAATATCTTTTGAATTTGCTATTATCCATTGAGTTGCTTGCTCTCTACCTCCAAACCAATTGAAAGCAACTATTCTAGCATTATCATCCGTACACTGTCTGATAACTCCGCATACTTGTTTTTTGTGTCCTTTTGTGGTTTTTTTGTGGTTTGCAATGGGTAATTCTATTCTATCAAATTCTCTTGGTGGCTCTGCATCATCCAACACCACAATAGTAACTATTTTGTTAATATCTTTTATTAATTCTCGCCATCTCGTTATACCTGATTTGTCAAATTCAGATTGATTTTCTTTGATTGTTGTCAATTTTTATTCACCTTCTTTCAATTAAAAAGAGAAGGCTTTTGCACCTTCTCATTAGTTCGCAATATTAACCTATTGTTGATTTAATAAATCGACTAATTCGTTGTACTGTTCTTGCGTAATTCTATTTGCTAAAAGGAATACGTCTAATTTAGAAAGCATTTCTTCTTTTGTTCCGTATGTACCGTTTTGAATAACCTTTTTACAATAGTTGTATGTCATTTTTATTTCCTCCTATAATCCTAATTCAATCATTGATAGTCTAAAATCAAGGTCTAACAGATAATCGTCTTGTGTTGGTTCTGGTGGAATATATTTTTTTGTCCATTCTTCAAGCAGATTACCCTGTCCATTATATTTTTTAAATACAATTAAGCCATTAACTACTTCTTCAGTAGTGCGTTCTAGTAAGTTCCCGTTAATATCGTGTATAGTGTTTTCATTCATATTAATCCTCCCTTATCGTTATAACTGGTGCACTTAAGCTAGTTGCTGTCGGGTTAGCTGTTGTCGGCAAAGATGATGATGCTTGTGTAAAAAACATCACATCTTGCAATATACCACCCGTTGTGTTATTGGCAGTAAAAATATGATTTCTCTGTGTCAGTGAATATGCGGAAAAGTCATTCGTTGCAGCAACGCAACCAATAAAGTACAGTCCTCTTTTTAGATTAACAGTTATCGTTGTTTCCTTAACCCCAGTTGTAGTGCCACCTGTTATAGTTATATTGCTGCCTATTTTTACGCTTGGCTTGCCATTTACCCAAGAATAAAAAGCCACTATCAGATCGGAATTTGTTGTATTTCTGTGATTTGAACTTATGGCAATAATATCTGTGTCCTTTTCAATGTATATTGGGATATATGTAACTGTGTTTGTTGCAACTGCAGTTGTTAATGAAACACCAACAGGAGAACTCCAGCCCGGTGTATAATACTTTGCCGTATCTACTGTTCCAATCCTTACCCCCACTCTTATATTTACAACACTTTCTATACTAATGCCACTATCTTTTATTGCGTCTTGGTCTGTGTCAAATGCACTTAAATTATTGTTCGTTGCAGTGGTTGGCTTGCTCACTTTATCTTCCAAAGCCGAAGTAAGCTCGGTTTGTGAAACATAAGTTTCCGCTTCTAGTCCAGCAATAAAGGCATCAAATGTTGCCTGAAATACTGACTGAGCTGATTCAAGTGTCAAGAATACCCTCTTGTCAACAAAGTTTGCAATTCCAAGTGTTGTGATTTTAAATTCAGCAAATATAAGCTGATAAACCATTCCTCCAGCGTCTAAGTCCTCTTGTGTTAGTGCTGGGTAATCGGTTGTGTCTGTTAATACCTTAAATGCTCCTTGGTTGAATTCTGTAGTCGTGTTTGTTTGGTTTAAATCTACCTCATATACCAATCTTGCAAATAGCTCTCCTGATACAGTAGCTTCAACATCAATTATTTCTTGGCCTACAATACCGCTAAGTCTCCCGTATGTAACAAAATAGCCAGCTTGCAAAGTAATATCATCAGCTGTATTGCTTATCTCGCATCCTCTTGTAATTCCGTTCTGTTTGTCTAAAAATACGTTAATAATATGTGCCCAGCTTTGCGAATCAAATAGCTGGGATTGAAATGTATATCCTTTAATCACTTTATCACTCCTTTCTTTAATTTGTCTGTGAGTGTAACTCGAAGGTTTCCGCATTTAAAATAGACAGCTGAACTATCACTATCTATTATTTTTCCGCTTATATAGCTGTTGAATATCCCTCCGCTCTTAGTTTTTAATAAAATCGGCGTTCCTGCTGTCAATTCTGATACATTAATTAACTTACTGTCACTTTTGATTTTAAACTCTACTAAATGGCTATAAGAATTGCCTTTGAATGCATCATAGGCTACTTGCTGCATCTCTACTTCAGTTTCGGATTGTAAGAGTTCAATGTTGCCGTATACTCTTGTGCTGCTATTGGCATCAGATGTAATCGTTCTATCCGACTGTAAATACCAAGATGATATTAATCCAGTGTCCTTAGCTCTAACTGTAACTTTTGCTAGATAATTAATTTCTCTAACTTCGCTATACTCGGATATATCAGTAAATGATGTATCTATGATATACGAATCATAACTTTCTTTGAATACAGTTAATTTTAATTTTCCATTTTCAAAAGTGTAACTAATGTTAATATCATAATTTTGCTTTGCATTAACAATGAATGTGTGAAAGTTATAAATGCCTTCTTCTGTTTCTACTGATTTTGTTATCGGTGTGTGTGTAAGCACTTCAACTTCGATATAGCTCATATTTAAAAACGTATCTGAGCTGTTGCTGAACTCATTTTCAATAGTATATTTAATAAAATCTTCAATGCCCGTAGTTGAAATTAAGCTTTCATTACTTAACAGTATTTTTCTGCTGAATATATTTGAAATCTGCAATAAATTCAGTGTATGAGCACTATGTCCATTATCGTTTTGAATGTCACTTATAATTCCGCAATATTCAGTTTTTGAATTGTTTTTCAACACTACATAATCACCGGCAGCTGCATCAACTTTCTTCGCTATTGTTAAGGAGCTTTTATTGTTGACTTCTTCGTCGATATCTAGCGTATACTGACTTAGCTTTATGGCCTCTTTAATGTTTAGAGTTTCTTTGTCTATGATATAAGCAAGCATAATATTTATACCCCCTTATATTCAAATAGGACTTCTACAGTAATTTTTGTTTCAACTCCATTGTCAGCTGTAACTTTTAATATGCTTGTACCCACTGGCAATTTAAAGAAGTTTTCATTGTTTAAATCAAGAACGCTAAGCAAATTTTCTTCTTCTCCATTAGATTTTAATCGTTTGACAAATAAATCATTATCAACAGAGCTATACAATAGCCTTTCGCCAATTTCTATTGTTGTCTGTGCTATAAATGTTGAAGTTAACTCGTTGTTGTACCATAATTCAACTTTAGGGTTGATAAGATATCCGTACATATCAAGCTTAATGCCTGCTTCAAGGTGCCCAGTATTATCAATTATTATTTCCCTGTTACTGTAATCGTTAAAAACGAGCCCCCAATAAGCAGTGTCAAATCTCGGCTCATCACTCAGGGGCTCAATAATAAATTTTCTTTGATTCGAGGTATAAAAAAAAGATTTACATGAAAAAGTAATCGGGCACTCAAGAGCACCCTCAGAAATCTCTGACTTTTCAACATCTATAACATCAATATCCCTGAAGTATTCAGTTGAAAGAGGAATATATATAAGTTTTAATTCCTTGGATTTTTGAATAAAATTAATAAATTTCCTGTAATTCTCGTATTGTTCAACCGCAAAAACTATCTTGCCGCTAATCTTTCCTTGTGCATCTTCTTGATTATCAAGCTGATAGTAGGAGCCAACTTTTATATATGCTGTGTTAGTGGCAAGTCCTAGCCCCGAAGGATTTGAAAAGAAACATTCTGTAGTATTCATGTCAAATCTGACTTGATTTTCATTTTCTAAATAAAACTTACGCATTCTCTTCCTCCTTATAAGGCTAGTCCTAATCTTCTGTTAACATAATTAAATGCTTTGTTTAATTCTTGCTCAGTCATATTTTGTGGATAAAAATTAATTGCTACCTTAGCATTGTTTACATTTGAAATGCTTGATTTTGTATCAAGGTTAGGAATTAACTGATTAGCTGTGACGTTAAGCTCAGGCATAGCCTTTTTCATTCCCTCCATAAATCCGTCAATCATGTTGTAGCCCCATTCAACGATATGCCTTCCTTCTCCCTTTTTAGAAGGAGAATTAAAGCCTATGAAGTCAGAAACTCCTTCCATAACAGAGCTTACAGCATCCTGAACCTTCCTTGCCATTGCCATAATCCCATCAATGAATCCCTGAATCATGTTTTTCCCCCATTCTACGGCACTGTCTTTAAGCCCTGTGAACCAATTGCTAATATTTTCCCACAGGGCAGCAAATGCACCTGATAATAATGTCCATGCGCCAGCAACAATTGATTCAATAACTGTCCATAATCCAGTAAATATTTCTATAATACCAGTTTTCATTCGTTCCCAGTCACCAGTAAATAACCCAATAAAAACATCAAGCAATCCGTTGATGATAGTAAGTGCTCCTGAGATAATACCTTTAATAGTGTCCCAACAAACAGTCATTACAGCAGTAATCTCATCACCGAATAGCTTCCAAATTCCTTTAACTAGATTAATGAATGTTTCAACAACAAGCTTTAAATTTTCAAATGATTTAGAAAATATTAATCCCAGTGCTTCAAATAATTTGCCAACAATTTCCATAATAACAGAGCCATGTTCACCCCAGAAGCCCTGTATCGCTTCCATAGCACCCATTACAATTCCAATAATTGCATCTAGCACACTACTGAACATAGCTTTTATACTTTCCCACAGTTCAGTGATTTTGTTTCTAAATTCTTCGTTGTTGTTGTAAAGAGCTACTAATACTGCGATTAATCCCGCTATCACACCTATTACTATTAGCACTGGAGCCGATATAGCGCCTATTGCAGTGCCAAGAGCAGCAAAGCCCGAACCCAAACTACTGACTACACCCATTATTGCAGATACACCACTTGCAATTTTGCCTATTATTATTAATAGTGGGGCTAATCCTGCAACTACTGCAAGTACTGTCATTATTATTTTAAGAGTTCCTTCGTCTAAGTTTCTAACCCATTCTAGAAGTCCCTGAAGCTTCTCTGACAGTCCTTGTAGTGCTGGCAGTAATACCTTGCCTATCTCTACTCCCAACTGCATGAATGTAGCTCCAGCAGTTGCCTTCAAGGTATCAATTTCGTCATTAAATTCATTAATGCCATCTAGTGCATCCTGGGATAATATCAGTCCTGCATCTTTAGCTTCTTTACCCATTGTTTTTAATGCGTCAGCTCCGCCTAGTATTAGGGGATTAAGATCTTGAGCTGACTTGCCGAATATCTCCATTGCAAGAGCATCTCTTTCAGTTTCATTTTCTATTTGTCCTAGAGCATTAATCGCATCATTGAATACATCTTGGTTGTCTCTTAATTCTCCAGTAACATTATCCTTAAAGGATACTCCAAGTTTGTCAAATGCATCCGTTGCAGTCTTAGAGCCTTTTTGGGCATTGCCCATGTTCTTAGTTAACTTTGTCATTGAGCCTGTCAGTGTGTCCATTGATACATCTATTCTGTCACTTGCAAGTTGAAAAATTTGCAAATCCTCTGTTGATATTCCTGTCTGTTTGGATAATGTATTTATGTCATCAGCTGCAACACCTGCTTTAACTGCTAGTCCGACCAATCCCGCTGCTGCTGCTCCTGCTCCTGCGCTGATAGGCATTAGTTTATTTCCAAGTTCAGCTGTTCCTTTTCCAAAATTGCCTATTCCGTCAGCTGCGTTCTTCCATTTGTTATTTATCTCGCCTAATTGATTATCCAGGCTTTTTAAATTTTGCTCAGTAGAAATAATTTCTCTTTGAATTGCACGATACTGTTCTTCTCCTACTTCGCCTTTTTTAAACTGCTCTGCTACCTGTCTTTCAGCTTCTTTTAATGTGTCTAGCTTCTCTTTAGTATTGTTTACTGATTCAGCTAGTATTTTTTGTTTTTGTGCTGCAAGCTCTACATTACCAGGGTCAAGTTTAAGTAATCTGTCTACCTGCCTAAGTTCAGATTGTAAATCTCGTGACTGAGCATTAACACCCTTTAGAGCCTTATCAAGTCCCGTAGTGTCTCCGTTCAGCTCTATTGTAAGTCCTTTAATCTTGTTCGCCATTTCTTGCTCACCACCTTTTAGAAGGCATCATAGTCGGACTGCGTTGCTTCTTTCATTTCTTTTTCTTGTGTGTTTTGATTGTTTTGCATGTCATTGTAAGTTGAAATAAAATTAATAATCATTCCAATTGTCAAATTTTCAAAATCACATAAATTAATTCCCCGCTCAATTGCTCTTACCATTATCATTTCAGTGGTCAATTCAAAATCTTGCGGGGAATCATCATCATTTATTTTTTTTTTGAGCTTTCTGAATATAACGAGCTTGTTATCATATCCATTATCTCCGGCAGAATTTCAATTAATGGAAATTCGCTGAAGCTGTCAAGCCAGTCAAGCGGTGGCTGAATTGAGGAATCTGCTGTCTTAGCAAGAACCCAAACAAGATTGTAAAATACTTCTAGGTCCAGCTTGTCAATATTTTTAATTTCCTTTGTTTCTTCATCATATACATCTTTTAATTTGTATATATCTTTAATCGCATCTCTTCCAAATTGTGCCTTGTATCGCAACAAAAAAGCGCCCGTTGATTTCATCTTAACCTGGCGCCCATCTATCGTTATTATTTTTTCCATTTAATCAATCACTCCTATGCCGTCACTGTAAGCAAGTATGTTACCGCATTTCCTTTTACAAATTCAACAGTAATAGTGTATGTCGCAACATTTAAGGCTGCAATATAAGCACTGTTAATTGTTGCATCAACACCAGCGTAGCTCATATTAGCTCCGCCAATGCTTACTCCATTAAATTTAACATCTTTAACTGCATTTGCTTCGTCTGTAGATGTTGCATCAATTGTTAAGTCAGATGCAGCTGCTTTGCTCATTGTGCTTGAGGAAGTTGCTAATGTATTAATTACCGCATCCTCTAAGTATACTGCTGAATAGAATGTATCATATCCTGTGTCAGTAGGTTTTAGTTTTGCTTTTACATTTCCTGTATCAATTGCAGGACTTGCAGTAATTTTAAGGACTTCTGTTTTTGGTTCTAATGTACCTGTCTTAGTAGAACCCTCTATATTGGGCCTGGCAGCATTAACATTATACATAACATGTCTTGTTGCGTTTACATCACCTGAAAATTCAAACATAAGAGCAAAATCTTTAGGGATTACATTTGAATTTTCAATTTGAGCTCCGTTTGCATCAATTGTCTCTCCAAGCACATCAATTTTAAATGAATCAGGTACAATAGCAATTTCTAAATCGCCTTCGTATCCGCTATTTGTATTAGTCCTAAAGTATGCTGAATCATCAGCATAAAAATCAACTTTTTCACCTGTGGATGATAGAGACAAATTTACTGCTCCTGGAACTCTTACTGGTGTTGCAAAACTAATTACTCCGGCAGTATTTGTTATTACTGCATAATGAACATTCTTTAAACCGTATTTAATCTTATTCATTTTTTATATCACTCCTTTGCGATTTCAGCTACTATTGCAGCTGCCATTTCGGGTACACTGCTTTCGAATGTTTTTTTAATCAGTCCTTGATATTTTGATTTAGAACTGTATTCTAATACATTCGATAGCGGCATCTCTCCGTCTTTGTTGTGTATCATCTTTACATTTCCCACATATCTTTTTAACTTGTATTTTTTGCCTTTGCTTCTCCATGCCTTTGCATATTCTCCTGAATCTTTAGGGCTTGAGCTTCTAAGCCTACCAATAAGTATTTTTTCAGCAGCACTAAGGCCTTCTTCTGTTGCTTTATAGACTTTGTCACTATAATTTTTCAAAATACTATTTATTTCATCACTTAAATTAATCATAGACTACCTCGCTATACTCGCATTCAAATATAGTAGTATAATATCCAATATCATCAACATCTCCCGCATCAAATTTGCCAAACGGTATGCTAAATCCAGCTTCTTCAAGTGCAGTCTCAATTAATTGTTCTGTTTCTCTTACTTTTTCTTTGTTTGTAGTGCTCTCTAGCATTTCAGTTCTGTAGTAATACTTTACTGTTACACCAGCTTTTTTAATTATTGCTTTATCGTCTGCATAATATTCTCTGCTTTGTCCCGAAAGTGAATAAACAACATAGCTGTCGCTATCAACTCCGATTTTACGTTGTTCATATACATATACATTTTTGGGATACAGCATGTTGTCTAAGGTGGATTGTACTAATTCTTTTATCATATTGCTTCGTACCTCCTAACCCTAAATTCCATGTACTTATTTTCTTCTAGCACATTATCCACTCCACCCCAAAGCTCATATACATTAGGGTTAGCTTTGTCAGGTTCGCCATCTTTTATAGCTGAACTGTCTGCATTCTTAACAATTAGAATTTGTGTGCTTTTAAGTTTCAAATATATGCTAGGATTAAAAAAAGTTCTGAAAGTAGCTGAATCTTTGACACCTAATGCTTGTGCCGATAATGCTCTATCGCCAAAGCTTCCTCTCCATTCGCCATAGAATGTATCCATGGCATTAGTAACTAGTTTGTTCCAAGCTGATGTGTTTCCTTTGCCTGGAACATAAGTAGTTACTTTTTCATAAAAACAAATCGGTGTATTGGGGTTAAACTTCAACATCTGTGCTCACCGCCCTGTTTTGTGCAATCATTGATATTAGCACAGGATGATTTGTTAGTTGTGCCGGATCTGTTGATTGTGCCATTTTACAGTACAATACAATTGCTTCAATCCCCATCGGGGAAGGAGTGGCTGAATTAATATCCCAGCCAGCTCCCTTAAAATATTCAATTGCAGCATCAATCATTGATTGAATTTCTAAATTCTTGTTAGTCTCGGAGTAGTACACTCCTAATCTAAGCTTTACAGTTTCAAGGAGCGTCATGTAATTTTCCTCCTATACTACTAAATAAAGGTCAATATCTTTAACTCCGTCAGGAGTACCGTTAAGTGCAATTATATTTTTTTCAATGTCTGCTGCATCCGGAGTGACTGTTCCTGTATCAGCAGATTTATTAAATAATTTAATAATTACTTGCTCGTCTGCTGACATTAGATAAGGAATTCCAAAAACCTTTCCCCAGCCTACATCAACTGTTACTGAATCGCCATCTTGAACCGGCACAGTAACCTTAGTTACTTCCTTAAATGCTATAGCTCCAGTAAAGGTAGCCGGAGTGTCTACTGTTACTGTATGTGTTTCTGAAATTGTTTCACCTGCAAAGTTAATGCCTTCTACAACAATGTTACCAGCAGCAACATGCCCTGCTGTTGTAGCAGCAACTACTACTACAATATTTCTTGGCCAATCCGGCTGAGATAGAAACTCTGTTATTTCTAAAGCTTCTGCTTCTGCTCCAGTTGTACACTCTACTCCGTCAGCCATTCCATCTGAATCAGCTGCAGCAGGAGCAGCTATATTAATATGTGCAAGAAAGGAGCGAGCAACGCTCACTCCTCCTGCATCTGTTGTTATAATTTGTCCATAATCGTGTTTATATGGTGCTAACATCTGTATTCCTCCTTTATTTAGGCTGATTTAGCAATTGTTACAAGAGAACCTTTGTCAACAACCTTACCGTCAGCGCTCATAACTGCTTTTGTTAATAAATCTTCTGTATCCCAATCCTGCTTTCTTGTAACGCCCATGTCGTATACTGTGTTTAGCGCATAATCAGCGAAATTAAAGATGAATGCAAAAATTTTGCCAGCTTCTAAAGCAGTTGAAAAACTGTCAAGATAATTACAAAGCACAACTGTTCTTCCAAGTAATGTTCTTTCTGGTTTGCCGCCTAGTCCGTAAGTAACTCTTGCAATAGGTTGTCCTTCTGCATCTTCCATTCCAATATAACTCATGAATGTTTTTTTAGTCATGCAGTACACTGCTTTATCTTCATATTCAACCGGAAGAGCTGCTTCTGCATCTACCAGTAATTTATAGCTTAGTGCCTTAGCTGTTAGGGCTTGTCCTGTTTCTGGTGTTTCTGCAAGTATTCCTTTTGGTGATGTTGTTCCATTCGCTGTTGAAACTATTGTAGCTTCTAACTTTTTAACCATCGCATCAGAAACCTGTTTAACAAATGCAGCTTCGAAAGCAGCAATAGCAAGAGCGCCTGCCTCAGCCGACATTGAAATTTCACATCTTAACTTAAACTTGCCAAATGAAATCGTTCCTGTAGTTTTCTTTTGTCTGTCTGATGAAGCTCCTTCAAGGACCCAAGTTGCAACTGGTTTAACTCCTGACGTAGGAATAGCAACACCTGCTGCAAATGAAGTTTTTGTTATTAGTGGAATAATCATTCCCACTGCTTCAATTTTTTCTACAATTCTATCAATTAAAATTGTAGGAATTGCACTTCCGATATCTGTTGTAAGCGTATTTTCATCTGATCTTAATTCTGCCGCAATCGGAGTTCCTCTTGTTACAAATTGTTGAAATGCCTTTCTATATTCCATTCCTTCATCACTTGCGCTTTTTCTTGTTTCTTGTGATTTAGTTTGGCTAACAATCACTCCTGGCACTTCTCCATTTACTGCGGCTGTTCTTTCTGCTGGTTCATCATCTTTTAATTCATTCAGCATACCTTGAAGCTCGTTAATTTCAGAGTTCAAACCATCAATCTCAGTATTTAAGCTTCTTAATTCTGTTACATCATTTGTTTCGTTTGCTTTTGTTGTAATAGCTGCTTTTCTTTCGTTTTTTTGTTTCAATAATGCTAATAATCTTTCTCTCATCTTATAATTTTCCTTTCAAATTAATTTTAAGTTTAAGGGTTTCAATCTCGTGCTTGTCCAAGCTCCTCTTTTCGCTTTCCAGCAATTCAAGGCTACGAGTATATATAGATGTAGAATCGTAAAACGGCATATCCACAACCGATACGTCCCACAGCTTTTCAATGTTTGTAACTTCTCTTGTTGTTTCCGCTTCTCCAAAGCTCCATTTGTCGCCTCCATCAGAAACAGTAAAGGCAAAAGACATCTTATCAATCAATCCTTCTTGAATTGATTTATAGATGTCTCTGTTACTTTGTGTATCTATTAATTCAGCTCTTATCTTCAAGCCTATATAGTCTAAGATTAATGCAAGGCTCTTATTTCTTGTTCGTGCCATGATACACCATGTGTCATTGTGATTGTATCTAAGCGGAACATCACTTAAATCTGTATTATCAAGTGCTCCCCTTTTTATAGTTTCTGTGAATTTTCTTCCGCTATAGCTATGTGTAGCTGGCTGTTCATATACTATTGCATAGCCTTCAATAATCATTTTGTTTTCTTCATTTTCTACTGCTCTAAATTCAAGCATTCTATACTCACAGTTATTTTTCTTCATTTTCTATTTCCTCCTTTACTCCTGCTTTACTTTTTTGATATGAATCTATATCTTTTATATTTACATAGTTTAAACTTTGTAATCTTCTATTGCCCTCTGGGAATGGTTCAATGCCAAACATTTCATTAATCTGGTTAAGTGTCATTATTCCCGTTTCTTTTGCTAGTCCTGCAAGATTCATCTTGTCCTGGGTAGCCATGTAATTAACCTTAGAATAATAACATTTAATTCTGTGCCCTACATCCTGTTCTCTAACGCTAAATAAACAGGCCGTCATAGCTTGCTCAAATTGAACAACAAACTCTTCTATCGCTGTTTGATAAAAAGCACTGTGTTGTTCTCCTTTATAATCTCCTGATAAGATTGCAGCTGATACTCCGTATCTTTCCTGCAATACACTTTTAAGAAAATTAAGTGCGGTGTGTGATATCTGGGGAGGACTTATATTAACCGGTGTAAACTCGCCACCCAAATCAGTGGCAACCATTCCGCTTTTGCTTACTGTTATATGATCTTCAAAATCTTCTCTGATTTTATTTAGCTTGTTTTGGTCTGCTAATGTTTTTGCACTGTATACGCCTTTAATTTGCAAACTTGCTTCAATGCTCTTAGGCAATCCTTGAATTGTCTTATCCAGTGAATCAATCGTCCTGATAATATCGTAGTCATTTGTATTGCCATAATCGTCGCCGCCACCGATAACAGTGTTAGCTCCTCTTCGCCATTTCATGTGAATTAATTCTGAATATGGCAATGTATAGCTGCTGCCATCTTCAAAGTCCATTCTTATCTCCCACGCATCTCCATTATTTACTCCAATATAAACCGCCGAAGGTTTGAGCGGATAAAAAGCTGTGTACTTTTTAAATTGCCTTCCATCCGGAAGAGTTATAATGACATATTGTGGATATATAAAGGCATTGCAATTTTTACGTCTTAGCCACTCTACATTTGATAGAAAATCACTTGTTGTTTGTAGTGGATTTGGCTTAAATCTAAAAAGCCTTGTAATATCATCATTCTGTATCTGCAATATATCATCTTTCTGCACTATGCTCTTAATTTCAATCTTTGCTATCTCGGATGCAACTCTCTCAATAGCGTTATTAACAAAATCGCTCAAGTATATATTGTTTCCAAATGTACTAAATATTGCTTGTGAATCAGTCAGCCAGGACTGATACATTACCTTTTTATTGGGTAGGATTTGTTTTAGATAGTTTAATATTCCCATTTGTCAGCTCCTTTTTATCCTATTAAGGACATAAACTCACTTCTATGCCATTCTAATGTGGCATAGGCTATAATCTTGCTTGCAGTGCCATCTATCCTTTTATTTGTTTCCATTTTTGTTGGCATTATTCTGCCAAGTTTATCAAGTATTATCCCGGTATTAGAAAAACACCAGTAACAGACAGGATTATTTTGATAATTAACTAATCCATCTCGCATATCTGCTTCTAGTGTTCTCATTGGGTTATTTAATACTTTAAAATCCTGCGGTATATTGACAGTAATCTTTTCCCCAAAAGTTTCGATATATCTATTTTGAAAATCTTTGGCAAATCTGTTATCATAACCGCTTTTAAATGGCTTTAGGTCATATTCTTTCAATAATTCAAAATGCCAATCAGCAACTAATGCGCTGTCAACTGAATTGCCTTCGACGATAGTCATCCAGCCTTCTCTTTCCCATGTTTTGTAATCAACTCCATCAGGAGATGTATCTAGCTTGCTTTCGGGAATCCAATAATGAGTGTGAAAATATGTCTTTTTGTCATTTGGCTTTTTCAAAAGTATTGTTGATGCGCAAAGGTCGGTTGTCTCAGCAAAGTCATTGCCTGATATATAAAAACTACCAGCAAAATCAATCAAGTCAAATGTTTCAATCTGTACTATATTGCTTTCTTGTAGCCATGCTGATGAAGCTGACTGAGGCAAGTTAAAATCTTTGGCTAAAACAAAAGCTCTTGTAGCTGAGCTTGTCTTTGCTTCTTCAATCATATTTCTTAAAAAGCTCCACTTCTTAATCGTTCCAAGGTCGGGATTGCTCTTACACCACGAGCTCTCATCTCTCCAAATCTCTTCTTCGCTGTCCTGGGTGTGAAGCCATATAAGCCAACGTGGACGGTTTAGCTCGCCCTTTAAAACTTTCCTTGCTTCTTTTAATCTTTCATCAAGATATCCATCTCTTGTGAACCCCTCTGTTGTGAGTTCTCCATATATAGGTTCATCCTGTGTTGATAATGCTTGTCTTATTGGCATTGTTGAGCTGTTGTCTTTCAGCTCATGCACTTCGTCCACAGAACCTACCTTAATATTCTTACCTTCTTTTGCACCTGTCTTTGCAGATATTTTTCTTATGTTTCCTTTGTTCTGCCTGCTGAATTTTCCTGTTTTCTTTTTTTGCTTGGGATTGCCAAAGAATATCCCTTTTATATTTTTCCTTGTAACTTTTTCCAGTGTTTTACTTTCTTCTCTCATAGCATCTATCGCTTGAAACATCAAATCAGCCTGCTCATAATCGTTAGATGAACACAAAACCTTTGTTCCCATTTCACCACAAAACCATTCTGCAAGGTCCATAGCTGCTACAAGCGGAGTTTTACCACATTTTCGGCCTATCAACAATAAATATTCCTGATATAATCTAACCCATCTATCAGCTTCTGCATCAAATATCTTAAAAGAATAAAAGGCCTCAATAAAAGCCTTTTGCCTGAGAGTTAATATAAAAGGCTTCCCAGCAAAAGGCGCTTCGTAATGTTTACATTCTTTTTCTATAAATTTAATTCTTATATTTGATTCTTTAAAATCAACCTTGATATCTTCATCTTCAAAATGATTAATCAAGATATCAAGCATTATCATTAATTCATTGCCTATTATTATTTCCTTTTTTTTGCATTTTTCTATATATTCAATCAAGAATGAGTTCGGATATTTAACTCTTAATTCATCAATATTACTCATAATCGTTGAGCTCTTCGTCATCATCATCACTTTGAACCGCTAAGTGTTTCATTAGTTTGTCCATGATGTTAGTCAGTGATGCGCTATGCTTCGCTATTTCATTGGATATAGGCAATGTTTGTTGTTTGCTTGGGTTAGTAGGATGTATCTTAACCAATCCTGTAATAATGGCCTGCTCATTTAGCCTTCTAAGATATATTCTCTCGTGTGCTGCTTGCTCAATTAATGCCTCAAGCACCTTCAGCTTGTATTCATCTGCGGAAGCAAATTCAGTTTTAAGCCTTTGTATTTCTTCTGCTAATTCTTGATTTTGCATTAACTCACCTACTTTTATTTTTTCTTGAAAAACTTGAAATGAAAAGTCAAATTTTTATTGTGTATGAGAAAAAGAAGCCCTCACAGTATGCTGGCTTCTAAAATAATTTTCTTTGAGGGGGGCTATCTTTCAAATTTATCCCACCAATCATTAATGTAATCTAACCATTTCTCAGGCTTATTACTTTTTTCAAGTCTGCTAAGGCATTCTTCCTTAGTACTGTCACAATAAATTAATTCTGCGCCCAGCTCCTGGACTAATCTTTCTCTCTCGTACTTATCGGGATAGCCTCCAATGATATAACAGTTATACCAATTACCATAACGCATCTTAACTTGTTGTAGCAATTCATCTCTAATCTTAAACAAATTAAATCTGCAGTTATTTGGTTTAATAAATTCTTCTTGAAATGTCAAAGCCTTCCACAATGCATCCATATCTATAACTATGTCTCCATAGTTCATTAACTCTTTTACTAATGTTGTCTTGCCTGATAGTGGACTGCCATATACTATATAGACTTCTTGTTTGTTGCCAAATCTTTTATGCTCTTGGTTGTGGCAGTTGTGGCAGATTATATCTATCTCTTCCGCATTGAGAGAGATTAAAGGATCTGATACATTCTCCTCGTTCAGCTCTATCTTATGATGTCCTGTAAGTTTGCTGAAGTCTGTATATATATTATTGCATCTGTTGCACTTACCACCAGCCTCAACCTTTAATTTATATGATAAGTCTCTCCAGGCTTTGCTAC
Source organism: Clostridiales bacterium UBA4080 (assembly GCA_002381865.1). GTDB lineage: Bacteria > Bacillota > Clostridia > Lachnospirales > Vallitaleaceae > UBA4080. Next base: position 16,350 of record DFYO01000016.1, on the reverse strand, counting down.
AATAAAACTGATGTAGTTTATCCATATACTACCATTCCTTATTTTCAATCTCTTTTTGCCTAAGCTCCAGTTCTTTATCTTTTGCTTTAACTGCGTGAGGATTAGTTGCCCATTTTTCCGAATCTCTGTTAATAGACCAGAATGTTGCTGCTTGCGTTTCAGGTGGTTTTGTTTTCTCTATGTCAACCACTTCAACAGTTTCTTTATAACATTTTCGGCCTTTGTCATCGTAGTATTCATTCTTAACCTTCACAGCTTGTTGCTCTCTATATGTGAATCCCAGTGCGTTCTTAAGCAGCGCTTCAACTACCATTGCATCAACAACAGACTTCGTATTGGCCATGGTGCCAAATAAGGCCAAATGCTCCTTTTTATACGTCTTAAAAGACGAGTAAGAAACCCCTAGTTTTTTAGCTATTTCTTTTTCTGTCATACCAAGTTTTACCCATGCTGAAATCTCTGAAAGTCTAGGTTCTACGAATATTTCATATTTTTTTTGCGGCATTAAAATCACCTCGATTTTTCTTTATCTTTCAATTTGTCATATCTAGTATTCTGTCAAATGATTTTAAATAATTTTTCTTCCTATATATACCTTTATTTTTAACACCTTCATTTTACTCAACATTTTTTATGTCAAATAGTTAATAGTCTAATAGGTCCAATGCATCATTAATAATATCTTCTTCTAGTCCAATATAGCTCGCCGTAATTTGTGCATTGTGATGCTTAAATATCTTTCTCAACATTTCAATGTTTCCTGTTTGATTATATAATTGATATCCAAATGTTTTTCTTAGGCTATGGCATCCCAATGATTCAATTCCAAAGTAGTCGGCAGCTTCTCTTATGATGTTGTAGGCTTGCTGCCTAGATAACGGATACCCCTTTTTAATTGGAGAAGGGAATAATAGATCATAGTCTTTTTTATTTGCACAATAGTTATAATATATCTTTCTTAATTTTACATTTATTTTAATTTTAAATTTTTTGCCCGTCTTTTTTTCTATCCATTCTATATATTCTTTGTTTCTCACGTCTCGAACCCTCAAGCTCAGGATGTCCGATATCCTTAGTGGAATATATATCCCACTGCAAAAAAGAGCATAGTTTCGTGCTGAGCGCTCCTCGTAAAACAATTTAATATCTTCTATTATTTTTTTATCTCTTATTGGCTGTACAGCATTCATATTTTCACATCACTTTTTGGCATTTTAAAAGCCGCTCTCAATTGAACGGCTTTTAAATAATAAGGAGGTAACTCGGAGGATTTCTTTACTATCACAATAATAGTATATATCCTTTTTTGATATTGTAACGGACAACATTAGGACAGAATTAGGACACGTTTTTTTGTTAAATATTTTCATAAACTCCTTATGTAATCTCTTAGTATTCGCATAAAATGCCAATAGCCTTCTCTGTAATCTGTAAATCCCAAGTTCTTCATTACTTCTTCGTCTAACACTCTAGCCTTTATTTTGTTGTTTACGCCATATTTATTCCGTTCTATCATATCCATACTGCTTATATCTCCTGTTAAAATGGTTAGTTAATTTTTATTGGTTCACAATAGTTTCCTAGAATGGCAAATCGCTATCGTCAGTTACTTCAATAAAATCATTGGTTACTGGTGCTTTGTGTGGCTCTATTTCTTTCTTACTATCGGCAAAATGTTGTTCTTCTGCGATAATATCAGTAGTGTATACCTTTTGTCCGTCTTTGTTAGTATAGCTGCCTGTCTGCAATCTTCCAACAATAGCAATCTGCTGTCCTTTTCTGAAATACTTTTCAGCAAATTCCCCTGCTTTACCAAAAGCAACAACGTTGAAAAAGTCTGCTTCTGGCTCTCCTGCTTTCTTGAATTTTCTGTTTACTGCTATTGAATATTTGGTTATGGCTGTTTCTCCTGAATATCTTAAATCTACATCTTTGGTTAGTCTTCCAATTCCAATCCATTTATTGAAGCTCATTTTTATATCCTCCTATAAACCTTTTTATTTGTCTGTCTGATAGTATAGTCTTGATAATTAATGTTTTGCAATGACAATAATTTCAAAGCTACAACTAGCCTAGTGCATATAGTTGATATGTGATATTTAGAATTATATAATTCCTTTAAGTCTGCTTGCAGCATTCGCGTGTCAAATTCATCATAATTCTTCTGTTTTATGCAGTTTACAATTTCTTTAACACTTTTCGTTGTTGTTTGCCAATAACTTTTGTTAATTGTATCTGTTACAATAAAGCCTGCGCTTCCTTTTCCTTTTGGGTATATGATAAAATTACCTTCGGTATCTAGCAGATACTTTGCCTTTACAACGTGTACAGGCTGAATATCCTCATCAATTAATTTTCTCATATTCTCTGTGTTGATTAGTACACCTGTTTGCTTCATAGCGTATTCATATATGCTTTTAATTATTTGCTTTTCTCTTTTTTCTTCTTCGGTCAGCTCAAAAACTATTGGCTTCTTAGTTTTTTTATTGTCTAACCTTTGATATATGCTGAATGCTTTTTGTTCTCTTATCTGCTCTCCTTTGTTCAATATATCTTCGAATTTTTCTACTGTAATATACATTGGTTTTCTCCTTCGCTTTTTCGGACTATTACACAGTTAATTGTTTTTCTATTTCTAATGCTACTAATTCATTTATTTGAGTTACTAATTTTGCTTGATTTTTTACATTAATATTAATGTTTTCCATAACATCAATCCCTATATCTAACATATAATCATTTGCTAACTCAAGCATTTCATATGTTCCAAGTGGCTTGACTTCATGTATTTTTGAAAATCTTCGAACCAATGCTTTATCAATTCTGTCTAAACGATTTGTTGCTGAAATAAGAACTGTTCCAGAACTCAATTTATCAAATTCTTGCATCAATGTAATCGTAATTCTTGATATTTCACCATCCGAACCACTCCCACTATTGCTTGACCTTTCGACACTAATACAATCAATTTCATCAAGCATAAAAACGCATTTGTTATTATTTACATAGTTAAATACTTCTGCTATATTGCTCGATGTTTTACCCATGTAAGAATCAATTAATTTTGAGAAATTTATATAAACAAAGGGTAAATTTAATGCTTTTGCAACATATTTAGCAAATGTTGTCTTGCCTGTTCCGCTTTCTCCGTATAGAAGAGTTGAATTTATATACTTTATTCCAATTTCATTCATTTTTTGTTCAACCAATGCCATTCGCTTAATGTGATTTAGTATTTTTTCTTCTCTATCGGATAAAAAATATCTTTTGTCATTAAACATTTGCATATCTTCTGCTGAAACAAGATGTTTTATATTGTGTGGCAATTCAATAAATGTAGGCTGATTACTTAATGTAGCGATATATTGCTTGCAAAAATATGAATTCTTTTGAGTTTCATCTTCTTTTAAACACAATACAGCTATTTTTTTTATATCAGCTATTTCACCTTTTGAAATTGCTTTAATTAAATGTTTTTGATTTTCTGTTAATCCCATTATTTATTCCTTTCATTGGCTCGTAATAGTTTTCTAATCTTCAAAATCCATTTAGGCTGTATTGCACATATCCCTTGCATAACCTTTCGCCATAAAGCCCCTCAAACATTTTAATTATTGCTGCATCTCTAATTCGTCTTGCATTTCTTTCTGAAGTGCCTATCTTTCTTGCAGTACTTATCCAGCCACAGTCATTTATGTAATATTCTCGAACTATCATCAGTTCTTCATCATCCAGGAGCTCAAGGGCTAAGTCAATTCTTTTGATTTTCGTTTTATTTGTTTTCAGGCGATTTTCAATTTCTATTTTTGTAAATAACTGATTTTCAGTGTCACTGTTAAACTTGTTTGATTTTTGGATTACAACTTTGTCATAGTTTATTCCGCTAATCATATATCCTTCGTCTAGCAGTTTTTCATCATGTCTTATTATTTTTTTAATTTCTTTGTATCTTTTTAATTCTTTTGTCAGCAGATATAGTTTTTTGTTTGTGATATGCCTTGCCATTTTATCCCTCCCTGCTTTAGAATGATTTTTAAAATCTTTGTTCTATTTCTTCCAGGATCACTTTTAATTTATTCCTATTTTCTTTATTCCTTGCAAGAAACTCTATTGTTTTCCAATGCCCTGCATCAGTAAAAGCGGCCCTAAGAAGTGTTTCAATCAATATTATGTTTGCCTTTTCTTTGTTTTCAACCAATTTTCCTTCTACCTTGTACGCTGTTACTTCTTCCATCATAATTTCCCCTTTTCATATTGGATTTTTTTGTTGTTTATATCTGCATATAGCCTTTCGATTTTAGCTCCTTTGCTTTTTTCCCAATTATTAAGCATGTAAACACCCTCGCATACATCAATCATTGATATGCATATCTTCATATATTCTTCCCATGAGAAGCCTTGTGGAAGTATCGCTGGATTCATTACTTGATGTCCTTGTTCGATTAGCATTTTTTCAGCTTTTTTAAAATGTTGCATATAATCTTCATTTCCTGTTATTTTGCCTGATATGTACATCTTCATGTTTGCTCCTCCTAAATCACCTTATTCCCATGTTTGTAGCTTCTCGTTTTGTTGAATGCATGTTTTAAATTTATTATTTCAATTATCGGAATGTCAAAATATGTTAAATATTCGAAAATGTATTCTACTGCTCCTTTGAGATATGATAGGCTGTTAAGCTCATAAGCCTTGGAAATATACAACTGTGTTCGTGTAACAAACTCTGCAAAATCATAATTTATTTCTTTAAATTCAATAATTGAAACCGGATAAATTTTATAATCAATTTTTATATATCCGAAATAATCTAATATCCTTATTATGCAATCTGCAAGCTCAACACTAATTCCTTCTGGTTTTCCAGCTTTTTCGAAATAAATCTCGCTGAGTTTTTTGCCTTTTCTGTATTCTTCAAGTGCTTCCGACATTTCAGAATGGCAGAGCGCTATAATTTCTCCAAAAGTTCTGTTTCCTTCCCACCATCCATGTTCTACAGCGTTTTTATGTATGTCCTCAACCATAATTTGATTAATCATTTATTTTTATCCCTTCCAGTTAATTTTAATTTTTAGGGGCAAGGCTCTGAGGTTTGCCCCTGGTCCTTTAGCTGGACTAGCTGCTGCAACTCACCGATTGCAGCTTCGGGCTAATTTAATGGATGCAGTGTTTAAGTGTTTGAAAAGGAGGTTCCTCCTTTCCCACTTATGGCAGTGGCAACCATTTTTTATATTAAGCTACTGCACAACGCTGATGTTCATGCATAAGCTGAATATTTGTGATTTTTGCATATACATTAGTTGTTTTTGGATCAGAATGTCCAAGCATTTCTTGAATTGCTCTTAATGAAGCCCCATTTTTTAACATCATGCTTGCAAATGTATGTCTTAATAAATGTGGATGTAGATGTAAATCACATCTTTTTCCTATCTTGGTAAAAACATCTTCAATTGCTCTGGCCCCTATTGGTTTATATAAACTAGTTTTTCTATCCATTCTTTCTGATGTGAATATATAGTCAGATTTATCCGTCCTGCTATTGATGTACATCTTTAAGTACATCAAAGCTTTCTCGTTCAAAAAAACAATTCTTTCTTTATTGCCTTTACCAATTACTTTCATGGAATTATTTTTAATATCTGTAAGTTTTAAACCAACAACTTCCGAAACCCTGCATCCGGTAGACAGGTAAAACTCTAGAAAAGCTCTTTCTCTTGAATTCAAACAAGCATTTCTTGCAGATTCTAATTGTTCAACTGATAACCCTTCTCTCATTCTGCTTGGTTTCTTTGGTATAACGATTTTCTTTGTAGGATTTTTCGATATGTATTCTTCTTCATGCAGCCATCCAAAGAATGATTTTAAACAATATATTTTTGTTTCAATAGTGCTTGATTTAACAGCGTTTGTATAATTATTGATATATACTCTTATATCGGTTATTGTAATCATTGAAACTGGTTTGCATACTTGCTCACTAAATCGCCTTATTTCATAAGCATAATTTTTTAATGTGCTTTTTGACAGTCCCTCAAGCTTTTTACAAGAGAAGAATATCTTTGCATGTTCCGGTATATCTGTTGTTACCGTTAAAGCTGTACTCTTTGATTGAATATTATAATTATCTAATACGGTTTCTACCGCTAGATAAGCTTTATGCTCATCTATGACTGCACCTGTCGATTTAAGTGATTCTAATAGTTTAATAATAATTTCAGTCATTATAGTGTCCTCCTCTTGTTTTCTGTTTGAGGGCTATGTTATAATGAGCACATATCCCAAGTGGATTAAAGAGGGCAAGAGCTTACCAGGGCAGATGCCCTCTTTTTATTTTTTATTATTTATTCTTCATCTTTTATCAATTGTTCTATCATACTCTCGGCTTCTTTAAACCCATTTGGGAAATTATCTTTAAATTTAATAGTGCCATTAATTTTTTTATTATTGATAATCGCATTAAACTTGCATGAAACCCCTAAAATTATAAATTCTTCTGAATTGTTATTAAAAAGGGTTTCTTCTATTTCCCTTTCTAGACTAGTAACAGTTATTTTGCCTTTCATTTTTCAACCTCCTAAAATCGTACTAATCTTCATCTTTCACTAATGGACAATCTTTTCTACATCCTTCCTCTGTGCAAAACGGTCTCATTCCTAATGCCATGCATTTTCTTCGTTCAGATGCACTGTCGTAATGAGATAGCATACAATTTTCACATACTGGTGTATTTTCAAAAATTGCAGTATATTTATATTTCATAGCTCCACTCCTTTTTGGTTTTGCTCTTGATATCGGACTAATCTTCATCATCTGGATGCTTGATAAAATCCAAATCATCTTCCATCATTTCATAAAATACCTTATCAAATGCTTCTTCAATATAGCTTGCACCAGTGTCTTGGTCGGTTTCGTCAAATAATCTTTCAACTAAGTGTCTTGCAAATTCTTGACGCATACCCCTTCTAACTTTACTTCCATCAAAATTATCAGGACAGCAATTAAATGCATTTACTAAATTTGCTATTGATATTTCAAGTTTAACCTTGTCGTTTGTCACTACACCAATAAATCCGTTTCCATTAAATTTTTCCATCATTTTTTCCCTTCTCCGATGTTTCGGAATTGTTTTCATTAAAGTTGCAATTTAATCAACGGTCTCCACTTTAACAGGAAGCCACATTTTAGGATTATAATTTAGAGTATAGTTATACTGATCAACGTCAGTGGCTCTTATATCCTCTACAACATATGTAACATTATCGCTCAATCCTATAAAATGCTTTTGATATTTTCCGTTCTCATCCTCTACGATAACTTCCAGTTGATTATCTGATGTGTCAGCTACTATGGATATTTTCCCAGTCATTTGAAACAAAACATCTCCTTGAATGCAATTTATTACAGTTAATTGACGCACAACATTAAAATTATCTGCTTCTAGTGAAAGGTTTTGGTTTACTATATCTGCTTCTCTTGTTGCACATCCTACAAGCAAACCCATTATAATTGTTACTGCTAAAATTACCATAATTATTTTTTTCATATTCATATCTCCTTCCGATGGTTTACATCGCATTAGTTTTCTAGTAATATTCGTACTATTAAGAATTACCCTATCCAATCTAATTTTTTAATATCAACCTTTGACATATTTTTATATTTTTTATGACCTGTTCTAGCTTGTTGTTCTGTGTTATAACCTTCAGCGATTCTCCATAGTTGCCCATCTATTGATATTGCTGTTTCATAATTCCCATACCAATCCATACTCATCATAGGTCTTGCATCAACCGTACTTATAACAATTCCATCTTCCCTGTTTGTCAACTCTATTCTTACACTCAACATAATTTCCGCTCCTTCTTATTTGTTTTCTAATCACATTTTTCCAAAATTGCATCATCTCTTATCGTCATACCATGAGGCGAGTGAATGAGCTTATTGCCAGTCACAATAATATGAGTTTTTGTTCCAATAACTCTGTATATCCCGTCTTTTGGGTCGGCTGCAAGTTCCTTGTATTTAATAATCATTTCAAGCCTCCTGTGCTTTATTTTACTGCCCGCTAATTTTCACAATCATCCTTGCTTTCTTTTCTTTTATAGCTCATACACCTTAATGTTTCCGTTTCATATTCAGCTATTTCTAGTTTTACATGTGTCATATGGACAAACAATCATATTTAATCCTTACTTTCAAATTTTTCATTTATTATGCAAATCTTAGTTGTTCCGTACTACAATCAATTACCATGTTAGGTCTTCTCTTTCCAGTACACAATTCTATTAAATTAGCTCTAACAAGCGAGTTAGAAAATGCTGGTGGTACTGCATTTCCGCATCTAGCAACCTGTTCTTTCTTTGGATATTTTTTTCCAGTACAATCTCTGTCAATAATATAATCCTCCGGGAACCCTTGTGCCCTAAACAATTCTTTTGGCTCTAGCATTTTCAGCCAAATATCTTTTATTTGATAAGGCTCGTTATTAATCAATACGGTTACAAGTCCAAATCTATCTTTTGTTGTTATAGTGTCTAATGGCTCATATATACTATGTTCTGTCATGTTCCCGTAATATTTCACTAAGAATGCAGATACAAGACCAAAATGACCCTGAGACGTTGTTACTGTGTGAAGTGGGTCTATTATTTCCTGTCCGATTCCTGTCTTATAAAACTTTGTCATAAATGCGGTTACTAATCCGTATCGCGGGCTGCTATCAATTGTCATAATTGGTTCTCTCAGTGTTTGACCTCGTACTTCATTTTTTGTTGTTTCACTGTGATATTGAATTAAGAATGATGTTGTTTCTTCTTCAGGAATGATATATCCGTCTTCATTCTCTATAATAAATTTTTTTATGCCTTTTGCAATTCTGTTAAGAGTTTTTTCTTTTAGTGGTATTTTTCTGTCAAATATACTTTTACCTAAATTGTTCCAGTTGATGCATTTGGCTGCCGGCACATATGCTTTTAACAATCCACACATTACATCTTGACTGTTTCTATCGCCATGCGTTGGCTCTGGCCATACAATTGGGTTTCCGTCACATCTAGCTATCATAAAAAATCTTTTTCTCTTCGTTTGTGCTCCATAGTCACAAGCTACAAGTTCATTTGTCTCAACTTCATAACCAAGTGATTCAAGTTGCGATCTCCATTTCCAGTAGGTTTCGCCTTTGCGACTTTTTATCGGTTTGCCTTTTTTAATTGGACCCCAAGTTTGAAATTCTTCAACATTTTCTAACATTATTACTCTTGGTCTAACTAGAGCAGCCCATTTTATTACAATCCAGGCTAACCCTCTAATTTTCTTTTCAACTGGTTTACTACCCTTTGCTTTACTGAAATGCTTGCAGTCAGGACTAAACCAAGCGAGACCAACTGGACGACCTCGGACTGCACTGACAGGATTAACATCCCAAACACTCTCACAATAATGTTCTGTATCCGGATGATTAACTTTGTGCATTGCTATTGCAGCAGGATCATGATTAATTGCAATATCTACACTTCTTCCTGTTGCCATTTCAATTCCTGTACTTGCGCCGCCGCCACCTGCAAAGTTATCAACAATTATTTCCATGGTATGCATTTCACTTATCCCTCCGCTTAATAATTAATATTTTCAATCCACAGTGGAATTTTTGTGGTAATATATCCCTTTTTAATACTCACATAATGCATTGTTGTATTGGGATTTATATTATGTTCTCTGCACAGCTCTAAAAAATCATTTTTTTTAATTTTTTGCCCAAATTTTGAAATATAAGTTCTGATTGTAAAAATAACACATTGTATATTATCCACTGTCTTCTTTCTCCTTATTCTCTGCTAATAGCATTTGCATAGCTTTTTTTTCAATTGCATCATAGTCATTATCTCGTTGCTCAAAATTAATGAATTTATTACTAGACTTGGTTTTATTATTATTATTAACTGCAGGTTTGTTTGTATTTTTCTCATCAATATCAAAAACACCTTTCCATCCATTTTCAATTGATTTATCAATCATCTTAATCTGTGTGATTTCATCATACGCAGATAATTTTTTTATCATTTTTTTTATTGCTAGTTCTGACATTGGAGCTCTTATCTGTTTTCTGTGTTCAATAAATTCTTGGAGTGATTCTGTAATCATTTGAGATAGATTATTTTCTTCAAAGATTTTTGAAAAAACAACAGCGCTTTTTGTTTTATTGTTTTTATTAACCTTACCTAGACTAACCTTACCTAACCTATCCTTACCTAACCTATCCTTACCTAACCTATCCTTACCTACGTATCCATCTTGGTTACTTTCCGTATCCACAACGGATACATTTTGGTTACTTTCTGTGTCCTTTATGATTTTTTCTTGAATATTAGGGGTTTCTGCTGATTCAATAAATGCATTGCTTAAATCTATAATTCCAGTAGGATTGAAAAAATATTCGTTATTTATTAATTCAAGCATATTTCTTTCATTCTGATAGATTGTTGGTTTATATCTATCTTTTTTTATATAGTTATGCATTTTCCAATGTTTAATCACAATTATCCCGCTTTCAAATTTGATTACAAAGGATCTTGCAATTAATACATTTAGATCATCTTCACTTGCACCTGTCATACGTATTATTCTTTTAATATTGTTGATAAATCCATCATCATCAGCCATCATCCCTATATCGTAATACAGCAGCCTTGTTGAGCTGGGCATATCAAGGAAGGCATCACTTTCAATAACACTTTTTTTAAACATTCTTCGTTCCGCCATCTCTTACTCCTTTTTTTGTGTTTTAGTAAATAAATCCCTGTGTTTTATGCGTAAATCTATAATGTCTAATATGTTTTTATTTTTAAAATCTTCTTTGTTAAGCGGTAGAGATTTGTCTAACTCTTCCCCGCAACCAGGGCAGTAGATATGCTCATTCCAACTCCAATAAAAATATCCACATTTCAAACATTCAATAGATTTAACAATCATGTTAATCTCCTATTCTTTAACAATCCAAACATTTTTATGCTGCCTTCCAAAATTTATAGCATCAGCAAGATTTTCAACATATATATCAATTTTATTTCCTTTAATCGCTCCGCCTTTGTCTTCAACCCAGCGGAAACCAACATCCTCAATATAAACTTTTGTTCCTGGAGGGATAACATCCCAGTCAGCTGCAATAGTTATTCCTTCAACTACTTCTGCTCCTGATGCGGTTATTCCATAAGCGGGATCACCTGGATGCTTTCCAGTGCTCTCAAATCCTGCCGTATAAGCTGTTAATTCGAACATTCCTACAAATGTATTGCCTGAAGCTTTAAAAGTGCCCATAATGCTATCAGGCTCATTGTCAACGATATAATTTTCAGTGTTATCATTTGTTTGTATGAACTGTTTAAGTTCATCTCTAATAATTTGATTTTCGATTTCATTAATATAATCTGATTTTCCTGTGTTAATTCCTTGTTTTGCGTTGACATATAATAAATTCCCTCCTGTAATAAAGGTCATGACAATAATTATTGCCAATATAATTGTTAGTTCTACATTAATATCTTTTAATATTTCATTTTCAATCTTCATCATTGTCCTCCAGCAGCTCGTCATTAAACTCCCAAAGTCCCGTTCCTGGCATATCAGCGCAGATAACACATTTACTTTTCTCTTGATGGCCGCATTCAGGGCATTTTTGAGGTTCTTCTAATAGAAACTTGCAACACTGGCATATATCATATTCTCTAAGGAGCTGCTTCGCTTTTTCGAGTTGTCTTTTTAATTTCAAAATTTCTTCTTGCATAATATACCTCCGATTTGCTATACTAATCTTGGTTGATTGTCGCTCTTATTTTTAAGGGCGGCTTTCTTTTTGTCTTTGCATTGGGGGCAGATATAACCAGCTTTAGGTATTTGGTGGAAAATTGATATATTCCAGCTCCTTAAGCACTTGCAGCATCTTACTGTCATAACACTTCTTCCTTCCCACAAAATTTATTAATAAAATATATCTGCCCTTTTCCCGTAACTTTTGTGGTCTTGGTTATTCTTATGGACCCGTCAGAATTGCTAATGCTAGTCTCTTTAACTTGGAATAGCCCCATTTCCATTGCCTTCTGTGTTGGCATATTCTTGCTTTCTCCTCCCTTGATTAAAAATCCATTTTTTCTTAACCACTCGAATAGTCTTTTTTGTCCAATATCGTGTCCATTTTGCTTAATTAGCTTTGCCAAGTCTCCAATAAGTATGGATGTATGAGAAGCTTCAACTGCATCTGCAAATATTGCCTTTGGTTTCATCTGCTCAATAGCCTTATTTTGGCTCTTAACTACTTCCAGCGTAGATTTAAACAATGCTTTGGTAGAATCATCTGCAAAAGGCAGGTATGTTCTAATAAACATATCATCATCGCTTACATAACCTCCGGTCTTGCGGATGGTTGGCAGTACTTCATCAAATACCCATGATTCAAATTTTGCAGCTGATGGTAGCTGAGAACGCGATACTAACCTATACACGTCTCCCTCAGGGATTAGCTTTTCTGGATAACCACCACTATTTTTTATGGTGTCCTGCATTAGGATACCATTGCAATGATCTGATACTGCTTTACTTGGTCTTTCATATCCAAGTGCTGTTGCAATATCCACACCATAGAAATACTCTTTGTTATTTAGTACAATAACCCTAACTTGCCCAAATTCCTTGTTTTCAAATATCTTTAAATTTTCCATTAATGTCTCCTTATTTTTGTTTTATAGATTTGTATTACTTGTGGCAAATTCCCGTTGAATATTTAGGTAAAGTTCGCAACATTTTACCTATTTAACGTCATTATTCTCATATAGCCTGTTATAATTTTTTTTTAGAATTTCAATGGGCTTATTTTTTATGTAATCTTCGGAGTAAGTGCATCCGGGTATGTTTTTAGCATAATAAACTTGTGGTTTTTCAAATTTAAGTATTTCAACTTCTTTCATCCATATTTTTTTTTCTTCTGTTAGCCCTTCCATATTCCCCTCCTGTTCGATGAAGCATTCTTTATTGTAGTTTTCAGGCCTTGTAGCATCGTTGATATGTTTTGTTTTTATATACATGGCTTCCTCCTTAATTGTATTTAACTGCTCTTAGTTTTCTTTCAATCCTGGTCTTGCTGCTTTCTGTGTATTCAATGTCATTTTCATCTTCAAAAAAACTAATGATATTTTTACCTATAATATAATTTGTTCTTCCAATTTTGCGGTGCCTAAGTCCTTTATGCAACCACTTAAGTGCTGTTCCATAGTCGCATTCAAGATAATCAGCCAAATCTTGTACCGTATATATTCCTGTTGGCTCTATACACTTTGGTTTTTTAATTTGTTCTAATATCTCTTTTAATAGTTCTTCCATTCCGTTTCCTCCTCGTTTATTTCTTGTTCCCTCTCTCTAATGGTGCTAAACTGTAATTACGACACTGGCATGTCGAATATCTGAGAAAGGAGGGTTTCATGTGTCTAGCTTTAAATTTGATAAATCAGGCATTGATAATCTTATAAAAGATTTAGATTCATGTGCGGATAAAGTCAAAAGCCTTGATGGTTCAAGTGTTAGTTTTGATGTTTTATTTAACAACCGCTTCATGGAATCTCATACTAATGTCTCAACTTTTGAAGAATTTCTTGCAAAAGGTAATTTTAATGTAGAGACAGAAGAAGATTTTGAGTCAATTCCTGATGATCTCTTTGATGTTTATGTTCAATCGTCAACCGACTTTTCTTCATGGGAAGAAATGCTTGATGCTGCTACTGATCTTTATCTTGATGACCAATTAGACTTTTAATGCCTTTTGAAGCAATTGAGTCAATTAATGCATCCGCTTCTTTTAATAATTTAATTAGTTGACTCAATTCTTCTGTTGCTTCTTTCGTGTTGATTGTAACTTTTACTAATAAACCTGCCATCTGTTTTCCTCCTTCTTAAGCACTTTTCGTGTTAATTAATGTTTCTATTGGAATCCCAAAGTAGTTTGCAATTTTTTGTATTTTATCAATCTTAGGAGTATATTTACCTGCTTTCCATTCTGACAATGTTACTGTTGATACACCTGTTTCTTTAGATAGTTGATAAGCTGTCATTTTGCGTTCATTGAGAAGCTTTTCTACAACTGCATAACTCATTTTATAGTCCTCCTTTCCTATAATATTTGAATTTATATACATTGACTATAATTCGGAAATCCGTTATAATAATACTTGTCAAGGGTTTTATATAACAAATCAACAAAAATACCGTGTTTTTTATGTCGATTACTAAGATTTCCGAACTTATATTGTTATTATAATTCGGTTTTATTAGTTTGTCAATCACAAAATACGGTTTTCCGAGTTTTTTTGAAGGGAGTTTATATGTATACCATATTTTGTGAGTTGTTAAGGGAAAATAAAGTTAGAGCAGCTGATGTGGCTAGGGCTACTGGAATTGCTACATCAACATTAAGTGATTGGAAAAACGGGAAAAGTATTCCAAAAGCAGACAAGTTAAGAAGAATAGCAGATTATTTTAATGTTACAGTTGATTATCTTCTTGGTAAAACACCATATCGAACAATGATAGAGCAACTAGTAGCAGAACGTGATTTAATAAAAGACATTAAATCAAATACTCCAGATGTAATCAAGGAACATGAGACTGAATATTACATCAATGAAGATGCAAGGAATATGGCTAAAGAAATGTATGAAAATCCAGAATTAAAAATACTTTTTGATGCAAGCAAAAAATTAACAACTGACGATCTGCAAGCAGTTATTGACCTTGTAAACAGACTTAAACGAGAATAGGGGTGTTTTTTTGGGAGAAATATTTATAAGACTTGTAGAATTGCCATATAAAGTAAAGGCACTTACAAGTCTAGACAGTGAAGGTAACTATAATATATTAATCAACAGCAAGATGAGTTTTGAAATGCAAAAAAATGCCTATCTTCATGAGTTGGCACATGTTTTACATAAAGATTTTGATACAATTATAAACAATGAATCATTAAAATAAGGGGTGAAATAATGGGAAGTATAATACAAAAACCTGACAAGACCTATGCTATCAGGTTTGAAATACCTGATAGCCTGGGTAAAAGAAAAAGGAAATATATTAGTGGCTTTAAAACTAAGAAAGAAGCTGAAAAAGCTTTGATTTTAGCTGAAAATGATGTAATGAGTTTTAATACTCACGAATACACTTTTAAGCAAGTTTCTGATATATGGCTTGAAGACCATGTTAGCGTGTTTTTATCGCCAAAAACCCATGTCTTCTATGAAAATATATTATCAACTCACATCTTGCCTTATATTGGAAAAATGAAATTTAATGCTATCGAGACACGTGATATTAATGCTCTGTATAAGAAACTTAAAAATGCTGGAAAAAGCAATGATATAATCAAGAAAGTACATGCAACTTTAAGAGCAATATTTTATAAAGCATATTCCTGGAACATGTCAAACGAGAAAATAATGGATAAAATCAAGTTAGAAAAGCCTAAAGCTCCGGTACACACGTTTTGGGATGCAAACGATATAAAACAGGCCTTGGATTTGTTTGAAAACTTTTCTCTAATATTTCACATTAAGGTTGCATTGAACCTAGGATTGCGAGAAGGTGAAATTTGCGGTTTGATGTATGATGATATTGATTTCATAAAAAAGGAATTGCATGTTACTAGAACTGTTCAATACGATAAAAATGCCGAAAAATTTGCAAATCATAAGGGTGTTCACTATATAAAGGATAATATCATTGTGAAGGATCCTAAAAGTGATTCAGCTAAAAGAACAATTCCTCTAACAGACGAAATGCTTTCTCTGTTTAAAAAAAGAATGACAGAAATATCAAAAAACAAGATATTCCTTGGTGAAAAGTATAATAATGAATGGATTGGTTTCTTTAGTGTTAATGAAGATGGAACATTAATAAACACTAATCAAGTGTGCAGAAGATTTGCTGACAGAATCAATAGAACTCCTGGAATCAAAAAAGTTACATTTCATGAGCTGAGGCATTCGTGTGCCTCTTGGTTGTTAGATAATGATGTTGACATGAGAATAATTCAAGAAATATTAGGTCACTCTGACATGAGTGTAACTAGTAAAATATACTCTCACCTGACAGAAAACAAAAAACGTGAAGCTATGAGTAGATTAAAACTTCCAATTTAAAAACACAGAATTAAGCCAAATAAAGAGATAGCATTTTTGCTATCTCTTTTTGTATTTTGTATTAGTTTGGACAATTTACGGACAATCGCATTTTGTAACTAGTGTTCTAATAGGCTGAAACCCTATGCAGTTGAGGGGACTTGAACCCCTACCCAAGTAATATGGACTAGATCCTTAGTCT
>DFYO01000054.1 GCA_002381865.1 Clostridiales bacterium UBA4080 | reverse complement strand
AAAACACACGTGGAATTTAGGTATTTATATTTCTTGCGAATAACAAATTGTTAAATAAAGAATATATATTAAAAATCCCTCCAATATTGAAAGTATTGTTTCTCATATTAATACTAATAATGCAATATCAAAAATAATTTTGTATTTATGTTCATTCCTTAAATAAATAATCTTAATAAACTAAATTTTAGGCAAAAAAATCACCCTGTCTTGCACACAGAGTGATTAATACCATTTAATCTCTTATAGTGGCAATCGCATTTTGCAATCCAACCACTTTCTATAATTATTTTATCATAATCAATAATAAAAATAAAGCACTTTTATAATCTTTATAATAATTTTTCCCCATATATTTTATAGGTTTATAGACTACAAAAAATTGCCAATCGGATTTTTTCTTATTTCGTCATCAATTATCTCACCCAACAATTCCTTCATTGGTTTATTGACTGCTGCCGCCCTCATTTTTAAATATCTGCGTTGTAACTCAGTCAAATATACCGAGCATTTATCACTATCATTCAATCTCTTATCACTTCCCTCTTTTATAGAAACAAGTTTTTTCGGTGTACACTTTTTACAATATGAAATGAATCCGCTTTTTGTAAGATGAATCTCATCTTCATTATGAATATCTATTAATTCTCCATTTTCTAGCCTCATAACCTCAAACCATTTTTCACACTTGCTACATTGCTTCTGCAATATTTTTTCTTCTGTAGCAAACCTATATCTCTTCCTTGCTTTTTCAACATATGGAACAATAATTTTATGATTATTGTTATCAATAACATAATTTACATTTTTACTAAATGTCTGATATCTTTCCATAAACAATTACCCCCTTTTATTTTTTTGTCTGACTTTAATTTTCAGATGTCAAATACACTTTAGTTACCTCTTTTCGATGATGCCCTAACTGTTCACTTACTTTTTTCTTGGCCAGATTTTCATTCATCTGATTTTCAATATAATTGTTATATTCATTCTGTGCATAAGTATGCCTCAGGCCATGGAAGTTAAGGTTGCTGATTTTATTTGAGCTTAAATTTCGTTCTTCGTTTTGAAATTTCCATCGGTGATTTGATATCCAATTTTCAATTGCTTTCTTCTCTTTCTGTGTTGCACTTTTATAGTTATCAAAAAGAACTCTGTCTGTTCCTTTTCTGTTTTCTTTCTTAGCATATTCTAATAAATCCTCTAAAAGCTTCTTCTTTTCAGTTTCATCAATACTTACACCTCTCACTTGTCCATTTTTACCCTTCACGTATAAATAATCCATATTTTTTGCTTCTATCAGATGCGACACCTGACATCTGCAAACCTCTTCTATTCTCAATCCATAATTGTATGCCATTTTCATTCCCAAGGCTACATCCATACGCCCCATCGAGTACGCTATATCTATAGCTTTTTTATATTCTTTTTCCGTCCAGCTTCGGTCAAGTTTTCCTATTTCTCTTTTTTCAATATCTAACTTGTCATTATTAGGCAGCTTATTCCTAGATTCCGATAACTCATGAAAAAACCTTATGCCCGCAAGGTCTGTTTTAATAGTACTAGGTGATTTCCCAGTTTCTTTTAGATATTTTACATATTCTTCCAAATGTCTGCCTTTAATATTTTTCAGCTTTTGAAGCTTATACTTTTCTGCCAAAAATTCTGCAAAACGCTCTTCGGCTGCATAATATCGATATCTTGTTTTAATGCTGTGCTGATTTGTCTGCCTAAATAATTTATCAGCTTGTGCCAATAAATTGTCTTTTATGTTTTTAGTTTTTTGATTGCAATCCTGCAATTTAATATTAGTCTGACTTGTCATTTTAGCACCCCCTCTCGAACTAATATGTAAATGGACAGACTTATGGCAGGGCTTCGAAGGCGTTTCTTCTATTTTCCTTCACTATCATAAGATTTTCGCCCTAGTTTTAAGGCATCTATCCCTATATTGCCCGCCGTCTCTATCTTGCTTTATGCAGATAGAGACGGCGGTATGTTGTTTGCCGGTTTAGTAGTAATCCGCGTACCGGATCAATACTCCGGTTGCTGTGTGACAGCATGCGGCAGCCGCATACCATAATTTATGGCTTTACTGGTCTGTAAAAGCAGCAGGCATATTTTATCTGTGTTCGCCAAAATATGCTAAAAAATGGCTTATTACATAATGTTCAAAACTCCTTCTCTTAGAATAAATCACTCCTTTCAATTCAACCTTCTTTATAATATATTTCCAATATTCTTGGATGATTAAAAAATAAATAAAGATTAATAGAAAAGTCAAGAAAATAAAAAAATATTTATTATGATTAATTTGATATTTTTTCATTTTTAGCATAGTAAAATTTGGAATACGCTAAAAAATCTGTTATGATAACTTTATTCTTTGTGAAATTTATATTTCATAATACTCTAAAAGATGTTGAAGAATAAACCTTATGAGGCATTTCCCTTTTACTAATAAAATAAATATAACCTAAACCCACAGATAATTTTATTCCTGTGTTTATTTATATTTCCGTTATTTAACCTATCAGAATGGAGGTGATGAACTTGTCAGACAGTCAAATTAATCTTTTGAATACACTTTTGAAAAATGATATAATAGATTCAGACGTGTTGGAATTACTAAATATGAAAAAGAACAAAATGATTAACGAAGTTCATCCCTTCGTCATAACGCCCCCAAAAAGTGATTCTGGTCGTTGGATGACTTATGTAAATACTGAAGAGGATGAGCGAAAAAAAATTGTTGCACCAACAAAACAAAAGCTTTATGAAAAACTTTATTTGCATTACTTCGATAATGAAGGAGATACTTTAGAAACCATCTATTCTAAATGGCTTTTAAAAAGAAAAAGTGAGAACGTTAATTCTCGAACATTAAAAAGAAATGAAAACCATTGGTCCAGGTATTATGCCAATCACAAAATTGTACAAATTCCATTGAGTAAACTTTCTGCGCAAATTATTGAAGATTTTTTCCATGAAACCATTGAAAAATTCAACATAACAGTCAAAGAGCTAAATAACATGAAGTTTATTTTGAAGGACATGCTTTTGATGGCAAAACGTCAAAATCTGATTTTAACTAATCCGTATCTTGATGTCCATGTCAAGACCTATGGCTGTCGCCCTCAGTCAAAACGTTCTGACGGCAGCAACGTTTATTTGCCTGAAGAGAAGGAGCGCATGTTTGCTGCCCTCAATCAAGAAATTTATTCCCAACCGAATAATACTGATGCTTATGCAATTTTTTTGTTGTTTAAGCTGGGACTTAGAATCGGAGAGGTCGTTGCCATAAGAGACTGTGATATTGACTATAATACTGGAGAGCTTCATATTCACAGAATGGAAACCCTGGTTGAAGATTCTAACGGAAATCTTAGGCCAGCTATAGCAAATCACACAAAGAAAAAAAGCCATTATGGAGACCGTTATCTTCCACTTGGAGAATACGAGCTCTCACTTATAGCCAAGGTTAAAGAAATCAATGCGATTTGCGGTTATGAGGAACAGGATTTTTTATTTGTGGATGCTAAGGGACGTACTAAAATTCGTGAAATTGATAATCGAATCAGGAAGCTCTGTAAAAAAGCTGGAATTGAAGTTAAATCAGCCCATGACATAAGGAGAACAGTTGCTTCAGAAATGTTTTCTAATGGCGTATCGGTAGAAATCATTCGAGACTTTCTAGGCCATAGCGATATCAAAACCACCTGGGGTTATATTTTCGACAACAATTCTAAGGAAGATACATATAACCTCATCTAATCCTCTCTTAGAAAGATGAATTGCTACAAGATTTCCTAGCTGTACTCAAAAACCGGATTTTGTACTCACGTTTCTGATAATAAAAAAACTCCAAACCCCTTTTAAATCAAGGAATTTAGAGCAAATAAAAAAAGCGCGAGACGGGATTCGAACCCGNNAGAAAAGTAGAACTTTCCTAAAATAGAACAAAGTGTCTGACAAGTCAGACACTACGCGCCCGAGCGGTTTGCGAAGCAATACCTTCTTATCCGCGAGGTGCGCATCTTTGGCACGCAGTGAGTTTTTTGTTTCATAGGAAAGATACTTTTACACATTACCATAGCAAGGTCTTTCCTATGAAACAAGAATAGCGTTCGGTGAACGCGTTTCTCGTAGAATAGGAAAGTTTGGTCTATTGCAAACAAGACGAACTTTCCTATTCTATTAAAAAAAGACGTCAATGTTGACGTCTTTATGAGTCACCCGGGACTCGAACCCGGGACACCTAGATTAAAAGTCTAGTGCTCTAGCCAGCTGAGCTAGTAACCCGTAGTGCCCAGAGCCGGAATCGAACCAGCGACACGAGGATTTTCAGTCCTCTGCTCTACCGACTGAGCTATCTGGGCGTTTTTTCAGCTTTTTGATTATATCAATTTATAACCAAATTGTCAAGTGTTGTTTTGTATAAAACAACCATAAAAATTGCATTTTTGCTTTTTGTTTTATATGCTTCAGACATAATCCTCATTACGAAAAGCTAATATCTGATTTCAAAATAAAAACAAAATGCCCGAGACCGGAATCGAACCGGTACGATCTCGCGATCGCAGGATTTTAAGTCCTGTGCGTCTGCCAGTTCCGCCACTCGGGCATAAATGGAGGGAGAAGGATTCGAACCTTCGAAGGCGGTGCCAACAGATTTACAGTCTGCCCCCTTTGGCCACTCGGGAACCCCTCCAAAAGTGACAAGATATATAATACCATAAATAGGGATTTTGTCAATAGAATTCCTATAACTTAATCAATTAATTTTAGCTTTCTAAGCACCTCAATAAGCTTTTGAATATCAATAGGCTTTGATGCGTAAGCGTCGCATTGATAATCAAAGGCTGTTTGAACAACATCTGTATCTCCTAATGCCGTAGTCATAATAATTTTGACATGTTTCTCTGGCTCAACTTTGTTCTGTTGCTCAAGTTCACGAATTGTTTTAAGTACCTTAACTCCATCCACTTTAGGCATCATAATATCTAGGCAAATCAAATCATACGGCTCCTCGTCTTTAATAGCCATCATATATGCATCAATTGCCTCTAGCCCATCAACCACCAAATCACACTCCCCATATTTTGACATAACCTTGCTAATAAATCTTCTGCTGACTAAATCATCCTCTGCAATTAATATTTTCATAGACTTCCCTCCTGATATTTTATCATGCCTTGCTTTGTAAATATCTTTGATATTCTTCAACTAATATATTATACCATTTTTCTACATCTGCAATATCATCTCTTCTTACTGCCAGCTCAATTTTAAAGGCAGCTCTTTTTTGGTCAAATAGCTCCATTTCTTCAAATGTCATTTTTAGCTCATGTGCATTTGCTTCAATCATGCTATAGTCTTTGTTTAGAATGAACTTGCTTA
The DNA here is from genome assembly GCA_002381865.1 of Clostridiales bacterium UBA4080. Classification (GTDB taxonomy): domain Bacteria; phylum Bacillota; class Clostridia; order Lachnospirales; family Vallitaleaceae; genus UBA4080. The sequence continues at coordinate 99,256 of DFYO01000054.1, read as the reverse complement.
TTTTACTAATTTTATCCTTTGTATCTTTCAAAAGCTCCTCGCCATATGGTATAACATTTTTTGTTTGCTTCTCTGAGTTCAATAGCTGCTCATTTCCCTTATTCAATATCTTTTCCATTATTTCAAATAGTTTTTCAATAACTACTGGCTTTGAAATATACTCATCCATACCTATACTTAAGAATTTTTCCCTGTCTCCATATAGGGCAAAGGCTGTTACTGCAATAATATTAGTATGCTTATCCTTCCCTTCCCTCTCTCTTATTATCTTTGTAACCTCCATTCCATCCATAATCGGCATCTGAATATCCATCAATATCATATCATAATGCTTCATTTCATACATCTCTAAGGCTTCCTTGCCATTACCTGCAACATCACAGGAATAGCCTCCTTCCTTAAGCATCCTTGCCAAGACCGTTTGATTAATCTTGTCATCTTCTGCAATAAGGATATGTGCTTTGCTTGGAATTTTTTCTATTTTTACATGCTTTATTTCTTCTTTTTCTTTAAGCTCTTTCTCAATACTAGGTATAGTAAAATAAAATGTACTTCCTCTTCCTTTTTTACTCTCTACCCATATATTGCCCCCCATTAGCTCAACCAGCTGTTTGCTTATAACAAGTCCTAAGCCGCTTCCGCCATATTGCTTGGTAAATGAACTATCAATCTGTGTAAAGCTTTTAAATAGCCTCCCGGATTCCTCAGGCGAAATTCCAATCCCAGTATCCTTAACTGAAAACAGCAGCTCCTCTTTGCAATCGCTATTATGCTTTCTAACCCTGATTTTTATTTCACCAGCCCTTGTAAACTTAATCGCATTGCTAATAAGATTATTCATTACCTGCTTTAGCCTATTCTCATCCGCATAAACAAATTTCTCAACTGCATTTTCAATATCTATAATTATTTTAATGTCTTTTTTATCCGCATGAGGTCTATTTGCCCTTTCAAGCTCATTAATAATCTCTCTAATTTCAAAATGCTTATTTTTAATAACCATTTTCCCTGCTTCAAGCTTTGAAAAATCCAAGACATCATTAATAATATTTAATAATGAGGATGCGCAATTTTTTGCAATACTCAGATTATCCTTTTGTTCCTTGTTTAATTCTGTCATCAATGTTAATTCAATCATTCCCACCATTCCATTAAGGGGTGTTCTGATTTCATGGCTCATATTGGCAAGAAACTCACTTTTTGCAATATTTGCAGCTTCTGCCTGTTCCTTGGCTTTGTGAAGCTCTAATTCAGTTTTTTTCTTTGCATCTATATCTGTTGTTAAAATAGCTATATGATTTTCTTCCGGGCTATAAATAGAAACTGAATGCCACTTAGCATTTTTTTTGATAAAAAACTCTTCAATATGCAAGTATCCAATTTCATCTAAGGTGCTTTGGTACAAATTTATTAAGCCCGTCATTTCTTCTCTGCTATATCCAAATACCTCTGCAAGCGTTTTACCAACCACCTCTTCTTTTTTACAGTCAAACATTTTTTCATACATACCATTTATTTCTTCATATACCAAATCAGTCATCTCATTATTGTCATTAATTATTGTTTTGAAATACGAGAAGCCACTATCCATATTCATAAATAACGAATAATATTTTTCTCTGCCTTCTCTTATCTTTTCCTCTGCAGCCTTTGTTTCGGTCACATCAAATATTGTGCCGATAAAACCAGCAAAAGCATTATCTATATCATAATACGGCTTTGCTATCGCCGTTGACTGCCTGTATTCTCCATCATTTCTTAGCATTAAAAAATCCATTTCAAAGCCCTTCTTTTGTTCAAAGGCCTCACAATACAACTCCTTGAATCTTTCATAATCACTAGGATGCAAATGTCCTCTGACATTACTTATAGCTTCTTTTTTTGAAAGCCCTACAAAATCCACAAAGGTCTGATTAACATAATCACACTTCATATCCTTATTAGATTTTAAAACCATTACCGGAAGACTATCCAGCATCTTCAAGCTGGATTCCTTTGCAATCTTAAGCTTTTGTTCGTGCTTAACCCTTTCTGTTATATCCTCCATAATAATAATGATTTGACGTTCATCATGCCAGGAAATAGGAGATAAATTAATCTTACACCATATTTTTGAATACCTGTCATTCTTTTTAACAGTTATATTTATTATTACATCCTTTTTATATTCATTTACACGTATTGCTCTTTCAATTTCCTCTCTCAAATCACACAAGCTGCATTTTGGTCCCTGTCCGCATTTTGTACCGCTAGCCGAGGCACATTCAATTCCATTACCCAAAAATCGCTCTACTATATCCTCTCTTTCAATTCCAAACATTTTAAGCAACGCATTGTTAGCTTGCTTTACCACTCGGTTATAATCGATTACAAGCATCCCCAAGGGCATAAGCTCAAACATCATCTGGAGATTATTTTTTTCGTGAATAATCTCTTCTTCCATAGCTTTAATTTTTGTAATATCTCTAAACACTATTACAATTCCAACAATATCATCCTGCTCATCTCGAATTGCTGAAAAGCTTGCCGAAACATAAAATCTTTTACCATCCTTGGATATAAGCTCACAATCCTTTATCAGGCCCCTAACATTTCCTGATTTCATAACATCTCTTGTGCGTTCACTTACAAGTTTCGTCATGTTTTTGCACACCACATTAAAAACCTTTTCAACAGGCAAACCAGAAACCTCTGATTTTCTCCAACCCGTCATATACTCTGCCTGACCATTAATAAATTCTACCCTGCTTTCCTTATCCGTTGTTATTACTCCATCCCCTATACCAGATATGGCTGCTGCCAGCTTACGTTGATGCTCCTGTGAAAAATTAATATCTGTCATAGGCTAACCTCCTAATTATTTTAATAACCCGCAAAGAAGCTCCGGGATTCTATTTAATGGCGCCTGCTTTTCAACTGCACCCACCTCATAGGCTACCTTTGGCATTCCATATACAACACAACTTTCTTCATCTTGCCCTAAGGTTCTTGCACCTTTTCTTCTCATCGACAAAAGTCCTTTTGCGCCGTCATATCCCATTCCTGTTAGAATGACACCAATTGCATTATCCTTGCACTCCTTTGATACTGACTCAAATAAAACATCCACCGACGGGCAATGTCCGTTAACCTTATCTCCGGAATTAACCTCAACCCTGTATCTCTCTCCAACTCTCTTAACTACCATGTGCTTATCCCCGGGAGCTACCAGAATTTTACCCGGTTCAATATAATCTCCCGACTGTGCTTCCTTTACATGAAAATCAGTTTGTTGGTTAAGTCTTTCTGCAAACATTTTAGAAAATTGTGGAGGAATGTGCTGTACAATAAGAATACCCGGCATTTTAGGAGGTAATTGCTTAAGCAACACCGTTATAGCTTCTGTTCCTCCTGTAGAAGCACCTATTGCAATTATTTTTTTATGATCTAATTCATCTGTGTTTTTATATTTCATACCTTTTAAGTCCTCACTGTTAATAACATGAGCCTTTGAAGCAGCTTTAATCTTGCCGATAAGCTCCTTAACAAATGCTTCAACACTCTTTGGTGACTGCATGTCCGGCTTCAAAACAAAATCCACTGCACCTGCATCCATTGCGTCAAATACAGATTCACTAATCCCACTTACTACAATTACCGGTATTTCATACTGCGGAAGCAACCTTTTGATAAACTCTATTCCATTCATTCTAGGCATTTCCACATCACAAGTCATAACATCCGGCTCATATTTTAATATCTTATCTCTAGCATCAAAGGGATCTACTGCCTTTGCAACTACCTCTATCTCATTGTCTGTAGATATACCCCTTGATAATAGCTCTCTTGACACAAGACTATCATCTAATACCAACACCTTAATTTTTTTCCCCATCTAAACCAGCCCTTTCATAGAGTAATGATTTTCCAAAAACAAATGCTTTAAGCTTTGCTTATAGTAAGCTATCGGATTATAATGCTTATTCATTATTCCTTTCTATATATCGACGGCATAATATATCTTAGCTTTGTTGCCTCTTTATTTATTGACTCTGAATGCCCTATAAACAGATAACCCCCCGGACTTAATGCATCATAGAATTTATTAACAAGTCTTTCTTTTGTCTCATTATCAAAATATATCATTACGTTTCTGCAGAAAATTACATGAAATTTTTTTCTAAAAGGGAAATCTCTGTCCATAAGGTTAAATTTTCTATAAATAACCTCATTCTTCATCTCCTTCTTAACTACCCAATTATCGCTATCATATTTTTCAAAATAAGTCAGTCTCCATTTATTGGGAAGAGGTGCAATTCTATCATTGCTATAAACTCCTTGCTCGGCTAAATGCAATACCTTGCTTGATATATCAGTAGCAAGAATTTTTTTGTCCCAAACTTTTTTATCAGTTGCCAGAAATTCATCTGTTATAAAAGCAAGCGTATATGCTTCTTCACCGGTTGAGCATGCTGCACACCATACCCTAAGGTCATTATCCTTAATTGTATTTTTAAAATACGGCAGCACCTTGTCTCTGTAATAATAAAAATGCTCTGCCTCTCTCATAAAAAAAGTATGGTTTGTTGTTATTTTATCTATCAGCTTAATTACAGCATCACCACTGGAGTCCTCTTTTACATACTCGAAATACTCTGTAAAGCTTTCAAATCCTAAGGATATAAGCTCATTTCCAAGTCTCCCGGCTACCAGGGTCTGCTTTTCGTCTCTTAAATGTATTCCGTAATTATCTTCAATATACTCTGATATAGCTTTAAATTCCTTATATGTTATCTGCTTCAACTCATCCATCACCTTTTAAAGGAAGGAGGCTTATTAAGCATCCTCCCTTATAAACTATTATTAGTGTTTTAGTATTTGCCAAACTCTCTATCACTCAATACAATTTTTTTGTTTGAGCGTTTATTTTCTGGCTCTTCCTCATATTCCTTAGTTCCATCTCCCATATTTTCCAGCATTCTAATTACCTCCGGACTAATGGTTTCTTTTGCTCCCGATGAAAAACCCCTATGCTGCTTAAGCTTAAATCTGCTAACTTGGTCTCGTAGGATTTCTGCTTGTCCTGAAAGCTCTTCACTAGCAGCTGCAGTTTCCTGTGATGTAGCTGAGGTTGTCTGAACTACATCAGAAATCTGCATAACACCTTGATTTATTTGGTCTACACCGAGTGCCTGTTCATTTGAAGCTGTCGCAATTTGATTAACCAACTCAGCAACCTTTGATACTCCGTCTACAATATGACCTAGTGCATCTGAGGTCTGGTTGGCAATTTTGGTACCATCCTCGACCTTTTTGATTGAGCCTTCTATCATATCTGTAGTTTCCTTCGCAGCGCTTGCAGAACGAGCCGCTAGATTTCTAACCTCTTCAGCAACAACAGCAAAGCCCTTACCATGTTGTCCGGCTCTTGCCGCTTCTACTGCTGCATTTAATGCTAGAATATTGGTTTGAAAAGCAATATCATCTATTACTTTAATTATTTTTGAAATATTACTTGAGCTTTCATTTATATCATCCATTGCCTTTAACATGTGGTCCATCTGCTCGCTTCCAAGAGATGCATTATCTCTTGCCTCTTCTGAAAGCTCATTTGCTGTTACGGCATTATTGGCATTATCTCTGGTTTGTGCAGCAATTTGTTCTATAGAGGCGGTTAGCTCTTCAATTGCACTTGCCTGCTCAGTTGCTCCCTGAGATAAGGACATGCTTGATTCAGAAACCTGTCTTGAACCTGCCGCAACCTGCTCAGAGGCTGAATTAATATTAGAAATAACATCATTGACATTTGCTGTCATTGCATTAAAAGCCTGTGCAAGCTTACCAAGCTCATCCTTTGAATTGACATCTACCTCAACATTTAGGTTACCCTTAGCAATTTCACGGGATGCATCTAAAATCCTGCTAACTGGTCTTTTTATCATGGCTGTAATAAGTAATCCAAGAACTATGGAAACCACTACGCCAATAAGCAAAATTATTATCATTGTAGTTGTAGCAGTTTTTGAAAGTGCCTGATTTTCTTGTGAAGTAGCTTTTGCCGCTTCTATTTTTATTTCCATTAATCTTCTATATTCTGCCTCAATTTCAGTTCTTATCTTGCCTGCCTCACCAGTCATAATCTTATAAGCCTCAGCTTTTTTACCTTGCTTTGCTAGTGTAATAATTTGCTCCGCTAGCACATCATACTTTTCTTTGTTTTCTAAAACTTGCTCAGTCAATTGCTTACCTTCATCTGAAAATAAGGTTTTTTCAAATTTTGTTAAAGCTGCTTTAAATTCATCGTTTCTTATTGCTATTCTTTGCTCATAATCTGCAATCTCTTCTGGCGTTTCAGCTAAAAGAATATCCTTAATATTACCTCTCATTCTTTGATATGCTTCTACAAAGGTAACCATATCCGCTAATGGCTCTGTCATTGTTGTATACATCTTGTTATCCGCTTCTTCTATATGCTTAATATTAACTATCCCAACCGCGCCTATCGCTCCTGCAATTATTGCTACAGCTATAAATCCTGAAATCAATTTTGTACCTACCCTAAGATTTAGAAACCACTTCATATACAGACCTCCTCGGTGTTAGATGTTTTTCCTAATGCTTCAGCCTCTTCTTCATCAATTAGCTTTTCGCAATCCAGAATTAATGTTACCTCGCTTCCACTTTTCCCAATTCCCTTAATATACTTTTTGCCATTTTTATTAACATCTGGCGGTGGTACAATTTCTTCGTCTGAAATAGATAAGACCTCTGATACAGCATCTACAATCATGCCAATTGATATATCTAAAATATCAATTACAACGATGCAGGTTCTGTCATTATACTCCATCTGACCTTTTTTAAACCTTAGCCTAACGTCCATTACCGGAATTATCTTACCTCTTAGGTTAATTATTCCTTTAATATATTCAGGCAGCTCCGGAACCTCTGTAATAGGCTGTATCCCTACTATTTCTGTAACATATTTGATTTCAATTCCGTAAAACTCATTTCCAAGAGAAAATGTTAAATATTTACCCGCTTGGGTATCCTCCTCCTCATCCATTAATAAATCATGCTCCAAATTTTCACTCATACACTCATCTCCTTTATTAAACTTTTACTCTTGCGTTCAATAGGCCTCCAATGTCCAATATCAAGCTTATATTACCATCTCCCAGCAGCGTGCAGCCTCCTAGCCCAAGTACATTTGACTTTTTCTTAATATAATTAGGAAGTGCCTTTACTACAACCTGCTGTTGTCCTAGAAGCTCATCCGCAAAAATACACATCTTATTGCTATCCTGCTCCACCATTATTAAAATTCCTTCTGTTATTTTTTCTATTTTAGTAGCAACACTAAAATATTCATGAAGTCTTAATATCGGATAGCATTCACCTCTTACCATTATCATTTCCTGACCCTCCGTATCACAAAAAACCTCATTCTCCTTAGGTCTGAAGGATTCTCGTATTGCAACAATAGGGACAGTATATCTGGAATTTCCTACCTTTATATTCATTCCGTCAATAATTGCAAGTGTGAGTGGTATTTTTAAGGTTATTGTTGTTCCAATATCCTCTATACTGTCTACAGCTACCGCACCCCCAACAGCTTCTATGTTTTTTGCAACTACATCCATCCCAACGCCTCTTCCCGAAAACTCTGTTACCTTTTCCTTCGTTGAAAATCCCGGTAATAAAATCAGATTATATACATCTCTATCTGTCATTTCAGTCTCAGGTCTATCTAGCAAACCATTTTCCTTAGCCTTAGCAAGAATTTTATCTTTTTTCAAGCCCTTACCATCATCCCTTACTATAACCAAAACGTCACTTCCAGAGTTCTTTGCTTCTAGAATTATTTTCCCCGTTTTTTCTTTATTCTTTCTTGCCCTTTCCTCTGGCTCCTCAATTCCATGGTCTGTAGCGTTTCTAATCAAATGCATCAATGGGTCTGAAATGCTTTCAATAATGTTTTTATCCACCTCGGTTTCTTCTCCGAGAACCTCAAGCTTAACCTCCTTGTTAAGCTTTTTACACATATCTCTTAATATTCTCTGCATCTTCAAAAATGTTGTACTTAATGGCACCATCCTTATTGACATGACCATGTCCTGAACCTCATTGGTAATCTTATGAAGCTGCCTTGAAGCCTTAAAAAAACCCTCTAAGCCCAGATTAACCACCTCAGGGTTCTGCGTTACCATCGCCTCTGCAATAACCATCTCACCCACCAGATCCATTAGCTTATCTAATTTATCAACATTAACACTGATTATAGATTGTCCGCTTGAAATCTGTTCCTTTGCAGGCAAAATAGATTTTTCAGAGCTTTTTTTCTGGCTGCTTTCAACCACAAAGCTATCACAAATTTCTAGATTAATTTTTTGAGTTTGCTTAACCTCTTCAACATAGTCATTATCCTCCAACTGAATTAGGTCAAGTGTCTGCAAAAAAATTGTCTCCATAAAAAAATCATACATTTCTTCATAGCTGTGTTTAGTCGAGCAATATATTTCAAAGCCATTTTCTCTTATTATTTGTGAAGTAGCTTCATTTTCAGCAATATCCTCCGGCAAATAATAAATATCCTCAGCCATATCTGAAAGGCTATGAATTATTGTATAGGCTCTGATATTTTCCATTTCACAACCCTCTTTAAAAATAATATTAGCACGATAGCTATTCTTTTTTGTTGTTTCAGTTTTTTTATCCTGAGGAATATAATATTGCTGCTTAGTCTGTACAGCTTCACGTTCTAATATAACCTCATCCTCTGAAATACTGTCCTTTAGCTCCTGCAAAAATATATTGATACGCTCAATTAAATCTGCCGATTCACCATCAGTCTCATCGCCGGATTTAATTTTTTCAATTTCTATTTTCACAAAATCTACTCCCTCTAGCACCAAATCCGTAAGCCCTGAGTTATCAACCTTCTCTGGCTTGTGCTCCCTTAGAAAATAAAACAAATCCTCAACTTTATGTGCCAGGGTAGCCACATTATTAAACAGCATCATAGCAGAAGAGCCTTTTATTGTGTGCATAAAACGAAATATCTCATTTATCGCATCAAGAGAATATTCGTTTGCATCTTCACAGGCCATAACCACTTGTTCAAGCTGTTCTAATAGCTGGGATGTTTCAAAAATATACATATCCAGCATTGGTTCATTAGAATAATTTCCGCTCAATTACTTTGCCCCCTTCCTCTTCTCTCCATTACATACCTGCAATCTTTTTAAGGGTTTGAATAACATGCTCCTCTTTAAATGGCTTAACTATAAAGGTCTTTGCTCCATTTATTATAGACTCTTTTACTAGAACCTCCTGTCCCATAGCTGAAACCATAACAATTTTCGCCTCTGGGTCTTTCTCCTTGATAAGCTTTAATGCCTCTATTCCTGTCATCTCTGGCATTGTAATATCCATAGTAACTAAATCAGGATTACATTCAAAATATTTTTTGACTGCTACAGCTCCATTTTCAGCTTCCCCAACCACCTCAAATCCATTGGGTTCAAGCATCCTCCGAATTGCCAGTCTCATAAAAGCAGCATCATCAACTATTAACACCTTATTCATAGCTTTCACTCCTTTGCTATAGCATTTTTTCTCTATCCGTTAAAAGATTCCTAATATCATCTTTATTGCTCTTAAGGTTTTTTCCTTTAAAGAAAAATTATAATTGCTTATTCTCCATTTAAGGCATATTCCGTGAAAGGTTCCTAGTATAATTTCTACCAGATCTGCTTTGTCTAGATCATTCTCAATAAGCCCCGTCCTTTGGCCTTTTTCAATAAGTGTTAGCAAGTACTCACGCCTTTTGTCTATAACCTCCTTGATCCGTTCCTCAAGCTCAGGATTATACCTTAGCTCATCTAGCGCCTGATCGATTGCAGTTATAGCTGGATACTCTTCATAATGACTGCTAAATTCGTCAAAAAAATAAACTATCGCTTCTTTTGCGTCCATGCTTTTTTGATTGATTGCCTCAAAAATCACTTCATCATATTCAGCATATTGCTCAAGGGTTGCAACAATTAAATCGTTTTTTTTCGGAAAATGCTTGAAAATAGCCCCTTCCGAAATTCCTTCCCTTTTTGCTACTTCTTTTGTAGATAAGGCCTGAACACCATATTCATTCATTACCTCAATGCTAGTTTTTACAATACTGTCTTTTCTGTGCGAAGCCGACAAATTCTTCACCTCTTTCTTCAAAAGGTAAGTAACTAATTACTAACTGTTGCTATGATTATAACCTCTCTAATTTTTAAAGTCAATTACTGTTTTGTTAGTCTTTTTTATATTATATTATTATTATTTTAGTTTTTTTATTTGTATTGTTTTTGTTTATTATATGTTTTTATTGTGAACGAATTGTGTTTTTTATGTGTTTATCGTTAAAACAATAACTCTTTAGACCTTACGTTTACTGATTATTTTTTTCTATTTGTAAAAAACCAGCCTTAGAATTGTGTTTATTACCTCAATATTATAGCTTTTAAAGTTTTCTTCTGCAAAAATAACAAGTACCCATGAATTTTGTCGAAAACACTTTTAATTTTTTGTAACAAAAAATGTCGCCTATATTGTCCACAAGTGAACATATAAACGACATATCTTTTTATTTCTAGTACTTTTATACTATTTTTTTTATATTATATTGTGTTTTTATTTGCTTTATTTTTATCTAAAAATCAAATTTATCCGGGTCTGCACCAAATCTTCTGTTCTCATTTAAACCTAAAATAACATCCATTTCCTCTTGTGTTAAGCTAAAATCATACACCTCAGCATTTTCTATAATTCTTTCTTTATGTACTGATTTAGGAATTACAATAATATTTCTTTGCAGATTCCACCTTATTATTACCTGAGCAACAGATTTGCCATGATTTAACGCTATTTGTTTTAGCACTTGATTGTCAAGCAAATCCCCATGAGAACCCCCCAAGGGACTCCATGACTCCAAAGCAATATCATAACCCCTGCAAAAATCATAAAGCTCCTGCTGATTTAGCTTAGGATGACATTCAACCTGATTGACTGCCGGAATAATATTTGCCTTTGCAAATAGCTTTTCCAAATGATATTTTTGAAAATTACTTACTCCGATAGCTCTTACTCTTTTTTCTTCATACAGCTTTTCTAAAACCTTCCAGGACTCTTTAATCTTCCCTTGAACTGGCCAATGTATCAGATACAAATCAATATAATCTGTCCCCAAATGCAAAAGACTTCTTTCAAAGGCTTTAAGCTGATTGTCATTTCTCATATCCTCATTCCAAAGCTTTGTTGTAATAAAAATATCCTTTCTCAAAACCTTGCTTTCACGAATACCTTCTGCAACACTATCCTCGTTACCATAAATAGCCGCAGTGTCAATATGTCTATATCCTGCCTCTAGTGCCCATTTTACAGCATTTGATGTCTGATAGCCCTGTGACGATTTAAATACGCCCAACCCCAGCATTGGCATTTCAACCTTGTTATTAAGCTTCATTTTTGCACTTATATCCATACTCTGCCTCCATTACGGAAACCTTTTTATGCTAACGGCTTCCTTAAAAAACTAAAATGTACAGTTACAATTTAATTATTTAAGCAGTGTTCTCTAGCTATAATTTATTTATTTAAACAGCATTGCTTATATTTTTTACCACTTCCGCAAGGGCAAGGGTCATTTCTTCCAATTTTGTTTTCATTTCTGACTATTTTACTTTCATTATATGCCTTTTTAATCTCTTTTCTTTTTTCAGGTGTCAGAATATCTTCCCACTGACTCAAATTATATAGCCAGTCCGCTTTTGCATCCAGCATATTATGATAAAGCTTTTCAAAATCTATTTCTACATTTATTTCACTATCCTCAGCAAGCTCCTCTAAGCTAATTTCTTCTTTAAGACTAGTATTAATACCATCCATAAACCCTGTGAAAGTAACACTGTCCATAGAAAACTTCTCAGCTAGCTCCTTGATAGTCCCTTTTAATTGAGTATTCTTACTCTCTAAAATAATCTCATAATTATTCTGTTCCTTTAAAAAATAAGCACTCCAAAACTTGTTATCCTCTTCAGCTGTCTTTGCTGCCTGAGCAATCTCTAACCACTTTTCATATAATGCCATAATTAATATATCCTCTCATAAAAAATTTATATGCTTATTATAGCACAGCCTATATTGTTTTTGTAGTTCAATTATTACTAAGGTTTTTGTTTGAGTATTACTATTTTTCTTGAAATTAATTCTTTAATAGAAATTACAAAGCCCGGATTTATTGAAACTGCCGCAATATTGCTTTTGTCAGAAATCGAGCCACAAATTGCTTCTCTATCATCACCACATATTGCAAAAATATTTTTAAATTCATTTTCTTCTTCAACAAAAACAACTGCGCCTCGAATATCTGCCTGGCTATTTGTAACTAGCATTAATTCCACGCCTCTATCAACAGCATTATTAAGCTCCTGAGCTATTTTTTCAAGCTCTTCAGCTCCAACTTCAACTAAAAGCTCTTCCTTTGTTTGTGAAATAAGCTGCTTTGCTTTATTAATAATATCTTCACTACCAGAAATATTCCAAATATTATCCCTATTTTCTGGCATCGCTGAAAAATTTTCCAAAGAGTTATATGCAATATCATATATCTCTTTACTCTTATTTCTTCTTCTATCTATAAGCTCCTTTGGCTCAAGCGGAGAATATAGAACCGGTGCTCCATAGCTTACCATTACCTCTCCATTTTGTGCCATTCCATCTAATACCTCATATATTTTTGAACGTGGTACTCCCGAATTCAGTGCAACCCCATATCCTGATAAGGGTGATTTTTCTAACAATGCGATATATGCTTTTGCTTCATATTCTGTAAATCCCAGATTTTTCAAAGTGTTAATAATTTCCGACTTCATTCTTGCTCCTCCCTGCTTAGTGCTTCTTTTTAGCTATACTCTCTGACTAATCCAATTATCAAATTCTTTCATCAAATGCTCTTTTATAGGTTCATTATGTAATTCATGATACATTGCCGGATAAAGCGTAAATTTCTTATCCTTTGAAGCAATCTGTTCATAAATATATTCCGAATCTAAATACGAAACTATTTGATCATTTTCTCCATGTATTAAAAATATTGGGTCGTCGAATTTATTGATGTTCTTTTTCATCCATTTTGTTCCTCTAACCATTTCTTGAACAAAAGCAACACTTATTTCCTTATGCACCATTTCATCCTCTTGATAGTTTTCAACTACCTGCACGTCTGAGCACACAAACTTCGCCAGATTATTTGTAACATATTCATTTCTGTCCTTTCTTTTTTCAAAAAGCCCTAATATTCCTGCTTCATCACTTGCTGTAGGCGCACTTACAATATACCCATCAATCGAATTTCGATTTTTTATACCATAGGCTACAGCAATAAATCCACCAAAGCTATGCCCATAAATAAATAGTTTACCCTTTGGCTCTTCCTTTTTCACAAAGCCTAATATCGCATCCGTATCTTCAATTACTTGATTATAATTATCAATATGTGCTTTTTTGCCTTCTGATTTTCCATGCCCTCTATAATCAAACCTATATACATTATAATTATACTGTATAAGCTTTTCTGCTACATAATCATATCTCCCCAAATGTTCACAAACCCCATGAATAATAATTATGGAAGCCTTAGGATTATCTGCGGCAGATTTTTTATAATATAATTTTGTTTTATCCTTTGAATTGATATACCCATCACTTTCTTGTGGTTTCAAAATCTATCATCCCTCCTTATTTTTTATTGCAAAAGGAAGACTTGAACTATTAAAACCAAGTCTTCCTTTTATTATAACAGACAATACTGTTTAATTACAAATGTATGTATTTAAGGGAGGATACTTTACATCTGTTTTTTAATTTGCACAATTAGGCAAGCTTATTTTTATTTGGGGAAATAATGTATAGCTTGGCCGACTACTATATACATGGTAATAAATCCAGCATTTATAAAAGCTGGCAAGTAGATATTTGAGGTTTTTTCACCAAAATAGGTTGCAATTACTCCAGCAAAGGGAAGTGTAGCTATAAATTGAAATGCAACAACTGCTTCCAGAGTAAAATTCGGAAATCCTGGTGTACCTGTTGTTATTGCTGGTATATACTGCATTAATACTAATACCAGCATACCTAAACCATTAACAATAATTGATGCTAAATATGGCAAAGCCTTGCCTAGCTTTCCTTCTTTTTTGTTTAACCTTAAATAGCTCTGTGATGCTAATGCAGCTATAAGGAAAAAGAATAAGAAAGGCCAGAAGTAGAAAAATGCCATTTTAAAATGATTAACTCCCAGTGCCTTAAAGCCGACAACCCAAAATCTAAAATCAATTTTAAATACACTTCCTACAATTGCAGCAATTAATTGAATACTTCCCAAAATTGTTGCTGCAAGTAAAACAGTTTTTCCTATATACTTGTATGAAAACTCTGCTTTAGCACTTGAAGTCGATAATCCATAGCTATCAAGCGCTCCTCCTGATTTCTTTCCAAAAGCATAATGCCAAATTATGAAAAGAACCAAGAACATTAATCCGTTAATTACAGACCATTTTGCTATTGCACTGGTTATACCCTGTGGCGCTATAGCTGAGCCGGGTAAAAAGCTAGCTTCAAGAAAAGTAGGTCCTTTGTATTTGAAATAAATCAAGGCAGGAAATGCCGTAGTAATTATAGCAAGTATTGCCCAAATCCCTTTTCCTCCTTTTATTTCAAGTGCTTTAGGATTATCTTGAACTAATGCTCCAAAGAACTTAGTATCTAGCAGTACTCCACCTAGAAAAATAATAAACAAACCAATACCACAGTATTAATCTTGTCACCAAAGGTCTGAGCTGCTTGTGCAGCGTTCCAGCCACCCATTGAATGACCCTCTAAAGCAATTTTACTCGTATCAACAAATTCCAGCATAGACAAGTACTCAAAAGCTTCTGAAGTCCCAGAAAAGAATCCATCAAAGCCGCTTTCTCCAGGTGGAACCGCATCTGAATATCCATGACCAGGCATATCAATAGCTAATACGATATACCCTCTTCTAGCATATTCAATACTAAATCCAGTCTGAACTTCCTTTGTATTCATATATCCATGACAATTTATTACTGCTGGTGCAGGATTATCCTTTGAAACACCTTTTGGAATATAAAGATATCCATGAATTGTATTTCCATTAACCCCATTAAATTTCACTTCTTTAATTTCAATATTCCCATAATCTGTCTGTATTGCATACCCAAGACCAGAGCCAATCAAAATTAATAACAGTGATATTACTAAAAATATTTTTCTGATTTTCATTTTTTCCCTCCATAAAATTTTTTGTTTTTTCCCCAATACATTATGCTTTTATCTTATAGCTATTCATCTCCTTTTATTCTTTTTTTTTTCTAACGACTCAGCTCTTTGTTTAGTTCCTTTGGTAGCAACGTAGCTACCTTAGTAACTATTATATTCTTATTCTATTTATCTGTCAATATATAAAAACAAGCGATAATTTGGCTCTATAGCCAACTATCGCTTGTTTTTATTATAATTACTCTTATTATCTTCTGTTTTCTCATTATTAATAGCCTACCAGCCTCTTGAGCTTCCGCCACCTCCGCCGCTTCCGCCGCCACCAGATCTGCCACCTCCACCTCCTCCGCCGCCTCGTCCGATTGAGCGCAGAATTAAAAAGGTAAACATCCCTCCTGTGAGTCTGAAATCTAAAATAATTAAAAATAACACTACTATTCCTACTATAATATTAAGTATCGGATTACTTTTTGCCTCTTCTTGTACCTCATATTCTTCTCCCACTGGAGAATCATAGCCGTATTCCTTGGATACCTCATTTAATATTGCTTTATAGCCTTCAAGTATTCCGGTGTTATAATCCCCCTCCTTAAAATGAGGAACCATAAACTGATCTTGTATCCTTCCAGTTTTCCCATCCGGCAATGCACCTTCAAGTCCATAGCCAATTTCTATTCGAGATTGTCTTCCTCCTACATCCAGCAGAATTAAAACTCCGTTGTTTTTCTTTACGTCTCCAATTCCCCACTCTCTCAATAAACCTAGCGAGTATTCCTCAAGAATTTCTTCCTCCAGGTCTGGCAGAGCAACAACAACAATTTGTGCATCTGTTGCATTTTCCAAGGCATTACTATAGCTATTAATATAGTCCTCTGTCGCTTGGTCAAGTACATTTGCATAATCATTTACATAAAATTCTTTCGATGGCTCAGGATACTCGGCAGCAAATGTAACGCTTGAAAACAGCCCTACAATTACCACCGCAAAAGCAAGTGCCTTTTGTATTCTATTCTTTATCTTCAAACAGATCACCTACATCCGGATTTTCTTTAGCTCCTTCTGCGACCTCAAAATAATCTGCTTTATCAAAGCCTAACAACCCTGCATATAGTAAGGTCGGGAACTTTTGAACCCTTTCATTAAAAACCTTAACCTTTGCATTATAATCCTGTCTTGCTACTGCAATTCTATTTTCTGTTCCAGCCAGCTCATCCTGAAGCTGAATAAAGTTCTGATTTGACTTAAGCTCAGGATAGTTTTCAGAAATAGCCAACAATCTTCCTAGTGCCGAATTTAATGCAGCATCTCCCTCTGCCTGCTCTGCAACCGTTGTAGCTCCTGCAAGCTTTGCTCTAGCCTCTGAAACCCCAATAAAAATCTCTTCCTCCTGTGCTGCATATTGCTTAACTGTAGAAACCAGATTAGGTATCAAGTCATTTCTTCTTTGTAACTGATTGTCAATCTGACTAAAAGAAGCCTTAACATCCTCTCTTATTCCCACTAAGCTATTATATCCGCCTCCCATCATCATCAAAAACACTATTACAATAACACCAATAACAATTCCTATCTTCATTGAACCCTTCATATTATTTACCTCCAAATATATTAATGAACAACTTTAAGTATAGTATAGCACAAATTAAAATTCAAGTTATGGTACATTAAGAAATGATTAGAATGATGAATAGTTGTTGAGCAAATTTATATAATATTTTGTGACATATAGCACATTTTATGAACAAGTACCTTCTTAAACTTGAAAAATGCAATCGTAGCTTTCTTTTCTTATAGGAGTTTTTTATGCTATCTCATATTATTTAGGCTACTGTGACAGTATCCTAATAAAAAAGGCTGCTTATTTATTTATGTGAATTTTGTATGAACTATCCCCTCTTAGCTTTCCAAAATTCAACATCAAAAAAAGCCTGCAATCGCAGACTTTACAAGCGGAGAGAGGGGGATTTGAACCCCCGGCAGGTTTGACCCCGCAACAGTTTTCGAGACTGCCACCTTAAGCCGCTCGGACATCTCTCCTCAAATATTTAGATGGCAACTCTTGATTGCCATCTAATATAATACTACCACAGGCCCATAATATCAAGCCCTACTTTAATTATTCCTAATCTTGTAATTAACTTACTGCTTGTTTTTTACTTTAATTATTCTAATCATTTAATTAGCTGAGCACTAATCTTATAGATAAACTAATGCTAACCTTTCTCCCTATTATTATATCCCTTATTTGTTTATATCTAAGAGTATTCCCTTTATCCCCTAATATTGCTTCTTCTTAAGCATCATTCCGCTATAGGGCTTCATTTTCAATACCAGCTTTCCGTTAAACACAAAATGAATCGTATCCGTTTGAGTATGGTCCTGCTGTGTTGCTTCTAGCATCTGCTCAAGTGTGTCGGAATTTTGTATTCCTATTTCCCAAACAGGTATCTTTACAGTTTTCTCTTCTGAAGAATTATTAATTGCAATTACTATCTGGTTGCTGTTATCCCATCTTCCATAGCTGATCATGCCCTTTTCACCATATAGAAACTTGGTTGAACCATGCTTTAAGCAGGCATATTCTTTTCTAAAGGAAATTAGTATCTTGTGTATTTCAATCAGGTTTTTATTTTCCTTGCCCCATGGGAAGGTTCTCCTATTATCAGGATCAGTCCAGCCACACAGCCCTGCTTCATCCCCATAATAGATTGTTGGCGCTCCAATCCAGGTCATTTGCATAATAACTGCAAGCTTCATTACGCCAATATTAATATTGTTTTCCGCAGCCTCTGGGCCGTGCGTGGCTATTCTTCCCGTTGTATTATTAGTTCTGGTTAAAAATCTGGAGTGGTCATGATTTGAAAGCTCATTCATTGCAACCTGCAAAGAGGAAAAATGAAATCTTGACATATTATGCGTCATTGCGTCAAAAAATGCTCTATGATTTCCTATCAAATCAGCTCTGTACTCATCGCTATGCTTTTCCATTCCCGTCAAAAACCAGCTGATAGGCTCCATAAAGGCATCATAGTTCATAACCGTATCCCATTGATCTCCTTGAATCCAATCATGCGGGTCACCATAATGCTCAGCCAAGATAAGCGCCTCTGGATTTGCACTTTTTACAGCAGTTCGAAAGTCCCTCCAAAACTGATGGTTAAACTCCTTTGTATACCCTAGGTCTGCTGCTACGTCAAGTCTCCAGCCGTCAACATTAAAGGGTGGAGAAACCCATTTTTTAGCAATTTTCAAAATATAATCGTAGAGCTTTGGCGAGCCCTCATAATTAAGCTTTGGTAATGTATCAAAGCCCCACCAGCCATCATAATTGCCATTATCCGGCCATCCATTTTTATTATGGAAATAAAAAAACGTAGTATATGGACTTGTTGCTGCAGAAAAAGCTCCTGCCTCATAGCCCGATTTTTCATAAAACTTTTCCTTATCCATCCACTTGTTAAAGGAACCACAATGATTAAAAACACCATCTAAGATAACCTTCATTCCTCTTTTATGTGCCTGCTCTACAAATTGTATAAAAAGCTCATTACTTGCCTCCAGATTAGTCTTATGTGTAGTTCTTGTCATATACTTAGAGGCATTTGTATTGTCTGCACCATCTTCCTTAAGTGCTTCACCTTCATCCACAATTATTTTTCCAAAATGCGGGTCTATATAGTCATAATCCTGTGTGTCATATTTATGATTAGAGGGTGATACGAATAGTGGGTTCATATAAAGAACCTCTACTCCTAAGCTCTCAAGATAATCAAGCTTTTTAATTACTCCTTCAATATCCCCTCCATAAAACTCTCTAATACCGTCCTTATCAGGATACTTATTCCAATCCTTAACAGACTTGGCTAGCTTTCCTACATAAAAATATTCATTATCAACTACATCATTTGATGTGTCTCCATTAAAAAACCTATCTGTAAATATCTGATAAAATATCGCACCCTTTGCCCAATCCGGTGTCTTAAAGTTCGGTACAATTTTAAAGTTATAATAGCTATCCGGTTCTCTGGTTAATCCCTTTTTATTATAATAGCACTTCAGTTTCCCTACATTAAGCTCAAAAAAATACTCCAGTGTTTTATCAAGCGGGATTATTTTACCTGCATAATAGTCAAACATTGAATCCCTTTTCTCAACCTCGAGGCGAATTCTCCTGCCGCTATAGCAAAGATAAACCTCATCAATATTGTCAATCGCCGTTCTTATTCTGACTGTAGTAAGCTCGTTAATGCTCGGCTCTAGAGGAGTTCTGTACTGGATACTCTCATCTGAAAATATTGCTCTTTCATCTAATATCTGTTCCCTCATAGAAATATATGATAATACTTTTTGAGTTTTTGAGAGTTGTTCAAAAGCAATCTGCATATTCTTTTGGTTGTTATCCATTAATTCACCACCTATTGTATGTCAAATATAGTCTATTACCATTTTATATGAAAACGGCAGATATGACAATCATATTTAAATTATTATTAATTTGGCAAACCTTCTTTCTGCAATAACTAACTTTAATAATAATACCCCTTTTTTCTTTGCTTTCCATATTGTTAATGAACATTTTTTCGCAAAGAAAAAGGACAGCCTTTTCGCTCTGCTGTCCTTGGGGTAAGGAGAATACATTCTTCTTATGGGGTGTAACAAAAACTATATATTATATTGGGGGGGGTTTTACAAGAATTATTATAGCACCTCATTAAGAATAAGTGTTAACAAACTTCACAAAAAAACATTTGAGTTTTTGTGCAAATTAACAACACAATTCTTTCTCTTGGAAAATATTCATCTGTAAATTTCACAAAACAAAAGGTGCTCTACTAGGCACCCTTTGTTTTGTCATTATTTTAAGTTTTTTATTCTTTTTATTTCTCAGACTTTTCTTCTGAGCTTTTGTCTTGTTCTTCTTGTACTTCCTCTTGTTCTTCTTGCTCAACTTCAGATGGCACTTGCTTTTCTTCTTTTGTGCTATCTGCAACAGTCTCTTCCTGTGATATCTCTTTTCCATCAGCTTCTGTTTTTTCAGCTTCAGATAAGTTTTCTGTCAACACTTCCTCAAGCTCAGGAATTTCTTCTCCGTTAAATGCCATAACAAAAATCTCAGCAGTAATTTTTTCTCTTTTTAATAAAATTTCAGCTACTCTGTATAAAGCGTCCTTGTTATTTTCAAGAAGGTCTAGTGCCTTTTGATATGCATCCTCTACAATTCTTCTTATCTCATTATCAATTAAGCCTGCTACATTCTCGCCATAATTCCTTGTATGTCCCCAATCTCTTCCAATAAACACCTGACTATCATCCTCGCCAAACTGAATTGGTCCAAGCACATCTGACATACCATATCTTACAACCATATTTCTAGCTATTGCAGTTGCTCTTTCTATATCATTAGAAGCTCCCGTAGTAATATCATCAAGCACTAGCTTTTCTGACACACGACCGCTTAATAAAATTACGATTTCATTTTCCATCTTCTTCTTAGTCATATACATTTCATCCTTTTTAGGAATCGACATAGTATACCCGCCCGCCATTCCTGTAGGAATAATTGAAATGCTATGAACCTCATCTACGTCTGGAAGCAAGTGCTGAACAACAGCATGTCCCGCTTCATGAAAAGCAGTAATTCTTTTCTCTTTATCAGAGATAAGTCTGCTTTTTTTCTCTGTTCCAATTCCAACCTTTACAAATGCCTTTCTTAAATCCTCTTGCATTATAATCTTCAGATTTCTTCTGGCTGCAAAAATTGCTGCTTCATTCAATAAATTCTCTAAATCTGCACCGGTAAACCCAGCCGTAGTTTGTGCTACCTCTTTAAGATTAACATCCTCACCAAGAGGCTTGCCCTTTGCGTGAACCTTTAATATTTCTTCTCTGCCCTTAACATCGGGTCTTCCAACATATACCTTTCTGTCAAATCTGCCCGGTCTTAAAATTGCAGGGTCTAAAATATCAGCTCTATTTGTTGCTGCTACAACAATTACACCTTCATTATTACTAAATCCATCCATTTCAACCAGCAATTGGTTTAAGGTCTGCTCTCTTTCATCATGTCCGCCACCAAGGCCAGCTCCCCTTCTTCTTCCAACTGCATCAATTTCATCAATAAAAATAATACAAGGTGCATTTTTCTTTGCCTGTTCAAATAGATCTCTAACTCTTGATGCACCAACACCTACAAACATTTCTACAAAATCAGATCCAGAAATACTAAAAAACGGCACTCCTGCTTCTCCAGCAACCGCCTTTGCAAGAAGAGTTTTTCCTGTTCCCGGAGGGCCTACTAAGATTACTCCCTTTGGAATTCTTGCTCCAAGCTCTACAAACTTCTTAGGGCTTTTCAAAAAGTCTACAACCTCTTCAAGCTCTTCCTTTTCCTCCTGAAGTCCTGCAACATTACTAAAAGTAAGCTTCTTTTTATCATCTACAACCATCTTCGCCTTGCTTTTCCCAAATGCCATAGCTCTGTTTGCGCCACTTCCGCCTTGAGACTGGCTGAATATATAGAAAAACAGCATCAAAGATACTCCCATAATTACAATCCATGGCAAAAAGGTAAGCAATACGCTTGGTTTTTGAACATCGGATACATACACCTTAACTCCTAGCTCTCTCATGCTATCTTCAAAAAGTGCTGTACTTGCAATAAAGAATTCCTCTTTAACAATAGTATTATCCTTTTCTGTAAGATAAGCTGTAACCTTTCCCGTAGGAATTGTTGTGTTTTGAGTCAGCTCAATTCTTGTTACACTATCTATTCTCTCAATTAACTCATAATATCCAAAATCTTCCTTCATTGGCTCTTTTGTTTGCTCTGTCCAATACAGCACCATCAGCAAAATAGCCAGTATTATAGCATAAAAGCTAAATCCTTTTAAATTTTTCTTCACTTTCATCCTCCTCTCAATGAGTAATATATATTACAACATCAAGTAAATTCTAATAATTAGTTATTTATGTTATCATATTTGTTTAAAAATATCAATCCTTGAATATTTTTTAGCATCCTTTATTCTACACCCTCAATTACTGCAATATAAGGCAGGTTTCTGTAGAGCTGCTGATAATCCAAACCATAGCCTACGGCAAATTCATCTGGAATACAAAAGCCGACATAATCCACCTCAACATTAACTACTCTTCTTTCAGGCTTATCAAGTAATGTACATATTTTTAGGCTATTTGGTTTTCTCTCCATTAATATCTTTACCAGATAGCTTAAGGTTCTTCCTGAATCTATAATATCCTCAACCAAAATAACATCCTTACCTTCTATGCTTTGGTCAAGGTCCTTTACAATTTTAACAATCCCTGTACTGGTAGTGTTGTCACCGTAGGAGGAAACAGCCATAAAATCCATTGTAAGCGGTACCTCTATTTCCTTGGCTAAATCAGTCATAAACATAACTCCGCCCTTAAGTACACATACCACACATACTGTTCTTCCTTGATAATCCTTGCTTATTTTTTTGCCTAGCTCTTTGATTCTATTTTTCAATTCTTCTTCAGATATTAAAGTTCGCAGCTTCGCCAAAATTCTTCCTCCTTAAAATAGCTTACCTTAAGTATTTTTGTAGTCTTTTCATCCACTTTATATGCTTCACTTATTCTATACCCAAGAATCCAGATTATTCCATTATTATCAGTAAGTAATGGAACCAGCTTTCTTTTTTCTCTTGGAATCTTCTGGTCAATCATATAATCCTTTATTTTCTTTTTTCCTTTTAGTTGGATATAGTCACCGTTGTTTCGGCTTCTTAAAGACAAACCACCATTTATTTTATCATAATCAAACCATTTAGTATAGGTGTTTTCCTCAATATACATATTCTGTTTACATTCTGTAATCGATATGTCAAGCCTGAATCTATTTCCATTAATGTCTAGATAATTTTTACCTTCAGTAACATCAAGGCTCCAATCTCTAATTGGAGAAGTATTCTTTTTTATCACCAGCAAATCATAGTTAATCTCTGCTCTTAACTGCTTTGGCAAGGCTATTGATTTCCCTGTATCAAGTCCGATTAATTCCTCAATCAAACGAATATGCTTGTTTTCATAATCCCTGCAATCCTCTGATACCAAAAAAACCATTTCACGAAGGACTCTTTTTCTTATTGCAGTATGCATTTTGCTAATTGCTTCAATACCTATCTCTGCTCTTTCACCTTTGATTATATTCGCATTCTGCGCAAGGCTTTCAGCTGCTGCCCTAGCGATATAATCCTCTTCCTCTTGAAGAAGCTCACTCATTGTGCATAGCTTTTCAGCAAATAATGGGTTAAAATTTTCTTCAATATAAGGTATTAAATGATTTCTGATTTTATTTCTTGTATAATCACATTTGAAATTTGTCGAATCTTCTATAAAGGTTATTCCCCTTTGCTCACAAAAATCCTCAATTTCTTTTCGGGTGCACTCTATTAGCGGTCTGATTATATTATCTCTAATCGGCCTTATCCCTCCTAAGCCCTTTAACGAGGTGCCTCTTATAATATTGTGTAAAACAGTTTCCGCCTGGTCGTTTTTGTGATGTCCAAGCGCAAGCTTTGAAGCATTCTTTTTATTCATTACCTCTTCAAATGCCTTATATCTAGCATTTCTTCCCGCTTCCTCAAGAGATAGCTTCTTTATCTTTGCTTCATTTATTATATCCTTGTATTCTACAAACAGCTCTATATCATTTTCTTTGCAAAAGCTTTCTACAAAAGCCTGATCTCTGTCAGCTTCCTCTCCTCTTATTCCATGGTTTATGTGTACTGCAATTAATTTGAGCTTCATCTCTTTTTTTAAGTGCGTTAATATAACAGCAAGCGATATTGAATCCGCTCCACCGGATAATCCAATAACGATGCTGTCTCCTTTCTTAATCATATTGAATTTTTTTATCGTACGAATTACTTTGTTTTCCATACTTCACCTGCTCGGATTTTGTTAGTGCTTATTTGTATTTCTAGCCTTTGCTATTGTTAAAGGCTACCCACGCCAATACAAATAATACTCTTATTTATATTCTAGCCTTTTATATTATAAAAGCCAAAAACAATATCCCTTTATTGAAAAAAGCCATTCATCTTGAACAGCTTCCCGCTCTTATTCTTCAGTTATAAACAATATCTCTCCTGGCTTAATAAGACCGAATTTGTCTCTAGCCAATTTTTCAATATATTCCTTAGTATTTATATAGTCTTTATATTCAAGAAGACCTTTTTGATTATTCTTTTCTTTATTTATCTGCATTTCAATTATTGCGGCTTCCTCATTGAGCTCTGTATTCTTTTTATAAAGCTCAACCACCTGAAAAGACACAACTCCAATAAGCGTCACAAGTACAAATATTAAAAAGCTGACAGGATTAATATTCTTTTTATTGTTCTTTCTTTTTTTCATTGCCATCACCTTTTATAATGTATTATTTATAATTATCGGCATATTCTAGGAATAAATCAAGCTATGTTTAAAAAATAATTATAAATATTTAAACATATCCTTGCTATCATCCTTCCTTACGGTCTCTTTTACCGAAAGAATTTCTACCTTTGTAGCTTTATTCCCAAATTGAATTTCAATTATGTCGCCTTCCTTTACCTCTGCAGATGCTTTGGCAGGCTTGCTATTCAAAAAAACCCTCCCGCTGTCACACGCCTCATTAGCTATTGTTCTTCTCTTTATCAGTCTTGAAACCTTCAAGTATTTATCTAATCTCATTTTTGCTCCTCCCATTTGTCATATTTTTCTCATTGTGCCAATGCCCTCTGATAATCTCTCCTAATAAAACAAAAAAAATCTACATCCATTTCTAGATGTAGATTTTTAAGTGTTAATATTAACGTGCGTTGATTACATCCTTAAGTGCTTTACCAGCTTTAAATCTAGGTGCTTTTGATGCAGCAATCTGCATAGTTTCACCAGTTTGAGGATTTCTTCCCTCTCTAGCAGCTCTTTCAGAAGTATCAAATGTTCCAAATCCAACTAGTTGGATTTTTCCCCCATTTTTAAGTTCTTCTGTCACTACGTCAACAAATGCTTTTAGTGCTAATTCCACATCTTTTTTGCTTAACTCAGTTTTTGATGCCATCGCAGTTATTAATTCAGCCTTGTTCATTTAATAACTCCTCCTCTTAAATAATATTTTGTTATTCCTTAGCAGCTACTTTGTAGATACCAGGTTATTACTTATTACTTTTTTTGAACTGTTCCCAAAGTAAATCCATTTCGTCTATAGACAAGTCATCTAGACTAAACCCTTTATTTTGAGCCATTTGTTCAATGCCCCTAAATCTATTTATAAACTTTTCCGTCGCATTTGTCAAGGAATTTTCGGGATTTATTTCAAAAAATCGCGAAATATTAACCATTGAGAACAATAAATCGCCATATTCTTCTTCAACATAGGTCTTATCGCCTATCTTTAAGGCACTTTCAAATTCTTCCAGCTCCTCCTTTACCTTTTTAAAGGCATCTTCTTTGCTTTTAAAATCAAAGCCCGCCTGAGCTGCTTTCTTCTGAACCTTATAGCTTCTTAGCAATGCTGGCATTGCCTTAGGAACTGCTTCTAGCTTTTGGCTATAATTATCATATTGCTTTTCTTTTTTCTTTATATCCTCCCACTGAATGGAAACTTCCTGGGGTGAGTCAGCTGTTGCCTCACAAAATACATGCGGATGTCTTCGAATAAGCTTTTCTACAATCCCATGGATTACTTCGTCCACAGTAAAAACCTTTCCCTCTGATGCAATCTTGCTATGAAAAACTACATGAAGCAGCAAGTCTCCAAGCTCCTCCTTGAGATTTTCCATGTCCGAATTATCTATTGCATCAATAACCTCATAAGCCTCCTCAAGTGTTGCCGTTCTCAAGGATTCATGTGTCTGCACCATATCCCAAGGGCATCCGTCTTTGCCTCTTAAAATATCTATTATTTCTCTTAAATCTTCAAAGGTATATTTTTCTTTTTCTAATAATTTTTTCTTCATAATTGTCCTGCCTATTAATTTTGTCCGTTAAAAATACTCATATTGTCCCATTGTTCAGTTTCAACCGTAATCGCGTAGTCTTTTTTCCATTCCGTATATATCTCTGTCACCGCTTTTTCCTTTAGACTCTCTTCTGCATTTTTTCTTAAGGTTTCTTCCCACTTTTCAAACTCCGCCGAGTAGTTGCTTATTTCCTGTTCTGTTGGTATTTTTATCTCTATAATTTTAAAGAACTGAAATCCGCTTTCTGTAGTAACAATAGGACTTATCTCATTGATTTTAAGCTTTGAAAAAGCATCTACTAATTCCTTACTTAGCAAGGCTTGAGATATGTTGAATTCTCCACGCACCTCTCCTGCTTGCTGTTCTTGAGAAAATTCATCAATAATGCTATCAAAATCTCTTCCGCTTTTAGCTTCTTTATGTGCAAATTCAATCTGTCTTGAAGCCTCAGCTATTTCTTCATCAGAAAGAGAAGCCCTTTCATTGTTGGCATTTATCTCTGTAGTGTAAATCAGTACTCTTTTAAATCTTACATAAGTTAATATTTCTTTTGGATCATGCCCCTTAAGCTTTGAATAATCAGAATCCTCCATCATTTTCTTTTCAATTTGTGCTTGCTTAGGCTCATAATTATTCTTTATTGAGGTTGAGACCTCTTGCGCAAGACTAAAATCCAAAAAAGCCTCTTCAACTATTTCAGCTGTAATATTATACTTTTTAATTGTATTTTCTGGGATCTTCGAGAAATAATCATTAGCGAGCTGTTTTGCCTGACTAATCTTGTCCTCCTGCAAGCTCAAGCCAAGATTTTTTGCCTGTGACACAAAAATCTTATCTCTTATAAGATTATCCATTGCTCTTTCTTTTGCGACCTGCTCTGGAGTTTTTCCTCCGGTAAAATCCTCTTTTGGAATCTCCCAGACATCTGGACCTCCCACTCTTTCAAATTCTTCCTTGGCCTGCAAAAGATATATCATCGTTTCTGCCGAAGAAATCTTTTCTTCTCCAACTGAAATCAAGGCGCTATTAGTTTTCCTAACGCCAAAGCCGTTGCAACCCACTAGGAGCAGCATACCTATAATTAATATAATTAAAACATTGTAGCTCAACGTAATTTTCATAAGAACACTCCAATCAAAGACCCCCTCTGCTGGCAATTTCTCTAATTACATTATACTTTTCTTTTATTCATCCTTCAAACTTTTTATACTTTGTAACAAACACTTAATATGTGTGAGCAACTTCTTTTTTTCATCCTTGTTGACAGATAATATAAAGCATATTTTTTCATTAACAGTGAATTTAAGTGTTTTTTTGTATTTTTCAATTAAGTCAGGTATTTTACCTGGGTCTAGTTTAGCATTTTGGCTTATTTCAAATACTATTCTGCTGCTTTGCTGCTCAATAGATATTATATTTAGCTCATTTGCCATTGCTTTAATAAGGGATACCTCCAGTAAATTGCTAACCGGTGTGGGAACATCTCCATATCTGTCAGTCAGTTCGTCAAAAACATCCTCATAGTCCTCTTGATTAGAAATTGCTGCAATCTTTTTATAGGCTTCAATTTTCCTAACCTCGTCTTTTATATAACTTTGCGGGATATAAGCATCAATATTAATATTAATAAGTGCATCATTTTCATCTTCAATCTGATTTTCGCTATCCTTTAAGGCTTTTCCTAAAAGCTTGCAGTACAAATCATATCCAACCGAATCCAGGTGACCATGCTGTCTTTCACCTAGAAGATTTCCCGCTCCTCTTATTTCCAAATCTCTCATGGCAATTTTAAAGCCTGAACCAAATTCCGTAAATTCTCTTATT
This sequence comes from Clostridiales bacterium UBA4080, assembly GCA_002381865.1. Taxonomy (GTDB): domain Bacteria; phylum Bacillota; class Clostridia; order Lachnospirales; family Vallitaleaceae; genus UBA4080. The sequence goes on along the minus strand of DFYO01000054.1, from coordinate 71,120 downwards.
GCCTGAAGTCTTTTTTCCGCAACCTCCTGAAGCACCTTGTCTTTTTTATACATAAGATAAGCATAAGCCACTCTGTTTGAACGTCCTACCCTTCCTCTTAGCTGATAAAGCTGTGAAAGGCCCATTTTATCTGCATCCTGAATAATAATTGTGTTAACATTTTGTATGTCCAGTCCCGTTTCAATAATAGTAGTAGAAACAAGCACGTCAATATCTCCATTAATAAAATCTACCATAATATTTTCAAGCTGTCTTTCACTCATTTGTCCATGTGCGTATCCTATTCTAGCTTCTGGAACAAGGTTTGCTAATCTAGATGAAATCTCATCAATATTTTTCACCCTATTATAAACATAATATACCTGTCCATCTCTAGCTAATTCGCGATATATCGCATCCTTAATAAGCTGCTCATTGTGTTCAAGCACATAGGTCTGTATAGGATGTCTTTCCTCTGGAGGCTCCTCTAGTATACTTATATCTCTTATTCCAATCATACTCATGTGCAGGGTCCTTGGAATAGGTGTTGCAGTAAGCGTAAGCACGTCCACATTTTCTTTCATTTTCTTGATTTTTTCCTTGTGCGCAACCCCAAATCTCTGTTCCTCGTCAATTACCAAAAGTCCTAAGTCTCTGTATTTTAAATCACTCGAAATCAGCCTGTGTGTACCAATTACAATATCCACAAGCCCTTTGCTCAAATCTTCAATTATACTCTTTTGTTCCTTAGGACTTTTAAATCTTGAAAGCATTTCAACCCTTACCGGAAAGTCCTTCATTCTCTGCATAAAATTATTGTAATGCTGCTGGGCAAGAATTGTAGTAGGCACAAGATATGCAACTTGCTTCCCATCCTGCACAGCTTTAAAAGCTGCTCTAATAGCTACCTCGGTTTTTCCATAGCCTACATCTCCGCAAATTAGCCTGTCCATAATTTTATTGCTTTCCATATCTTTTTTTGCATCTTCAATTGCATTAATCTGGTCAGCTGTTTCCTCGTATGGAAACATTTCCTCAAACTCCCTTTGCCATAGCGTATCCTTACCAAAAATATACCCTTTTCCTACCTCTCTTTTTGCATAAAGCTCAATTAAGTCCTTTGCAAGCTCTTCAACCTCTGCCTTAACTCTGGCCTTGGTTTTTTTCCACTCAGCCGTTCCTAGCTTGTTAAGCTTAGGCTTTTTGCCTTCAACTCCAATATATTTTTGAATGGCATTTAACTGGTTTGTAGTAATATATAAGTTTCCGCCATCCTTGTACGCAATTTTTATAAAGTCCTTACTTATCCCATCTATTTCAATCTTTTCTATTCCGCTGAATATCCCTATTCCATGATTTTCATGAACAATAAAGTCTCCTTTTTTAAGCTCGGTAAAGCTGTCAAGCTTTCTTCCCTCTTTGAATTTCTTTCTCTTTTTCTTCTTTTTATTAGCAACTATTTCCGTCTCTGTCAGCAAAACAAACTTTGCCTGTGGGAATTCAAAGCCCTTATGCAGGGAACCCGATTTAACCAAAACTCTCTTTTCCTCAAGCTGCAAATTATGACCCTTGTCAAAAACCGCATTAATACTATGCTCTGACAAAAGACCTGCCATTCGCTCAGCTCTTGTATAGGAACCACATAGCAATACCACTTTATATCCCTGCTTGATATAATAACCCAGGTCTGCCTTCAGCGTTTCAAAATCATTGTGATACGGATTTATTGTTTTTACAAAAAAATCTATTTGCGCTTCCCATTTTACAAAGTGAACCTTTGTAATTAATGTGCTTATATATATTCTCTTAAAGCCTTGAAGCTTTTTTGCTAAATCCTCTAGCTTGTGGATTGGCTCCAGCTGTCCTTTTAACAGATATCCTGTTTCATATCTTCCCTTAAGACTTTCCTCCACTTCAAATACAAGTGCTTTATATCTTTCCTCAATTCTTGCTGGCTCATCTAATATAACCAGCGGATTGTCAAAATAATCCAAAATCGAAAATGCTTCCTTATAGTAGTATCCTATAAAGCCCTCAATTCCGTTAAAATTACCCTGATGCTCAACTTTATTAAGTATCTCCATTGCTGTCTGGTTTATCCTTGCCGCTTCAGTCTTCTTTCCAATATCGCTAAACTGTTTTTCCAGAGTGCTTGCATCTTTTAAAATAGCCTTTTGAGCCTTTGAAATGCTTTCCCTTGAAACAATAATTTCTCTTGCTGGGAAAATCTCAACCTGCATCATATTTCCAACTGATCTTTGAGTTTCAGGGTTTACTCTTCTAATTGAGTCTATCTCATCTCCAAAAAGCTCTATTCTATAAAGCTCATTATCCTCTACAGGAAAAATATCGACTATTCCGCCCCTTATTGAAAATTGGCCTCTGCTTTCTGCCTGTTCTGTTCTTTCATAGCCCATTAGAACCATTTTATTAACTGTTATATCTATGTCTATCGAATCTCCTGTCGAGAGCTTAATTATGCTATCTGCAAATACTTCTCTTGAAACAATTCTATCTAGCAAGGCTTCAAAGGAAGCAACCACTGTAACTCTTTTTTCTTTAAGAATTCCCTTTATTACAGCTAGTCTTGCCCTTACAATATCATCACTGTGAACATCTGCAGAATAAAAAATAGGATCCTTTGCAGGATAAAGCATTACCTCATCCTTTTCATAGAACTTAATATCTTCTTCTATTTCCTTTGCTCTCACTTCATTATATGTAATAATAAGCTTGCTTTTACCTTCTCCTAAGCCACAAATAACATGTGCTTTAGACGAATCGGATAAGCCTGCTAAACAGACAGCCTCATTCTTATATTTTATTTTATTAGCTGCCGCCTCATAGGCTTCAAGCTTTAGTAACGGCTTAATTATTTCTTTCATCTTGTATTCTCCAGCTTAATAAATTTTCTATTTGTATTATAACCTATCTGTCGCTTTCTTTCCATACACCAATTCTCACGGTTGTTCTAAAATATCAAAGGCTATTCGCTTTTGACTTAAGTTTAGCTAAAAAAAAGCTCCCTGACACTTGAGGAATGCCAAAGAGCTAGGGGCCTGATTAAAAATTGCTTAAACCTTTATAAACTTAAACTCATATAACAATTTTAACACTGTAACAGTCTAAAATTCCAATTGTTTTGTATATTGAGCAACTGATTTTTCCATTGAATATGGGCTTTTTGCTCGGTACATATAAGCATCATATGTTGTATCAACAATTATCCATCTTCCTTCTGCTGACAAATATATTTCATTCCAAGCATGATATACATCAGTAGTTGTAGAATATCCTTTAACTAGCTTAGCAGGAATTCCCTGACTTCTTAACATGGAGGCTAATAATGCTGAATAATCAAAGCAAATACCTTTTTTAGCCTGCAATACAGCATCAATACTAGGTACATAATCCGATGTTAATGTTGATATCTTCTGGTAATCATAGCTCATATTTTTTACAACATAATTATATATAACTTTTATTTTTTCATTATCTGTAAGCTTTGCCTGATTGTTTTTTGTTCTGACTATTTTTAAATAAAGCTCATCATTTAAAAGCTTTTTAGCTAGTATTATTGCCTGATTTTCATTATTCCAATTAACTTGCTGGGTAGATGCAAGATACACACTGTTTGGAGTGGAAATATATACATTCTCAGTTCCTGTATAAACTGTTTTATATTTATTTCCAGTAGTATTTTCATATATCTTTACCGTATATTGTCCATTCCCAAGCTGCAATGGATAATTTACATAGCTTCCTCTTGCTGGCATATCATATATATATTTCTGCGTTCCATTTTCTACAGCAACCTTAAGCTTTGCAGTTGTTGCTGAATAAGTAAGTACCTTTACTACTCCCATATTGCTGCTAGTGAAATCAATTGCATATGTCGAATTGCTCATCGCAAACATTTCTGGAGTAAATATGGAAAATATAATTGTTAATGTTAATAATAGTCCTAAAAATCTTTTTTTCATTACAATCACTCCTTCGGTAACCGGCTGCCATTCACTTATGTGAAAGGCCCTTGGTTTTGCGTCCCAGCTTTTCAACTGGTTTGCCATTTATCGGTAGCAATCGAAAGTTTTTCAAAATAAAAAACTCCCTTTCGGTGGCTAGGCTGCCATATATAATAAGGCCCTGTAGCTTTGCGTCCCAACCTTTCGATTGGTTTGCTATTATCGTTGAAAGTATCATCCAATTAATATGCAGTTTTCTTCTTACTATCATTTTATCATAGCCTGCCAGCTAATGCAATAATCTTTTTATATTGTAACTTTTTTGTAATATTCCTCCGTAAATAAATATATTTTTTAATATTCAAAGCAATAATTTAGCCCATTAAACAGTCTTCTCTATTTTACAATGGCATGAACTATTAATCTGCTATCCGGATTAACCACTGGATGGCAGGTTATTAAGGTTAATACTTTGTCCTTTTTTGTTGTGTTAAGAACCGAAGTATCCTCTGGCTTTACAAGATGTGTCTTGTATACTGTATATACAATCTCAGTTCCATCACTTTTTTCAATTGTAATTTTGTCCCCTATTTTTACCTGGTCTAGTCGGTTAAAAAAGCTTCCAAAGGTATAGCTTCTATGACCTGCTAAAACTGAATTTCCAACCGAGCCTAATGCTGCTGTGTTGCTCATATGTCCCACCGTAAATTTTAGCGTGTCCATATCAACTCCTTCTCCGATTGGAAGCCTTACATTAATAGAAGGTATGCTTATTATACCTATTACCTTTGGCATTTTTTTAATTACTGTCTGTATTGGCTGTTCTTGTATTTGTTGCTGCGCCTGTGTTGAGTTTTGAATTATTTCTTCTTGATTTTCTTGGTCTACGCCCCACTCAAGCACCTCGTCCAGCTGTATATTCTGTTCATCCTCAGCTACTGACTCATTTTCAACTGCAAGATAAAAATCCTCAAGCATCTTGTCACGTCTGTTTTGAGTAATAATTTTACCCGCTATTGGAATTATCAAAATAATAAGTCCGATAATAATTAGTGTCGAGCCTACCTGTGATTGCCTTGTTTTTTTTGCTCGAATATTTGCACCCTCTGTAGCTTTTTCTGCATTATTATCTCTAGTATCTGTTTGATTTGCTTCTTTTGCTTGATTTACTTGTGTTTTTTGATTTGCTTCTATAGTTTGATTTTCATTATCTAATTCTTGTTCTTTTTCTGTTTTATTGTCTTTGTCCGATTTTCCCATTTATAACACCATCCTTTGTTTGACGCTGTTTATTAGTATAGGTAAGATTTAGAAAGCACCTTAATGCTTTTACAAAACCTACTTGTCAAAAACCAAATAAAATATCAAAAGTTAAATGTCCTATCTGTTAATTAAAATTATTTATGGCTTTGTCTGCTCTTTCTGCTAATTAAAATTATTCATGGTTTTGTCTGCTCTTTCTGCTAATTAAAATTATTCATGGCTTTGTCTGCTCCATCTTTAATAATCATTTCAAGTGCTTTTGCTGCTCTATCAACTGATTTAGCCATTTCCTCAGTTTCATCTTTTTCAAATCTGCTCAATACATATCTTGCCAAATCCCATCCTGCAGGCTTTTCGCCTACTCCAACCTTTATTCTTATAAATTCATCGCTTCCAAGGTGCTGAATAATATTTTTAATTCCATTATGTCCTCCAGCACTACCCTTTTTGCGAATTCTCATTTCTCCAACACCAAGACTTATATCATCATAAACCACGATCACTTTGCTATTATCCTCTTTATAAAAAGCTAAAACCTGTGACAGTGCCTCTCCGCTTAAGTTCATATAGGTTTGCGGCATTACAAGCAGTACCTTTTCCCCCTCATAGCTGCCTTGACCAATTAATGCTCTATGTTTTTTTTGTTCAACTCTTATCTTATTGTCTTCAGCAAATCTTTCTATAACCTCAAACCCAATATTATGTCTTGTTTTTTCATATTGTGCTCCAGGGTTTCCAAGTCCTACTACAATATACATCTTATTCACCTTTTTGCCTTGTAATTAATTTGTCTTATTCTGTGTTTATATTATTTGATATTATATTATTCGTCTGTCTTATTCGGTCTTATTCGGTCTTTTTCTTTATTCTCATTAATTTATGTTTTCTTGCTTTCCTTTTATTTTTGCTTTCTTTTGTTATTCTAATACCCTTATAGCACTTATAATCTTTATAATACTTATACTATTTATAATCTTTATATCTTCCATATATCTTAATTTTAATACATCGCCCTTGTTATCGCAACCTCTTTAACAAAGCTATTTTAAGCCTCAAGCTAAAGCTGATTTGTCAATCTGCATTTAAAGCTCAAACTATTAAAGGACTCTTCTTTTTTGAAGAGTCCTAAGTTTATTAATTAAACAGCTTTGATACCGAATCATTATAATGTATTCTATGAATTGCCTCTGCAAAAATCTCAGCTGTAGATAGTTGTTTTATTTTACTTATCTTCTTTTCATCTGGCAAAGCAATTGTATCTAGTACTAAAAGCTCTGTAATTGGAGATTTTTCAATTCTGTCAATTGCCGGTCCCGACAAAACAGGATGTGTACAACATGCATACACCTCTGTAGCGCCTTGTTCCTGTAAAGCATGTGCTGCATTACAGATTGTTCCAGCTGTATCAATCATATCATCAACTAAAATTACCTTTTTACCTTCAACATTTCCTATTATATTCATAACCTCGCTAACATTTGCTTCTGCTCTTCTTTTGTCAATAATAGCCATTGGAACATCAATTTTTTCAGCAAAGCTTCTGGTCCTTTTAACACTTCCTACATCTGGTGCAACTACAGCAATATCTTCTTTTTTATCGGCAAATTTATCCAAGTAATATTTTACAAGCAACGGTGTTCCTCTCATGTGGTCTACTGGGATTGTGAAAAACCCTTCTATTTGTGAACAATGTAAATCCATAGTCAGAATTCTGTCAGCTCCAGCTGTTTGAATAATATCAGCAACCATTCTTGCACTAATCGGATCTCTTGCTCTTGCTTTTCTATCCTGTCTTGCATATCCATAATAAGGAATAACCGCAGTAATTCTTCCTGCTGATGCCCTTCTTAATGCGTCGATAGTAATTAACAGCTCCATAAGATTTTCATTTCCTGGCTGAGATGTAGGCTGGATAATAAAGCAGTCAATCCCTCTAACCATTTCATCAATCTTTACAAAGGTTTCCCCGTCGCTAAAATTTCCCGCACTAGAGATAGAAAGGTCCATGCCTAAATTTTTTGCAATTTTTTCAGCCAAAGGCTTGTTCGAGTTTCCTGCAAAAATTTTAATTCCCTCAGTGCTTCTAATAGTACTTGTCATTAATTTGTCCTCCTAATAATCTATTCAATAAGCTTGCGCTTATAATGTTCTACCTTCTTCTTTTTACCCAGTTTTCAATTATTACCTGTCTTGCTCTTGCAATTCCCAAGCTGTACGGAGGAACATCCAATGTAATCGTTGACCCAGCTGCAGTATAAGCCTTTTCTTCTACCTTAACTGGAGAAATAAGGTTTGTATTGCATCCGATAAAAGCATGGTCCTTTATTGTTGTTCTATGCTTACTAACACCATCATAGTTAACAACTACTGTTCCACAGCCAAAATTAACATATTCTCCAACGTCCGCATCTCCAATATAAGTTAAGTGAGATACCTTAGTGTTGTTTCCTATGCTTGCATTTTTAATTTCAACAAAATCACCAATTTTAACCTCGTCTCCGATATCACTATCAGGTCTAATATACGCATATGGTCCGACATTAGTCCTATCTCCAATCTTACTTCTTAACACTGTTGACTGTTCAATCTTTGTATGTGTTCCTACCTTTGAAAAATAAATTCTCGTATTTGGTCCAACTGCACAATGCTCACCAATTTCTGTAGTGCCCTCTAAAAAAGTATTCGGATAAATCACAGTGTCTTTTCCTATCAAAGCGTCCTTCCCAATATAAACCTGGTCAGGATTAATCATCGTCACTCCATTATTCATGTGCTTTTCATTAATTCTTTTTTGCATAATTTTAGTGGCTTCTGCCAATTGAATTCTTGAATTAACACCTAATATTTCCTCGTAGTCGTCAATTACAAGAGCATCAGCCTTGAGCTGATTTTCTAATATATATAAAACTGCATCAGGTAAATAGTATTCTCCCTGAGCATTATGAGGCGTTATAGTTTTTAATGCTTTCTTTAAGGTTGCAGCTTCAAAACAGTACATTCCCGAATTAATTTCATTAACGCTTCTTTCCTTGTCAGTTGCATCCTTATGCTCAACACTCTTAACAAAAGTGTTATTTTCATTTCTGATAATCCTTCCGTATCCTGTAGGATCCTCAAGCTTTGTTGACAATACTGTAGCTGAATTATTGCTCTTTTTATGATAATCAACCATCGTTTTTAAGGTCGTTCCTTTAATCAGAGGAGTATCCCCAAAAAGAATTAATATATTTCCCTCTTCTCCAATGAATTCCTCTGCCTGCATTACAGCATGCCCTGTTCCAAGCTGTTCTCTTTGTTCAACGTAAGTAACCTTATAATTGGTATTTTCCATTACAACATCTGCCTTATGCCCTACTACAACACAAATATCTTCTGCTCCAGCTTCCATTGCTGCTTCAATCACATACGCCAGCATACTTCTATCTAAAACTTTATGTAATACTTTAGGCGTGTCAGAAACCATTCTGGTTCCAGCGCCCGCCGCCAAAATTACCGCCTTAAGCTTGCTCATCTTACAAATCCTCCTTATACTGCCGTTTCTGCCCTAACCATTTTACACCACTTGCAATTTTTAATCAATGTAAAAATCCATAAAAACATGCCAAAAATCTTCATAAATATTCAATTATTTTTCAACAATATTAACACTTTTAAATCTATATTCTCAATTATACTTCCTTACATACTAGTTCTAGATAATTTTTTGCATGAGCATTTGAGAATTGATTTTACTTAAGCTTGCCGACTCCTTCCAAATCCTTAATCTTTGATTAGAAGGCTTCAGCTTTTCAAGCAAGCTAGCTTTACTATAAAAACAAAAAGGCACTTCTGCATAGAAGTGCCTTAACATTTAATCTTCGTCTTCTGCAATAATAGCTTCTTCGGGTGTCCCTTCTGTTAACATTATCGCTTGATATTTTTCTAAAATAGATTTTTGAATTCTGTCTCTTGTTTCGGAATTAATCGGATGAGCTATATCCCTAAATTCTCCATCAAGAGCTTTTCTGCTAGGCATTGCAATAAATAAGCCCTTTTCTCCTTCAATAATCTTAATGTCGTGAACAACAAATTCATTTTCAAAGGTAACTGATACAACAGCCTTCATTTTTCCTTCTTTTGCAACCTTTCTTACTCTTACATCCGTAATCTCCATAAGCTATCCCCTTTCAGTAACATGATGTTGCAGGCAGTCAAAAATAGCGCCTAAACCATCTTGATCAGTTAAATTATCGAAATATTATTAGATTCCAATTTAATTATAGTATAATTGGAATCTTTTATCAATGGTTATTTGTTACTAAAACATTTTTTTGATAATTGCATAATATTACACCCTTTAGAAGAAGGGATCCCTATTTACAATCACCTGAATATCATCCTTTTCTCCCTTAAAAACAGCTCCGCTTTGAATATTGGAACGGCTGTCAATTATACAGTTTTCTATTACACAATTGTCTCCGATATAGGTGCTATTTAATATTATTGAGTTTTTAATTATAGTATTTCTTCCAATAAATACCTTTCTAAATAAGACAGAGCTTTCAACTTCACCATTAATAATACACCCGCTTGCTGAAAGACTGTTTTTGACTTTAGCACCGTAATTGAACTTTGCCGGGGGCTCGTCTTCAACCTTTGACATTATGGTTGGCTCAGCTCTAAAAAAATAATCTCTAAGCTCCCTGTCCAAAAAATCAACATTAGCTTTATAATAACCCTCCATACTAGCAATGCTTTTCCAATAGCCCTCATGAATATATGCATATATCTTCTTCTGCTTCCTATATCTGATAATAACATCTGTTACCAGATCATATCTTTCTTCTTTTATAATTTCTTCAAGCAGCTCGATAAGCAGTCTCCTTCTTATCACATAAATACCTGTTGATACAAGATTACCCATAGGAGAAATCGGTTTTTCCTCTAGGTCGGTAATGCGATTTTCCTCGTCAATCTGTACAACTCCAAATCTGCTCAGATCTTCGTTTTCCACTCTTTTACATATTATAGTTATATCTGCCCTTTTATCGACATGATAGCTTAATACCTGATTGTAATCTATCTTGCATATTCCGTCTCCAGAAGCAATAATCGCATAGGGCTCATGGCTGTTTTTTAAATACTCAAGATTTTGATAAATTGCATCTGCTGTGCCTCTGTACCACATACTATTATCATGAGTTATATATGGCGTGAATACAAAAAGTCCTCCATGCTTTCTTCCAAAATCCCACCATTTAGAGGAGCTTAGATGTTCAACTAATGGCCTGGAATTATATTGAGTAACCACTGCCACCTTGCTGATACCTGAATTTGTCATGTTGCTAAGCGAAAAATCTACAGCTCTATAGCTTCCTGCAATAGGCATTGCCGCTAGTGCTCTTTGATATGTAAGCTCTTTCAGTCTTTCATTTTTCCCGCCTGCTAATATTATTCCTAATGCTCTCATTCTCCTGCCTCCTCAATAATAATATTACAGCCGCTTGCGAGCTGGCCATCCTCAAAGCTTTCTGCTGTAAGCTTTCCATATAAGGCACAGTTTTTGCCTATTACAATATCTTGAGGTATTGAAGTTTTTTCGCCAACTACCGTCAGTCCTGTTTCATATATATTAGGCTGTTCTTGATTTTCTGCAAAATCACCATAGCCAAGCTTTACATTATTTCCGATTGAACATCCCTCTGCTATAATACATCTGTCTATCTGAACATTATCCATAATAACAGTATCTCCCATTATTATTGAATTTCTAATAACCGCTCCCTTACCTATAAAAACATTGGAGCCAATAACCGAATTATATACCTCTCCGTATACCTCAGTTCCATCACCTAGAATACAGGTGTCAAGATTTGCTTCTTCTCCCAGATATTGTGGAGGCTGTATTGCGTTGTTTGTATAAATTTTCCAATAGGGCTCATAGAGATTAAATTCAGGAACAATATTGATTAATTCCATATTAGCCTGCCAATAAGCCTCTAGTGTTCCGACATCTTTCCAAAAGCCTTCAAATTCATAAGCAAAAAGTCTATTCCCTTTGTTTAGAAGATAAGGAATAACATGCTTTCCAAAATCACTATTTTCATGGTGTTTTTCATTTTCAATTAATGCCTGTTTTAAAACATCCCATCTAAATATATATATACCCATTGAAGCCAGATCACTTTTTGGCTCATCAGGTTTTTCTTCAAACTCAATAATCTGCAAATTCTCATCAGTGTTCATTATTCCAAAGCGGTTAGCTTCTTCAATAGGAACCTTAAGAACTGCTATAGTAACATCCGCATTGTTTTTTTTGTGGTTATTAAGCATCATTTCATAATCCATTTTGTAAATATGATCGCCTGATAATATTAGTACATACTCAGGATTATAATATTCCATATACGGCATATTTTGAAATACTGCATTTGCCGTTCCTGTATACCAACCACCCGATTCATCACTAATATAGGGCGGTAAAATTGTAACGCCCCCATAGCCTCTATCTAAATCCCATGGAATTCCGATTCCAATATGTCTGTTCAATAACAGGGGCTGGTATTGAGTTAATACTCCGACCGTGTCTATTCCAGAGTTAATACAGTTGCTTAAAGGAAAATCTATTATTCTGTATTTCCCTCCAAATACAACCGCTGGCTTTGCTATATGCTTTGTAAGTATACCTAGTCTGCTGCCCTGCCCTCCCGCTAAGAGCATTGCAATTGTCTCTTTTTTTTGCACAAATATTCCTCCCGTCTCTACATTTTTAATTGTTTGCTTTTTTCGGGTATATCTTTATCTCACCCGTTTCTTCATCAATATCTTCAAGCTCAATTATCGAATAATAATCCTCTACCAGTTTTTTTACCGGCTCCTTAGTAGACATAACTACACCTACACCAGCTACCGTTACCTGATACTCCTTCAGCAAATCAATTACTCCTTTAGCTGTTCCTCCCGCCTTCATAAAATCATCTACAAACAATACTCTGCTGCCTCTCTCTAACGCTCGTATCGGAAGTGCCATTGTTTTAATTGTTTTTGTAGAGCCTGCAAGATAATTCATCTGAATGGTAGGTCCCTCGGTTAGCCTCGCCGATTTTCTAACTACAATTATCGGCTTATTCATAAGCTCCGCAAGTACTGTTGCTAAAGGAATTCCCTTTGTTTCAATAGTTGCTACATAATCGATTTCGCAATCAACAAAATGTGTAGCTAAAATTTTTGCTATTTTTTTTAAGGCTTCCGGATTATAAAAAATATCATTCATATAAAGATATCCGCCAGTGATAATTCTTTTTGGGTCCATTAATTCTTTGCATAAGCTTAGCTGCTCTTTTTCAATCTGTTCTCTTGATAGCACGGGAACATATTGTATTCCTCCATTTGCACCAGAAATAGATCTGATTTCACCAAGCTCCATAGCTTTAAAAAGCTTTGAAATCAAGTCAACATCCTCACTCAAGGTGGATTTTGCTGAATCCAGCTGCTCTGAAAAATAATTTAATGTATATATTTTTGATGTGTTTTCCACAAGCGCTTTTGTTATAAAGGCTAGTCTTTCAGCTTTTCTAATCTTATTGTTCACAATTTTCACCTTTTATCGCTATAATAATTGATATTTACATTCATTATACATTATTTCTTAGAATATTTTAAGTGTTTATTGAAAAAATGTTCGACTTTTTGCTTAACTCTTTTCATATCAATATATAGTGGTATAATAAGTAATGTAATTTTATTTTTATTGTACTTACTTACCCGAAAAAGGAGCTCTTTTATGTATAAAATTGACTTTAGCAATCCGATAAATGTTCATTTTATTGGAATTGGCGGTATCAGTATGAGCGGACTCGCCGAGATACTGATTGAAAACAGCTTTACAGTTTCAGGCTCAGATATGAATAATAGTGATATGACAACGCATCTTAAGACTTTAGGCGTAAATGTTTTTATCGGACACAGATCATCAAACATTCCCTTAAATACTGATTTGGTTGTCTATACTGCTGCAATAGCAGTTGACAATTCAGAATTAGTTTATGCAAAAGACAATGATATTCCTGTTATGGACCGCGCTGAACTTCTCGGACAAATTATGTCCAATTACAGCTGTTCAATCGGAGTATCTGGTACTCACGGTAAAACAACCACCACCTCAATGCTTTCTAATATTTTTATTGAAGCAAAAAAAGACCCCACAATTACAGTTGGCGGTATTTTAGATATTATTTCCGGTAACATAAAGATTGGAGGCTCTGAATATTTTATTACTGAAGCCTGTGAATATGCTAATAGTTTTTTGAAATTTCATCCAACCGTTGCAATTGTGCTGAATGTTGAGGAAGACCACCTGGATTTTTTCAAGGACTTAGAGGAAATTAAGCAGTCATTTTCAACATATCTTTCCAATGTCCCTGATTCAGGCTTTATAGTTATCAATTCTGATATTAAGGATTATAAAGAGCTTGTAAAAGATAAAAGCTGCACCATCATTACTTACGGAAGCAATCCCGAATACTCCAATTGGTATCCTCAAAACATTGTTTTTGATTCCAACGGGCACGGCGTTTTTGATCTTTACTACAAGGGTTCTTTTTTCAAAAAGGTAAATAACAATGCAACTGGCATGCATAACATATATAATAGTATTGCAGCAATAGCAGCCTCCATTTGCGTTGGAATTGATGAGGAAACTGCAGTTGCTGCCCTTTCAGATTTTGCCTCTCCGCGAAGACGCTTTGAATATAAAGGCTCTTTGCATGACATTAAGCTTTATGATGACTATGCACATCATCCAACAGAGATTAAGGCAACTATTGAGGCCGCTAAAAAGTTTGACTATAATAAGCTATGGGTTGTTTTTCAACCCCATACTTACTCGAGAACTAAAGCCTTTTTAGAGGATTTTGCAGCTGCCCTTTCACTTGCAGACCAAGTAATTGTCACCGATATATATGCAGCTAGAGAAAAAGACCCTGGCGACATTCATGCAAACGACTTAGTAAATATTATGAAAAAAAATTGTTTAAACTGTAGATATATTTCCTCCTTTGACGAAATAGAGTATTACCTTTTACAGAACTTATGCCCAAAGGACATGTTGATAACTATGGGTGCCGGAAACATTAATCTTATTGGAGAAGACCTCATAAAAGGTTAGTTCTCCACAATATCCACATACTTATTAACATATGTTCGCATTTTATATTGTAGATAACTAAGTTTACATAACTCAAAATATGTGGAAAACCTGTGCACAAGTTCTTCTCATTGAAGAAATCTTGTGCATACTTTTATGTGCTTTTATGGTATAATCCATTATGAAACATTGCTATTATCCTAATAAACGAGGTATCAAAATGAAAAGTATTGTATTCCATTCACAATTGAATACCCAGTATACCTTGATTCCAAATTGGTTTATTGACAGCTACATGACTAGCTCTAACGGAGATTTTGTAAAGGTTTATATTTTGCTCTTAAAATATTCCTGTAATTTTAAGGAGAATATCTCTACTGATGAAATAGCCGATTCTTTAAACCTTACTATATCAGATGTCAAAAGAGCATTTAAATATTGGGAACAGAACGGATTATTAGAAGTATCCACCGCAAACAGCATTATAAGTTCTATTAGCCTTCTTACTCCAATGCCTGTTGAAAGTAATTCTCTGTCTGTTGAAGGTAATTCTTTGTCTTTTGAAAGCTCAATGTCTATGAAGCCTGACCCTCTTCCTGACAAAAAGCCTTCATATTCTAATGAAGAAATTGCTTCAATGACTGACGAAAAGCCTTTATATAAGGACTTAATATATATTACCGGAAAATATCTAGGAAAGATTCTTAATCAGAATGATCTTTCAACCTTAATTAGCTTTCATGACTGGCTTGGGCTTCCCTTTGAAGTCATAGAATGGCTGATAGAATATTGTGCTTCAAATAATCATAGAAATATGCGCTATATTGAAAAAGTTGCTCTTGAATGGGCAGACCTTGGCATTGACTCTTTAGAAAAAGCCAAGCAACAAACCGAAGTCTTTAATAAAAGTTATTTTTCTATCAAAAAGGCTTTAGGCTTGGGCGACAAAAACCCTGTAGCCTTTGAAATCAAATTTATGGACAAGTGGCTCAAGGATTATGCCTTTGATCTTTCTATAATTTTAGAAGCCTGCAATCGTACAATGATGCAGGCTCCAAGCGCTTCCTTCCAATACGCTGACAAAATTCTCTCTCACTGGAAAAAAGCTAATGTCCATACCTTAAAAGATATTGAGTTATTAGATAAAGAACATGAATCACAAAAAAGCTCTTCAAAAGCAGGTATTAAAAAAGAGCCAAGTAATAATAAATTTATTAATTTTGAGCAACGCGAATATGATTATGATTCAATTGAAAAAAAGGCTATGCAAATGCTTTTAAAAGAAAACACAGAAGGAGGCTATAAATAATGGCACTCTCCCAGTCACAATATAAAGAAATATTAAAAAAATATGATTCCCTGAGAACAAAAAATTCTGATGTACAGCGCTCTCGCCAGGAAGAAATTTCTAATAAAATTCCTGCTATGAAAAATATAAATCAGGAAATAATTAACGTAGGTCTTGAAACAGCTAAAGCAATTGTCAGCGACCCTGAAAACAAATCCAATTATCTTTCTAAGCTTGAGAAATCACTTGCTTCTTTAAAAAGCAAGAGAGTTGCATTGTTAGCAAAAAATGGTTATCCTTCTGATTATCTAGAGCCCATTTATAATTGTCCACTATGTAAGGACACTGGATATATTGGAGATAAAAAATGCACCTGTCTTAAACAGGAGCTGATAACAATTGCCTATGAACAGTCCAATATAGAAGCTTTATTGCAAAAAGAAAATTTTTCTACTTTTTCGCTTGATCTTTATTCTGATGAAAAGCTTGAAAAGCTTGGTTTTTCACCACGCGAAAACGCGAGAGGTGCTTATAACCGATGCTTAAGATTTGTAGAAAGCTTTGACTCGGAATTTTCAAACCTGATTCTTTTTGGACAGACCGGCTTGGGAAAAACCTTTCTATGCAATTGTATTGCAAAAGCGTTGTTAGATTCTTCCCACTCCGTAATATATTTATCTGCCTTTAATTTTTTTAAGCTACTTGAAAATTATAGATTTAAAAATGATTCTGCTGAAATTATTTACGAGGATATTGATGATTTGTATACATGCGATCTTCTGATTATAGATGATTTAGGTTCTGAAATAATTAATTCCTTCACCAGCTCCGAGCTATTTTCCTGCTTGAACACAAGAATTTTAGCTAGAAAATCTACTGTTATATCAACTAATCTTCAACCCTCAGGTCTTTCAAAATACTATTCTGAAAGAATTGTTTCTCGGATTTTGGGAGATTTTGTTCCTATTCAGCTAATAGGCGAAGATATTCGCCTGCAAAAATACAAATAACTTTTTTGCACGTATAGCTCAATTGGATAGAGCATCCGGCTTCGAACCGGATTGTTGTAGGTTCAAGTCCTACTACGTGCGTTATTCAGCTCCTTTCTGTCTTAATTATACTTCAGAACTGATAGCACCTAAAAAGGACCCTGAAAAACTATTTCAAGGTCCTTTTTTATTATAATACTATTCTTAATTATCACAATATCCTTAAATATACTATTTAATTTAATTATTTTTATATTATGTATTAATTGCCGAAGCTGACACCAATTCTTTTTGCAATTTCTATTAATTCGTCCTCAGGATCAACCGCTCTGGTTTTTCCTGCAACCTCCTCTAATGGTCTTGCAAGTGGCTTATTATTAACCATCGAAACTGTGTACCCATACTCTCCCTCTGCAATCATCTCTGCTGCGTAGGCTCCAATTGTAGTTGCTAATAGTCTATCATACGGAGATGGTGACCCTCCTCTTTGCTGATGTCCTGGGACAGTTACCCTAGTTTCAAAACCAGTTTTTCCAGTAATAAAATTAGCCAGCTTATAAGATACTGTGTAATTAGGCGACAGCTCTCTAAATCTCTTAAGATCTTTTTTACTCATTTTAGCTTCATTCTCACTCAAGGCACCTTCTGCCACTGCCAAAATCGAGAAATTTTTCCCTGATTTTCTTCTGTTTTCCAAGGCTTCAATAATAATTTCTTCATTATATGGAATCTCAGGAATTAAAATAACATCTGCTCCTCCTGCTATACCGGCGTATAAGGTAAGCCATCCCACCTTGTGTCCCATAAGCTCTACAAGCATAACTCTGTCATGTGAATCTGCCGTAGTATGCACCCTGTCAATTGCTTCAGTTGCAATATCCACTGCGCTGTGAAATCCAAAGGTCACGTCCGTACCCCATATATCGTTATCTATTGTTTTAGGTAGTGCAATTATATTAAGACCTTCCTGCTTTAAAAGATTTGCATTTTTATGTGTTCCATTTCCTCCCAAGGTAATTAAACAGTCCAAATTAAGCTTTTGGTAGGTTTCAACCATATTCTTTACCTTATCCACTCCATCCTCTTCAATTAATCGCATTTGCTTGAATGGAGTTCTTGAGGTTCCTAATATTGTTCCTCCCCTAGTTAATATCCCTGAAAAATCCCTTTCTGTCATTTCTTTGTATTGCCCGTTAATCAATCCCTTAAAACCATCCTCTATCCCAACCAATTCACAATCAAACATTCCATAGGATGCCTTTGCTACCCCCCTAATTGCAGCATTTAATCCTGGACAATCTCCACCGCTAGTCAATAAGCCAATCCTTTTTTTCATAGTAAACCCTCCCTATACTCAAATTATTATTTTTTACTATCAGAATGTACTTCAACACCTGCCTTATGAAATAGCTCATTATTTGCAAGATGAACATCCATTCTTGGATATGGAATAGAAATATTCTCAAGATCAAATTTTTTCTTGACCTGCTCAATCAATTCATATCTAACTCTTACATATTCTGTGGAATTACACCAAGCCCACAAAATATAATCCACACCGCTGTCCTTGTAATCTGATACTCCCGCAAAAATTTCTTCTTTTTTTACTATATCCGAATGGCTGTTAGCTACCTGCCTGAGTATGTTTTTTACTATCTCAATTTCCGCCTCATAATCAACATTGAAAATCAAATCAATTCTCCTTAGCTGCTGCTTGGAAAAATTAATTACACTGCTGTTTGCAAGTTGTCCATTTGGAATAATCACCGTTTTATTATCCTTAGTCAAAAGTGTTGTATATAAAACTTGTATGCTTTCAACGGTCCCTTCGTTTCCAAAAGCCTTTTCGCTAATATAATCTCCTACTGAAAAAGGTCTTACGGATAAAATCAGAACCCCTCCCATAAAATTTGCAAGGCTTCCCTGCAATGCCATACCAATTCCAACCCCGGCAGCAGCTCCAATTGCAAGCAAAGGCGTCAAATCTCCAACCAGTCCATTTAAACCTAATAATATCAAGGATATCTTTAAAGCCATTTTTGAAAAGGATATAATGAATTTAGCAAGCGAAACATCCATTTTCGTTTTTTTAATTGCTTTCTTAATCATTCCAACTACCACATCTATTAGTTTAAAACCTATAACTACAATAACAAGAAAAATTAACAACTTAATTCCATATTCCTTTAATCCTAAAATAAAATCCTGTTTCGTTTCATCAATAAATTCTTGAATTACCTTCATAACATCCTCCAATATACGTCATTATGTCTGATTAATTTGTTTTATTATGGAACAGGTTTTTCCTGAAGTGTTATTATCTCAGGTAAATCAGTCCAGCTTTTAATTGCCTGATCTTTTGGATATATAGTATGCAAATACATTCTAAATACTTTATACACATATTCCTTTCCATCAGAGACTTTTATCGAAATATAATCATTTCCATAGGAGCAAAAGACAATATCGTTAACCGTAATATTTGTAGCAATCTTTTTATTTATCATATCCTCAATCATTACTTGAAGCATATCTTCCTCTAGCTGAAATATTTTTACAGTTTCAATCTCTATAGTAGCTGTTTCCAAATTAAACTCCGGAAATTCTTCATTAAGCTCTTTAATATTATTGATACTGTCCTTTAAAAGCTTCCAGACATTTTCTTCCTTTATCATAGCAAATGCATTAAAGCTTTGATATGCACCTGACGGTGAAGCTATTACAAAAGCATACTTATCATCTGCTTTCATATATCGGATAAAGGGTGCTTCTTCTTGGTAATATAGTTGAATCTGCTTGTAAATTCCATCCCACAGCTCTTTATCCTTAACCACTGATACTCTTCCTGTATCTTTAATCCCTGCATCGTTTTCCAATGCACCTTTGCCAAGCGTTTTGTATGTTTTTTTATCCATAACCATAATGCTTTGCTCATCAAGCTTATAAGTTAATAGTATGCTTTTGCTATTCTTTTCATAATAAAAGTTCATTCTGTCACTAATATCTTTTGGAATTTGCAGGTTGAATTTCGAATTCAGAATTTGAGGAGTAGGATATTCTTTTTTTTCAACCGAAAACACCTTGTTTTTATTGATATATGGCTTATCACCTGAAAAATACTTATTGTTAAGTGCATCCTCAAGTAGATTCCTGTATTTTGCAAGACCTTCATAAATAATTACTTCTCTTTTCTCCTTTATCTTAGCTTCTTCAATTGGAAATAATGAATTTTTATATTTTGCAAATACCTTTGTGGCATGCTCTTGATTACATATAGTCAAAATTCCCGCTACAATATCTCCTCCCATAAAAACTTCCTTATAAAGCATTTCTTTATCTTCATCTTGAAGCTGCTCTTTTTCAACAAGGCTAACTGCCAGCTTTTCTTTTTCATTCCCTTTTTCCTTAAATTGCTCAAGTATTATTTGATTGATATTTTTTTGAATTTCTTTAAGCTCTTGAAGCAGTAAGCCTTCTTTGAGTTCAATTGTAACCTCAAACAAGGAATCCTTCCATTTCATATCTTTAATTAACAGCATTTCATTTTCAAAAAAATTTTTTCCATCAAAAATTATTGGATAACTGTCTGAAAACAGCCATTTCATAAGTTTTTCTGAGTTTTTTTCATTTAGCATAACTGTTTTTGCAATAATTATATTTTTAATCT
This sequence comes from Clostridiales bacterium UBA4080, assembly GCA_002381865.1. GTDB lineage: Bacteria > Bacillota > Clostridia > Lachnospirales > Vallitaleaceae > UBA4080. Next base: position 50,845 of record DFYO01000054.1, on the reverse strand, counting down.
CAGCTACTACGCTTCCTTCAAAAAGCTTGTATGAAAGTTCGCCTTTTATTGGAAAGCTAACTCCATAAAGGGTTCCATCAAATAAAATTGTTTTGTCCTCTGAATCAAGCATAGCTCCCGATAATTTATATCTTGTTTTTTGGCTTAATTTTTTAAATGCCAGTGTCATCTCGGTGCTCATAACATTGTCTGGAATACTAAATATCATCTGGTTTCCATTATAAATTGCCTTGCTCTTTGAATTAGTCTTTTCCCAATACTCATGAATTGTTTGAAGCTCATAATCTAGCTTGTATGAATTAAAATGCAATACACTAATAACAAACAATACTATCCCTGCCAGCACGCCTATAGCTGCCAGCATTGTTTTCTTATCAAGCCTTTGAAATTTATTTTTCAGCAGATTTACTCCCTTTTCCTTTTCCATCTTTCTTCTCTCCACTTATTATTTCTATATATTAGTTACCCGTACCTAAGAGGATTAAGATTTTTATCAATTAAAGCTCACAATTATTTACAGTTCTTGGAAACGAAACAACATCTCTGATATTTGACATTCCTGTGATATACATTATCAGTCTTTCAAATCCAAGTCCAAAGCCGGCATGCCTTGTCCCTCCATATTTTCTGAGGTCTAAATACCACCAATATTCCTCATGACTTAGGTTTAAAGCTTTCATCCTCTCTTCAAGCACCTCAAGCCTTTCTTCTCTCTGACTTCCTCCGATAATTTCACCTACTCCTGGTACTAAAAGGTCCATTGCCGCTACTGTTTTGTTATCTTCGTTTACTCTCATATAAAAAGCCTTTATTTGCTTTGGATAGTCTGTAACAAATACAGGTTTTTTATATACCTCCTCTGTCAGATATCTCTCATGCTCTGTCTGCAAATCAGCTCCCCAGCTGACAGGATATTCAAAGCTATCCTTCTTTTCTTCTAAAATACTTATTGCTTCAGTATAGGTAATTCTTTGAAAGTCATTGTTTACTACATTTTCAAGTCTTTCCATCAAGCCCTTATCAATAAACTGATTAAAGAAAGCCATCTCCTCTTTTGCATTACTTATCACATATTTTATTACATATTTCAGCATTTCCTCTGCAAGCTGCATATCATCCTGTAAATCCGCAAATGCAATCTCAGGCTCAATCATCCAAAACTCTGCTGCATGTCTGGCTGTATTGGAATTTTCAGCTCTAAAGGTTGGCCCAAAGGTATATACATTTCTAAATGCCATTGCATACGCCTCAACATTAAGCTGCCCGCTAACCGTAAGATTAGTTGCTTTTCCAAAAAAATCCTTAGAATAATCTATTTCTCCCGTTTGAGTTTTAGGTATGCACGTAGGCTCCAAAGTTGATACTCTGAACATTTCTCCTGCTCCCTCAGCGTCACTACCTGTTATTATTGGTGTATGGACATATACAAAGCCTCTTTCCTGAAAAAACTGATGAATTGCATAAGCCGCCAAAGAACGAACTCTGAAAACTGCTGAAAACGTATTTGTTCTTGGTCTTAAATGAGTTTGAGTTCTCAAGTACTCAAAAGAATGCTTTTTCTTTTGAAGTGGATACTCTGGTGAGGATTCACCTTCAACAATTACTTTTTCGGCCTGAAGCTCAAACGGCTGCTTTGCCTCTGGTGTCAAAATCAAGTTTCCTGTAACAATAATAGCAGCTCCTACGTTTAGCTTAACAAGGTCTTTATAATTTTCTATGCTATCTTGTAATACAATTTGTACATTGCTAAAACAAGAACCGTCATTAACAACAATAAAAGCAAATGCCTTTGAATCTCTAACGCTTCTTATCCATCCGGATATGGTTATTTTGTTATCTAAAAATGCTTTTGTATTTTCAAACAGATCTTTAATAAGTATATTATTCATTCTAGCTCCTTTTATATTCAAGGTATACTAACCCCAAAATCCGATAACTCTTATACAATATTATATCACATACCTTTATTTTTTTTAATGCTTTATTTGTCCATGATTTATTAACATAAAAAACAAAGCACATCTATCTTCGCTTATGGTATACTATTTTTATAGTAAATTGAGAAAGGACGATGATTATATGGATAGCAGAATAAAAAAATTAGCAAAAAACCTGGTTAATTATTCCTGTAAGGTAAAGAAAGGTGAAAAAGTGCTGGTACACTATAGCGGTGCTGCTACTCTGCCACTTGTTAAGTCAATAGTAAAGGAAGTATATAAAGTTGGAGGTTTTCCTTTTGTTGATTATACAGACCCAACCCTTCAGCGGGAGCTTTTATTAAATACTACAAAAGAACAACAAGACCTAGAAGCCTCCTGGGATGTAATGAGAATGAAAGCAATGGATTGCTATATCGGGATAAGAGGAACTGACAATATATCAGAGCTTAGCGATATTTCTTCTGATAAAATGGCAATTTACAACAAATACTATACTACTCCTGTACATCACGATGTCAGAGTTCCTCATACTCGCTGGGTAGTATTAAGATACCCAAACGCTTCAATGGCACAGCTTGCAAATACAAGCCTTGAAGCCTTCGAGGATTTTTATTTTAATGTATGCAATTTGGATTATTCTAAAATGTCAAAGGCTATGGATAATCTTGTGGCTCTTATGAGCAAAACTGACAAAGTAAGAATTAAAGGCTTAAATACAGATCTTTCCTTTTCTATTAAGGATATTCCAGTTATTAAATGTGATGGAATTCTCAATATTCCAGACGGAGAGGTTTTTACTGCTCCAGCGAAAAACTCAATTAACGGCAAGCTATCCTATAATACTCCTGCTATTTTCCAGGGCTTTACCTATGAAAATATCTGCTTTGAATTTAAGGATGGAAAAATTATTAATGCAACTGCCAATGATACCGTAAAAATCAACGAGGTTCTTGATACTGATGAAGGCGCAAGATATATTGGCGAATTTGCAATCGGAGTTAATCCTTATATTCTTAAACCAATGAAGGATACCTTGTTTGACGAAAAAATTATGGGAAGCATCCATCTTACTCCAGGCAATTGCTATGATGAAGCCTACAACGGCAATAAATCAGATATTCATTGGGACCTAGTTTATATTCAAACCCCTGAATACGGCGGTGGAGAAATATATTTTGATGATGTATTAATACGTAAGGACGGAATGTTTGTAATCCCTGAGCTTGAATGCTTAAACCCTGAGAATCTGGTTTAGAATAAATCTAGAATATCTTATCCTACAAAAACTAGCCTCCCTATCTGGAGGCTAGTTTTTTAGTACTACTATTGCCTGCCTGCCTTGATTTTCCCATCCCTTTTTAAATTCTGCAATTGGCTTTGAAAGTCTTTTTCCTTGAATTGGGTCATTAAAGTATACATTTGTTGCATCATATCCGACAATTAAAACTGCATGCTCTAAAAACGTAGTTTCCATAAAGCCTGAGTTGGTTTTCCATACCTGAATTACACTTTCTGGAACTACATTGTAATTGATAGGCGTAATTACCCATACAGGCTCTTGATTTCCTACAAATCCCAAGATTTGTTCAAAGCTTGCTCCGCTTATATTGTGAATATTTGAAACATACTTTTTACCTAATTCAAAAATAGGCTTAGCGTACACACCTAGTCCCGGCTTGCTCCTATCCGATATGCTTCCTACAAAGCCTTTATGCATATCACCATAATAAATTATTCCATTTACAACTGTTCTTTGCGATTCATCCTTAGCAATCTGTTCAGCTAGAAGCATTTTATCCACCGGCTGTTTTTTAGCATGAGACAAGAGCATAGCAAGTGAGCTTACTTCACAGCCTCTTGCAAGCTCTGGCTTTTGAGAAATATTTGTCACATCAATAATTTTGCTGTTTTGCTGGATATTATTATCATAAATATTTTTTCGTATGCCTTTTTCATATAAATAAACCCTTGATGTTTCTGCCTCAGCACTAATATTCAAACTATTTCCAAGGGTTCTAGCTACACCTGCCAAGCTACTGTCATTGTAAACCTCGTAAAGCTTATCCTCAGCTTCCAATCTTCCTTCAACCATTACATATTTTTTATGACTATAGGTTGCTGTCGGAACATTTTTTTCATCTAAGGCAGTTGTACTATGATGAAATATAACTATATTACCTTCCTCTGCCTTTTCAGCTGCAATCTCTTCATTCTCTACATTCTGCTTTGCCTCAAAGCTGAAGAGAAGTCTTTCATCTAAATTATCATATCTCAATTTGTTTCCGTATCTAAACAGCTGTGTAGTTGTACCCCAAATTCCACCGTCTTCTTTCTTTATCTGAATATCCTTATAAAAAAAGTCTTTTCCTGCTTCTGCAATCTGATTGATTTCACCCTCCCTGTTACATAAGTATAATCTGTCATATGGATAAATAACCTCTCCATTTAAGTGTTCATAGGTGTTTCCTGATGTATAGCTGCCAAAAACCAAGCCTTCCTCAAGCGTGCCAATTGGTTTTATATTTGTTTTTTGTAATACAATTTCCTGTTTTTTTATATTGTCTGCATCTAAATCATACAGATTGATAGCAAAATTTTCCTTATCCTCGGCGCCGTAGCTGTATAACAATCCTTCCTTTGATAAAATATATTTGTCTGGCAGCTCTGTAATCCTTGAAAACTTATTTTTACCTAACTCCAATGCATATAGATTAGCTCTTATTCCTATAAATAGCTCCTGTCTTTTTTTGCTATAATAAGAAACCTTCTCAATATAATAGCTTAGTTCCTTATAATCACATGGCATACTCACAAAAGCCTGCCCCTCATTATTCATTCCTCTATTATTAAAGCTTGAAAACAATATTCCATTGTAGCCTGCAAAATCACCCGAAGCCATGTGACCGTAAACCAAATAATCAATATTGCCCTTATCGTCCGTATTAAGAATTTTTATCCCAAATTCCTTATTCTCATCTTTAAAATAATCCCCGTCTGGATTATCAAAGGCAAATACCTTTTTCAGCTCATTGTAGTTTTTATCCAACAGCCATATTCTATTGTTATATATAGCTGCAACATATCTTCCATTAGGAGAGCTAACCGTTTTAGCTGGATTATTATACGCACCTGTATCTAATACCCATTGCTGACTTTCTTCCCTGAAATAAGGCATGCTTTTTCTGTTACCAGCTCTTTTATAATCCTCAACAATAATATTTCCATTGATATCCTTTACTTTATAGGTTTCAACAAAATCCCAATACTCAAAGTCATAGTTTTTCCTCAGGGCAATCGTAAATTTTAGCCTTATGTCGAAGCTATTGGAAGCTTTACTATAATTGATTATTTCTGGAATTGGTTCATTCATTTTTACAATATCTGGTTTTGTATTCCACAGCAATGCTCCTTCTGAAGAATTTTTATCCACAGAATAGAAGCTTCCTCCTTCATTTTTCCCACTTATAAGCTGTCTGTAGCTCTCATTTTTTTGAAAAAGCAAATTATGCAGCTCTGCTACTTTTTCAATTGCTTGGTTATGATTTGAATCGTTAATTGTAAAGCTTTGATAATAATAAATATCCTTTTCCTGAATAATGCACTTAATATTAATTACGTATCTTTCACCCATATTCAGCATCGGAATCCCAAGCTTTATTACAGTTTTACCTTCACTGCTGCTAATATTCTCTGGCGCAACAATCAGCGTATTTTTTACCTTTTGAGATAAGGGATCAATTATATCATATTGAATAGCTTTAGCATTCTCATCCTGTATTACTAGTTCAAGCTGTTCATTTTGAGCCCATACTGCTTCAGTATTATCCAGCAAAAACACATCCCTTTCATTAAAATAGGGACTCATAAAATTACTGGGCTGATTATCGTCAGCCCAATAGGCTATAGGGATTGAATTAGGTTTTTCTATCTGCTGTGGCATTCTTAATTCCCGCACCACCATAGTTCTAAAATCCTCTGACAGTGCAAGAAAAATAAAAATTGTGCCAAGTATTACAGCCATTGCTATTCCAAAAAAACGTTTCATAGTGTCGCCTCATATAAGTTATTCAAAGGATAGTCCCCCTCCATTTTAGGAGCGGGGACATATCATAAATTAAAAGCATTCATTATTTGCTAAATTTTAGCTTTATTTCTTTTCAAGCTGAACCACCTTATCTCTATGATCTCCTAAAATACAATCACTTAGGGTTCTTCCTGCCATCCATTTTACGCTCATTTTACTAACCGCTGGATAGTGATAATCCGAAGAGTCAAAGGAGCCTGCATCAAATATTGCAATAAGCTCATCCTCATCATTATCCCTCAGTCTTGTAACAAAAAATCTGACCTCAAGCCTTAGTAAGCTTCCTCCAGACCAGCTTCTGCTCATTTCCTTAAAGGAATATTGAGTACTTTCAGGTATCAAATTACCAAGCTCACCCTTACTCCAGGATATTCTCCAGTTCATTCCGTCAAATAAGCCGCCCTTTTCCTGCCATCTTCCCATAACATTACCGGGAAAATATTTTCTTCTAACTGCTTTGGATATTTTATTAATCATTTCCTCTGACAAGCTTGAATTCATATTGTAATCCTCAAAGCTTGCATATTTTCCAAAAAGCTGATGCTGCGTAGGTGCTTTTACACCAAACCAGCTAATAATTTCACCTACATTAGCAGGCTCTACTAAATTGGCAAAATTGAAATAAACTGAATCATAAGCAATAATTGCCTCACCAATAGCATTTTCTATATCCGGTTTATTTCCTCTTTCCAGATTTGCAAGATGAAAGCATACATTACTAAGATTTTCAATATAATATGAATGTCTCTCATCCCACTCAGTAGTTCCTCCTTCATCTCCATGCTGCTCTTCTATTGCATGAGCAAGCTCATGATGAATAGTTTGAACTGCTGCAAATTCATGAATACCTTCAGGAATTTTATATAAATACATTGCATTTTCTCCTGGCTGGAACCTTGGATTCCCTGAAGTAATCATTTTTATATCTGTCAGAAAATCAATTGCCTCCATGTAAATATCTACATCTCCCAGCTTAATCTGTGAGGCTACAAAGGTTCCGCTTGGGTACGCAATAAACTGCTTTATTAGTCCCTTTAAATCAATCCTTGGAAATAACGTACCATTTAACATTACTTCACCAATTCTAGTTTCTTTACAGGTTACTCTTATTCCAATTTCAACCTTATCTGTTTCAGCCTCAGCTAAAGCATTTGAATATATCCTGTATCTGGCATAGGGCTTTGTATCTGTTGCCGCTCCTGTATTTGGAACTAATTCAAATACAATTTGTGCATCCGTTATTGCTTTTCTTGCCTGCTCATTATTAATATGCTTTTGGGCTGATTTTGCAAATACTTCAAATTCAAGATTATTTGTAAGTTCAACATCCGTGACCATTTTTTTTTGCTTGCTATCAAAAACCACTACCTTTATTGGCAATTCAAAAGCAGTTGATTGTCTTTTATCGCTTTCTTTATCGCTATAGCATTTTATTACAATTGGTTCCTTTAATTGTTTTGGAACAAGTATTGATTCACACAAAATTCTTGCAGTATATTCCTTTTCCATTATTGCCCCAGAATAATCTGCTCTAACCTTATATCTTTTATTTATTCCACAGGTATATTTATTAAAAAGCTTTTCAGGTTCCTCAACATTTTCTATTAGCTTCATCTCTTTTGTAGAATTATCTGCAAAAATTATTTCTGATTGCAAAATATTTGTTGCAATATCATCAGAAAAAGATGCCTCTGCATTTGAATATATTTTTAATTTTTCTTCGTTTTTAGTAGAAACCACAAATATCCCCTCAGCAGGCTCAATATTAAAGCTAGCTAGTGAAAAATCTATATTTGCAGACATTTTTTCACCTTCATATTCTGCCCATACTAAAAATCGAATACTTCCCTTAAATATCTTCATTCTGTTTTCATCAGTCGTTACATAATAGTCACTGCCATTGCCATCAAGTACCTCTGCTCCTTCAATACACTCAACCACAGCTGCCGCAACTACAACTGGTTCGCCTGAAACTTCTCCGTCAATAATTTCCAGCTTTACAACCTCTCCTCTAATTGCAATAGCGTCTCCCGGCTTTAGTATTCTGCTTGTAGGAGCTTCCACAACAAGTCTTACATATGACTTTTTCTTAGCATTCATATCTATATTAAAAATATTTAATATAGATGCTATTCCTATCGAGCCTAATGAAGTAACAAGCATTGTTCCAAAATTTGTTGAACTGGAATTAGTTACAAATCCTTTTCTGATTTTCATCAAAAAGCCTCCCTTCTCTATTTAGTATATCCACTGCAGAGATTAATTTCCGGACAAATCGGACATCCTCCCATACATAAGCTTCTTTTTTCACAACTCCCACAGCCATACAAAAATCTTTTCCTAAAGTCTTCAAGCTCAGCGCTATTCCATGCCTCTTCTATTGCGTATTTATTTAAATCAATTAAAATTTCACTATCTTTGTCAAAACTACACGGACTCAGTCTTGCTTTGGAATCAATATATGCCGAAAATCTTCCAGATTCACATGCATCAAAGCTTTCAGGTGCAATCTCAGGACAAAAATCTAAGATTGCAGGCACTAGACAGGAATCAAATCCCGTTTTTTCAACAGTCTCAGAGTTTGAAAGAAGTCTGAAAAATTCCTTTACTCTCGGATTTTCTCGTTTTAAAACCCTTTCCTTCGACCCCATTCCAATTGGTTTATGTAGTAAAAATATAATTCTGTCAATTCCTTCAACCTTCAGATTTCCATTAAGCAATTCAATTGCTTCACCTATATTATGGTTTCCCAGAACATAATGAAGATTCGTTGTTACTCCTCTTTGTGAAAGCATTGATATTGCTCTTTGCATATAAGGTGTCTTATAATAGCTGACCGCAGCGGCTCCGCAATATTTCTTTATTATCTCTGCTTTTTTTTCTGTAATTCCATAACCCGATGTTGTTATATTGGGTACAATTCCATATTTTCGTGTAGTGTATAATATTTTTTCAAAATCCTCATGCTCATCAGGATCTCCTCTTCCTCCTAATGCAACCTGAAAGGTTCTTCCCTCGCACTGTTTAATTAGCTTTTCATAAATATGTGCAGGCATATTATCTTGTACAATTGTTCCTCCGCTTTGATAGCATTCTACTCCCGCTTCCGCACACTTTCCGCTTAAACCGTGCTTACAATGCCCCATAATGCCAATATCAAGCAGCTGAGGAAACTCTGATACAAAACCATCAATACCAGTATCCTTTCCTTTTGCATCCAAAATGCCACTTCTATAATAATCTCCATTTTCTGTGTTGAAAATAGACACAAATCCATTTCTATCAATTATTTTATTCATTGCCATAGGCTTTTTTCTCCCTGACAAACATTAATATTACTGCCCCTGCAATAAAACAAATAATTCCAATTGTATAATTTATATTTTCACCAAGTCTCCCTGTCAATACTCCTAATGTAAAGCCAAGTATGCAGCCCGTCTTTATTACTCCAATTTTATACATTGCACCTCTTAGACCATTAGGAATAAAATGTAATAATGCGCCTAAAGCTCTGCTTATTATTTTATCTAATAAGGATGCTGCCGGCTCCTTTATTCCTGCCAGCAATACAATTGCAAGTAAAATAGGCACAAAACCCTTATCAATTTTACCGTTTCTGGTTAATAAATTGGTAATTATCAAGGCAATGCCCAGGCCTGTTAATGCTAAGGCCATATGATTAACCTCTCTAAGCATTCCTGTAAGCAAGATTTTAAAATAACTCGTGCTTTTAAGAAAGCTTCCGCTTGTCTTTGGATCCTTTTTAAAAAGCCCCTTAATCATTGGCAAAACTACACCTGTCATCGCTAACAGGTATATTGGCTTTGCTACAAATGCAACTATATACCCATAAAATGTTGGTTTCATAAAATCCCCAAAGCTTACAGGGCCATTGTAGGTAGCTGTTAAAAACCTTAAAATTCCGCCCTGTGGCTGTTTATTAAACAGCCTAAGTATTGTTCCAACAACCGGGAAATTATAAGCCTTAAAGCTATGCTCAACTCCTAAAATCATCCATAGAAAAAACATAATACCAAGAAATAACCAATTTCTTTTCAAATAGCTTACAACGGCATTAGCAAGCTTGTTTTTCCCGGTTACTGCATTCTCGTTCTTTTCAGCTTTTGCTTTGCTAAACTCCTTAACGATTCTTTCAAACTTCTGTTCAGTATTTCTTCCCGTACCTGAACCTGCTTGTAGCTGTTTTTGTTCTAAACTTGGTTGTTTAAGGCTTGTAGCTGCATTTGAATCTTCTGCTGTTAAGCCCCCAGCATTGTATAAATCTGTTGTAATTGGCGCTTCATAATCAGCCTCTCTGATTATTCCCTCAAAATCAGACTCCTCAAGTACCGTATTTTCAATTATAGCAATATTAGTAACCTTTTCTTCCCTCTTAGCTCTTCCATACTTGCCCATAAACTCACCGTCCTTGTCAATTATTATTAATTTTACCATATTTTAAAAAATAAGTGAATTTATATATTATTATTGTTTTTCCAAATATTTATACCTTATATAACATTACCCTATACTATACTCTATCTTCACTACTATTGACATTCTTCTAAGTCTTGCCTAAAATAAACTTAATATTTTAAAAGCTATCAACTAACCTATTACTTTACTATAAAGGAGCAAAACTATGTCTAAAATTGAATGGAAGCCTGGCAATATGTTATATCCTCTGCCAGCAGTTATTGTATCCTGTGGCAGCAATCCAAGTGATTATAATATGGTGACTGTAGCTTGGGCAGGAACTATTTGTACAAATCCCCCCATGCTTTCAATATCTCTGCGTCCCTCAAGGCATTCCTATTCTTTAATCAAAAATAGTGGTGAGTTTGTTGTAAATCTTACAACCGAGACAATGGTTAAGGCTACTGATTACTGTGGTGTAAAATCTGGCAGAGATGTTAATAAGTTTTTGGAAACCAAGCTGACTCCTGAACCATCGAGTTATGTAAAATGTCCGAGAATTAAAGAAAGCCCCGTAAACATAGAATGCAAGGTAGTCGAAGTAAAAGAGCTGGGTTCCCATGATTTGTTTATAGCAAAGGTATTAGCAATCCATGTCGATGACTCTCTTATGGACTCCTCTAACAAATTTCACTTTAACGATTCCAAGCCTCTATGCTACTCTCATGGCAGTTATTTTGGATTAGGTAAGTACCTAGGACACTTTGGATATTCAGTTAAAAAAAATACTACAAAAAAAAATAACCGCAAAAAATAATTACGGTTTACAAATATCACAGGGAAAGGCTCCTTCCTTTGCACATTCTTCTGGATTTGCATATCTAAGTTCTTGATTCTTCAGCTTTGTACAGCCTGCTCTGTGATAGTATGAAAGTCCGTTTTCATAATCTAAGTAGTATCCCTCTTGCTTAAATATTTGAGCTCCAGCAAGTGCATAACCATTATATACACTGTCTCCAATGTTTAAAGGCATGCCCTGAAAAAATGCAATCATGCCAATACTTTCAATTGTTCTTTCCCAATCCTCATCATCAATTGTCGGCAAATAAAACTCATAGCTTATAGAATTGTTTTTTGCCATTAAGTTATGCTTGTTAATTCCCTTAAGCATTTCCGTCTCAACGACCTTAGTCATTACTCTGTATCTTAAAGCTTCGAATTCTATCTTGCTTTCTAAAAATCTCGGCATACTTTCTTGAATTAAATCCTCTCGTTTTCCCACTATTCTTTCTCCTGTCTTTTTATTGTATATAATAATAGTGTCTGATATTGTAAAATTACAAATAAAATCTGGTGTTTCATACATATAGTATTTTTTTGGTCTTATTATCTGCGCTTGATGTTTCTCGCCATTATTATCCGTATTTACTTCAAATGAACATAAGCAACACCCGTCATACTCTAAGATTATAATTGCAGGAGTATATGTTTTTAATAGCTTCATCTGGTATTCATCGGTTGTATACTTTAAATTATTTTTTAGTGAAAAATAAAACGTTTCAATTGCATTTTCTTTGTTTAATACAATTCTACTGCTATCACCTCTTTCATAAAGCTTCGCCGCTCCGTCTGATACAGCACTTCCAAGTATTTTATCTAGTTGAATATTTTTATCCATAAGATACCTTGTATTGCTTTTTTTTATATTTGTAATCATTACAAAGGGAATTATTATTAATATAAATACTATAATCCAATCACTGATTTTCAATGTACCATGCCTCCATATCTTACAATAATTGTTTCAACTGGAAAATCACTCCCCAGAAATAATTCCTTTGTTTTTGTTGCCAACGTCTTTTCCCTGTTGCTTATATTAACCGTAAAATAATCTCCCTTTGAAAGCACATATCTTTCTTTAGCCGCTTCTTCTGTAAGCTCCATTAATATATCTTCTGTGTAAAAGGCATTATAATTCACTTTTACCTCCCCAGTAAAACTATTACTTTCCAGTGGATCAACATATACCGGATCATACTTTCTATGCAAATGCTCAAGCTCTATTTCAAATAGCATACCGGAGGATGCTAATGCTGTTAAAAAATCTTGATACATTCTTGGAGTTATATATCCTGTATTTCTAACTGAGTCAACAAATCTGCCCGCTTCAGTTTGTACAAACATTCTACTAATATCTTCCTGATTCTCCAGCATCTGTATTAGTGGAAAAAACACCATAAGAAATGCACCCAAAACAATAACAAATAGTTTTCCTATTGAATCATTCATTCTCTACCTCTTATAACCCTTGTTATTTATAAACCACTGCTGTTATTTCACTTTTATTATTCATAAACCACTGCTGTTATTTCACTTTTATTATTCATAAACCACTGCTGTTATTTCACCTTTACTATCTAAAATAATACTTTCTATGTATTCTTTATCCAGCTTTATTTTGCTTATATCAATCTCCTCTTCCTGCAAATACAGCTTCCCTTCAAAATACACAGGATGATTTTTCGGGTTCATTGCAATTAAGACCAGCTCGCTACCTTTAACCTCTTCTTGATGTTTTTCTGATCTCCCCTCATAAACACTATCCCTATTCATATATGAGCGTTCAAAGGAATAAAACAATTGTTCACTTGCTTTTTTTTCAACCAAAAACAAGGACATAGCAATAATAAACATAAATAAGGCAGCAAGCTCAAAAATATAATCTGTACTTTGCTTATTCATACTTTTACTGAGTAAAGCTTATGGCAACAGCTGAACCATTTTCATCACGAAATATCTTTCCATCAAATCTGCCATTAGGGTTGATATACTGATTGCTGGTTTCATCTAATGCATTACTAAGTGTAACTGAGGATACTCCCGATAGTGTAGCTGTCCCCCCCGAAATACTTCCGCTGTACCCATACCATGTGCCACTTGTGTTTTTACCTGTTTTCACTAAAATACCCAGATAGCTATCCTTGTTTTTTCGAATTACATTGATAACTTCTGACCCTGAAACCTCTTGCTCATCATAAATAGTAATATCGCTCTCTGCAATCTGTGAATTCATATTACCTATCTTATTTACTCCTGCCATTGTTCCATCTTTAGCAATATTAAATACAATAAAGGCTATACTTATTATTGCTAAGGTAATTACTATTCCCGCTGCCCATTTAATAAATCCTAATACATTTTCATTCATTTTGCTCTCCTTTTACAGATAATCTGTTATTTGATTTGAATACTGAATAAATTGATTTATACTTAAGTGTATAAAGGGTACAATAAGATACAAAATAACTGTAGCTGCAAATGGAGTAAATGCTATTATTCTTCCATATGCTCCTTTTTTACTGACCATTATTTCATTATCTTGTTTTCTTTTTTCCTGATAATAGTACCTTTCTGTTTTTAGCTCATCAAAGGCTTGCTTAATCGTTATACTCGTTGTAGCGGCTTGTAAATTTTCAATAATTCTTTCTAGCGGCGGATATCTTTCTTGGTTTTTTAGCTCTTCCAATGCTAAGTAATCCCCATATTCAAAGTTATTAATACACCTTTCAATACCTTCCTTGAAAACATTTGAAAACACGCCCATCCACTCAAGAATATCCTCTGCTGAAATTCTTTCAATATGCATTAACATCAGTATTATTGTGTAAAATTGCATTATCTCGTCTTCTTTTACAAATACCAGCATTCTTTTCTTAAAAATCAATAATAATATTGGTAGCTGTCCTCCTAAAGCCCCTATAGCAAAACAAACAATCAAATGATACCACTTAAAGTAAACCTTACTATATTCCTTTGCCTTTACTAAAAGCTTAGCAGAATAAATTTCAGCTGTTTTTTTATCCTCTACTGTATTCCTTATTAAATATTCTTCAATTCTTTCTCTGTTTTTGCTTTTTAATAATGTTTTTATGTCTTTGCTATCTATAATTATTTCTTTGTTACTGGGAATACTATTAAATTCCTCTAGGCTAGCTATACTTCTTTTTTTAAGCTCTTGTGAATGTAAAATCACAAGTAGACTTAGAATAATTCCTCCCGTCAGATAAACAAGTCTTTTTATATATAATTTTTCTATTGTCAGCTTGCTTTTTGAATCTCTCAAAAGCCTTTCCCTTCTCATAGCTTTTGAATAATTTGCTTCTATCCATCTTCTAGTAAATACTTTAAACACCTTTATTTTAAAAACTCTGTCCTCTGCTTTATTAAAAATTGTATCCTCTTCATACTCATAGCTGCTCTGCATCCTGTTAATTAAGGAAAAGGCGCCCGCAACAGTCAATATTAATAATATTTGAACTAAAAACCCATATTCTCCATGATAATACATTGCCAGCTCTTTTAAATTTCCAACTGCCCATTTTTCAATTAATGGCAAAAAGAAGATTGGCATAACCGCTATTAAAGATAAGCTTTTAAATAAATAATCTAGCCTCTGTCTTTTTAAGATTTCAATTTCAATTTCCTGCTTCAAATAATTTAAGTTATTTAAAAGCAATGATTTTCCTTCTGTTTGTACATCTCCAAATTTCTGAACCATATAGCATAATGCCACAAAGGTTTTAAAATACTTGTTAGGCACCATCTCATAATACGCATTTAGCTTTAATTCCATATCCTGTGCGGTTAATACCTCATAAATTTTTGTTGCATGATGACCTATATCATAGGAGCAATCCTCAATACTATCATAAATAGCCTCATCAATCATCCCATGCTCATGATAATGATGTCTTACATCTCCAATCAGCTTCTGGAGCTGTCTTAATAGCTGATTTTCTTTAATCTCAACAAAAAGTCTGAACACCTGATTATGAATTATATAAATTAATGACCAGCCTGCCAGCAAAAAATACAACTCATTGCTAATACAAAGAACCCATATCCCAAGCACCATTACCACACTAAAACTGCAACAGGCTATTTGCATACTTCTTACAGTAATTGTAAAACTGTCTGACAAATCCATTCTCTGAACTCTTTTTCTTACCATTAATAAATATTTTCGACTTATTGAGTATTTGATTAACACATAATACAGACTTACAAATATATTGCTTTTTAGTCTGTTTTTAATTCCCTTTATTTTCTTTTCATATCCTTTCAAGCCCATAATTAATAATGCCGAAATCAATATAACTAGGACTAACAAAGCTATAAGCTTAATCTCTTTCATATAACCCCACTCCAATATATATCTATAAAATTTCGAAATTCTTCCTTTTCTTGAGCAGAAAAAAACTTTGTCATTTCTTCCTGCATCTTCTCAGATATTGGACTTAAAGCCTTATATTCTCCCTCACAATATACAACAATATCCCTTGCTTCAAAGCTTTTTCTATCTGTCATTCTGCAAAAAAACTCATTAACATTATCCATAAATGCTTCTAGCATTACATCTTTGTCTTTTATCTCTTTATAGCTTTGAGGATATTCATCAAATATTTTGGACGGTACTATTTCAGTGATTCTCTCTATATAGCGATGTCCCATGGCTGATTTATTCAAATGAATATCAAAATTGAGTACATCTAGCACCTGCTGTTCAGCAATTTTTTCATGTGTAAAGGCTCCTGTCTGAAGCAAATTATTTCTTATGGAATATACCAGATGCTCTGTTGTTTTAGCATGATGAGTAAATAGCGTGAATAGAGAAGCTATCTGGCTCATTTGAATCATAAGAACTGCCATTCCTGCCTCTGCAACCTCTCCTAAAATATTAACAACACCATCTGTTTTCTTTTGAAGATTAAGACCTTCCTGTCCTGATATAGTTGTTGTTTCCCTAAAGGTCAAAATATTCCTTTCTGGATAAAGCTTTCTAAGCTGCAGTTCAAAAGACATCTCTTGTATCCTAAGTGCGAACGAAGGATTTATATACTTGATTACAGACATAAGCAGGGTAGTTTTTCCCGTCCCTTGGCTTCCAGTAATTGCCGTAACTCTGCAGCCTTTTACCAGCCACTTCATAAGCTCAATCGGCAGCTTTGCATTATTATCCGTAATTAGTTCTTCTGCCCTTACACTTGAAATACTATCAAATTTTCTTACAAAAAATACCCAGCTTTCTGAAAAAGGAGGTCTTGCCACTACTACACGCGAACCATCCTTCATTTCATTTACCTTATACCCATTACTCTCCGAGAGCTGTCCCGGACTGTTGAACTTATATATATTTTTGCAAACTCGGATTAATTCATTTTCACTCCCAAAGGAGAGAAATCTAAGATGAATAGTTTTACCTTTAAAAAATATCCAAACTGAATCATGCGAACATGGCGTTTTTTCATCTATTTCCTGCATATTGGGTGCAATTCCTGATACTCCTCCTGATACTCCGTCAATTCTCATATCCCTTATTTCATCAATTACCCCAAAGCCCTTATATTTCTGATATATTCGCTGGACTAGCACCTCCAGCTTGTCTTCAAATTCATATAGTCTTATTCCTCTTCCCTCGTAAATTCGATCAATATCCTCTTTTTCAATATAAAACCCTTCTGCTTCATCCTTTAATCCATCTAAGCTGTTTTCTATAAGCATTTTTTCTAATGCATTATATTGATATGTTTTTTTATAATGATACAGACATATTTCAAACTTGTCTTGTCCAGTCAAATTGTAGGAATTTTCAAAGCTTATTGCTTTATCAATATTATCTTCTTGTATTTCATATGAATTAACGAGCATATCCCTAATATAGCTTTTAATATATTCCTTTGAATTTAAATCTCCATATGCACAGTGCTTTAAAGCTCTTCTTAATTGTGCTCTTTGTGTAACCCTCTTGCTATATTCCTCCCTTGATAAATTCATCATATATATATTGCTTTTTAGAAGCTCATTAAATTCTTCTTTAACAAATTCTGTAATCTTTTCAAGGCTCAACCTATCCTCTTCCTCTTCAGGCTTCCTTGCCTCTTCTTCTTTAAGCCTAAGGCTTTTAAATATTAAGCTACCTGTAATAAGCAATATAACTGATATTAGTAACGCATCTATCCACATAATTCCTCCTTTGCTTTTATAGCCTTGGAAATATACTTTACGGAGGTCTTTAACTGCTTAACAAAATTGTAGTTATAATCTTGCTTGTCATTTTCATAATTTCTTATAATAAATTCTAAAGCTCTTCCTTCACAATATGCATCTGCAAACTCTCTGTTATAATATACTGCTCCTATTCTTTCCTTAACCTTAAATCCTTTTTCAATTGCCTTAATTGAATATCGTGAGCTATTATTATAGTTTCCAATTAGAACGTAACCCCTTTCTTTGATTTTTGGATAATGCTTTCCAAAGACCTCTTCCAGCAAATTCATATTTTGGTTTGCATTAATTACTGCCAAATCAGCTTCTGCCAATAAACAATTTGCAATCTCCTGTGAGCCTCCTCCTGCATCAATAAATACTGCTCTATATTCTTTTTTATAATTATTTTTTATAAAGCTATAGCATGCAAAAAACTCTTTTTCAAATAAGCTGCTATTTGTATTTTGTGAGCCAATCAGCAAATCCAATTTGTTACTTATTATATTTGTTGTATATCTTGAAATACTATCTTCGCCTTTATTTTTCAAATTACTGAATCTATAAAGCCCATCTAATCCGGTATCTTTAAATAACTCACTAACCTTATTCACATATTCTTTTTCTAAAAAAGCATGCTCTAAATCCCTATTTCTATGCTGTGCATGCATTAATAGTAGCTTTCCCTTTTCCTCTAATGCAAACATAGCTGCTATTGCAGAAATATTAGCCGTGGTTCCAGTCTGCCCTTTTGCTGCCCCTGCAAAAACAATTATCATACTCTTAATCCCTCCGCTCTTTTCAGCTTTCTGGTGACCTCTTTCGTAGTTATTTGAAACAACTCCTCTGCTATATCTGAGAACATATTTTTATATTCCTTTGAAATATATTTAAGCGAAAAATTATCATCATATTGGCAAAGTAATTTTGCCTGATAATCCCTCTCCGTAAATTCTATAACATATTCAGCCAGCACCTTCCCTTTATCCTCAAGCTTTAGAATATAATCTATATATCTTTTATTAATCTTTGAAGGAAATATGTCCTTATATACTTTCACTATTTTACTACCTGGCTCTATATGCTCTGAAATTTCAAGCAATTTCATAATATTATGTTTTTCGAAATCACTGACAAAAAATAAAATGTCACACTCTTTATAATCCTCTGTCAAATTTATATTCATCCCAAAATCAACTAGAATAATTTCACAGGCTCTTTGATTTAATTTGCTCAGCTTTCCATTCGTATTACAATTAGCAATATAGCTAATACCCTGAAATTCTGTCTCCTCTTCATTTTTTGAAGGTAATGTTACAAAGAGGTGCTGCTCTACACTTGCATCTGCTATTACAACCCTTTTATCCATATCTGTCAGAAACCTTCCAAAATATTTTAGCAATTCCACCTTATAAGAGCCTATAAACCCTAGCTTAATAAAAGAATTCACCTTCTGTTTCCTCCTTAATATTGTTTGAATTATTATCCTTTGTCTTGTTTTTCTGTAGCTGTGTTTCTGTATTTTCCTGCTGATTAACTTCCTGTGTCTCTTTTTGAATAACCATACCTCTGTTTACTGCTTCTTCCTTAACCTTTGAATCAATACTATTTGAAGCCTCCTTGCTAAGCTTATTAATTCTTTCTTCTAATTGCATTCTCATCTCAGCTGACAGACCTTGGCGTGCCTCTAGAACAATATTGGGATTATTCTTGATAATTTCTAGTACATCTTTATTTACTGGATAGTTATTAATTGCTTTATCCTGAACAGAAGGAGCAACATAGCTTACCGTGTAAAGCTTTGTTCCCGTATGCAAATATGCATCTACAATTGCGCTGCTTAAGGTCAATATTTCTTTTTCATCCAGCCACATCCAAATTGTATTACTTTCTAGCTTAATATCTCTAACCTTTTTCTTTGAAAGCACAATATAATCTTCTCCATTAGCAAACCCAATCCTCAAATCAATATACTGATTTTTGTTAAGATTGCTTGCTAGCAGTATCATATTCAGCTCTTCTTCTCTCATATCCTTTTTAATCTCTTCATCATAGAGCATGCTTTTTAAAACCGGGGTACCCGCTTCAACCGAAATTGCAATTGTTTTTCCAAAATCCTCACTTGTGGCATATTTGTCTGTAGAAAGACTTGAATATGCTGTCTCTAAATAAAACTCTCCCTCTTGAAAGCTAGCACCTGCATTGATTTTTTGAGAAGCTACAAATACTTCCCTGCACAACCCTGTTTTAAAGCCCTTCAGCTGCTTTTCATATTCCTGAAATTTAAGTGCGCCTAATACTATTACTGTAGTTGTTAATACAATTGCTATACTTAAATAAATTACTTGCTTTTTGCTCAATCTGAAAATCTTAAGTTTTTTCTTTCCAAATGCCATATTAGCTCCCCCATTTCCCCATGTTCAAACATATTTTTTAGACTTTTTATTATCTTATACACGATACTGCTGCATAAAGCAGTTTATTCATATCAATCATTATTCTAGTAACAACTGAATAGTTTTTTTGGTTTCTTGATTTAATTGAAAGGGATTCATATTATAAGGAATTGCAGCTTTTGGATTCTTAAGCCATGGCTTCATTTTAGCAACTGTTTTTTTATCCATAAACGGAAAGGCATATATCCAGTTTCTTTGGCAATCATATTTTTCAGTTTCCTGATAAAAGCTCTTTACCTCCTTTAGCTTCCAGTCCATACCATGTGCAACAACAATTCTGATATCTGACCTTAAAAATTCCTCCATAGCCTGTGAGGACTTATAATTACCTAAATCTAATATAATATACTGATAGTTTTCTCGGAAGCTTCTTACAAAATACGTGTAATCAATACCCCAATAGTAGGATACTTTATCATATACAAATTTCTTCTCTCCTCTTTTATTATAATTATCCGTTATTTCTCCAATTGCCTCGAAATGCCCTGATTTATTTAGCTCCACTAAGGCAGTCTTATTTTTTTTGGAAAAGAAACCCGCCAGCAGTATTGATAAATGTGTTACTCCTACTCCGTTATCAACACCAATTATTCCAATTGTTATTCTATTATGCTTTTCTTTAAGCAATGAATCTGATTGACCAATACTAGCTTTTTTGAATTCTTTATTATCTCTAATATCCATTCCGAAGTCTTTCTCAATTTTCATAAGCACTTCACTTAATTCATTTACGCTCTGAAATCTGTTATTTGGAAATACTTCACTACATTTTTTTGCAACCATAAAAAGCTCTTGTTCAACTCTGTCATTAAATTGTTGATTTTCTTGGATTTTATATGGCGGTGTAGAAAGATTTTTCCCCGTTAGCAAAAAATAAATAACTATCCCCAACGAGAAAATATCTGTGCGCTCGTCCGTTTGACCAATTCCATATTGTTCTGGAGCAGCATAGCCTCTGGTTCCGATTGGCAAGGTGTCATTCTCTGATTCATCCTTATATTCTCGTGCAATTCCAAAATCCACTAATCTTATTTCACCTGACTGTGTCAGCAAAATATTCTCTGGCTTTAAATCACGGTAAATTATTGGATTTGGTTTTCTGCTATGCAGAAATTGCAGGATACTACATATATCAATTGCCCATTTTATTATCATATCCGCTTCTATTTTACTGCTTTGGAGCTTGACCATCTTCAGCTGCAATCCTTCTATATATTCTTCAATTATATATATATATTCATTATCTTCTTCTATATCTATTATTTGAGGAATAGCTGGATGTCGAAGGTCCTTGAGCAAATGAGGCTCAGCTAGCAACTGGCTGTTACTGGTTTTACTAACCATTTTTATTGCCCACCTATTTAAAAGCTTTATATTTTCTGCTAGGAATACTGACCCGCTGCCTCCGTTTCCGATTTTTTCAATAATCCTATATTTTTCAAAATAAATCTTACCAATCTCCATTTCCCCCTCCTTCACCTCTCTAACTATCTATACGCTTATCTATCAAATATATATGCGCTATTACTTTAGCTGTTCTCCACCTATTAATAAAATTATAATACCAACAAAAAAACTTACAAGAGTGAAACTTTGTAAGTTTTTGTCGTATTTTTATGTAATTTATATTTATTGTGTAAATTTATCCTGACTCTATTTTCCCATTTAAACTTCATCAATTTTCAATTTATTTCTTATTGCATTTTTATACTTAACTGATTTTTTTATATCTCCAATTAAAATCCCTCCGACAAATACATCTTCAATATAAAACTCTTTTTCATAATTTCCATTATCCTTATTGCCTTTAACTATATATTCAATGTTTTCCTTTGTCCCTACGTCTCCAATAGAAAATAACCTTAGATTCATACCACTATAAATATTGAACGGAATGATATTTTCATATTGCTCGGTTTCGCCAATTGCGCTTAATCCAGCTATTCGTCCTTGCTCCGATGCTTCAGGCCATATACCATAGTTTATCCCTTCAACCTCTACACAATCGCCTGCCGCAAAAACATCCGAAATATTAGTTCTCATAAAGCTGTCTGTTTTAATTGCTCGTTCAGTGATAATTCCAGCTTTTTGTGCAAGCTCTATATCTGCTCTAATCCCTATTGAAAAAATACACAAATCACATTCAATTACGCTATTATCTTCAAGCACTACACCCGTTACTCTTTCATCTCCTTGCAGCTCTTTTGTTTTAACACCTTTCAACACCCTCATTCCAGTATTTTCGACCTTTTCACAAAATATCTGTGAGGCCTCTGCATCAAGCTGTCTAGGCAATAGTCTGTCCATCATTTCCACAATTGTTATATCTCCACCCAGCTTCAAGAGCTGCCAGCCTAACTCAAGCCCTAATAAGCCTCCTCCTATTATTACAACCTTCTTATTTGAAGTAATCAATCTTTTGATATTATTAGCATCCTCAAGGCTTCTAAGCGATATTACATTTTTAAGCTGAGCACCTTTAATGGGTGGAATAAAATTATAGCTTCCTGTTGCAATAATCAGCTTATCATAATTAATCATATCAGTATTTGATAATTCTATTTTTTTGCTTTCAGTATTAATTGAGGTAGCTCTTTCTCCTAATACTAGCTGTATATCATTTTCAATGTACCATTTCTCATTATGTAAAAAAAATCTTTTTGGAAGCTCTTCTTCGCTAATGTACTCTGACAGCAAAGGTCTGTAGTAGGTGTGTTCTTTTTCAGCACCTATCATTATTATTTCTGCCTGATTATTTTTTTCCCTAATTGCTTCTGCCGCTGATAGTCCAGCACAGCCATTTCCAATTATAACTATTTTTTCTCTCATATTATTCATAGCTAAAATCATGTTTTAGCCCTTCCTCCTTTTTGCCTCTATTCTATAGTCTGTTTTCAATAATCTCTGTATTTATTTTAAATATTTTCAAAAATAAAATGGATATACATCTTAGATATATATCCATAATAATCCTTGTATGCGTTTAAATCAAGGTCAATTATTTTTCAGTTGTTGCTTCTGTTGGTTTTGAAGTTTCCTGAGTAACTGCTTCTGTAGCTTTTTCTGTTGACTTAGCTGCATCCTTTTTTGTTTGTCCAGTTACTTCATAACTATTCCAGATCTTATCATTGATTACAATTTTGTATTCTTTTTTAAGCTCCTCAATCTTCTCTTGGAATTTCATTCCTTTTTGGCTTCTTTTAGCATTCATTTCAATTTCTTTTTCATAAGCCTTAACAACTTCAATCTCCTCTGCTGTTGGCTTTAAGCTAGCTTTTTCCAACTTTATTATATGATACCCGTATACCGTTTTAACTAAATCACTAATTTCTCCATCCTTCATTGAAAAAGCTTTCTCTTCAAATTCAGGCACCATTTCTCCTCTTCCAAAGGTAATCTCTCCATTAGTTGAAACTGAGCCTGTATCCTCTGAATACTCTTTTACAAGAGCTGCAAAATCTTCATTTGCTTTTGCCTTAGCTAACACTTCTTTCGCCTTTGTTTCAACCTTTTTCATTGCGTCTTCTGCCAAAGGATTCATATTTTCATCAACTGTTTTTAATAAAATATGCTTTACGGTAACCTTTTTTGCAGCCTCTTCATATCCCTTTGACTTAATTAGTGCATATTTGTTATCAGTAATCTCATAGTACTGTAAATCACTTTTTAATTGTTCCTGATCAATTTCTGCGTCAGGAATCAAATTTTCCATAAGCTTATCATAATATACATAATTAGTTAAAATTCTTTCAAATAATTCCTTAGTTATTCCCTTTGCCTTTGCTTCTTCCGGGTCTATCTGTGAAAAATATTTTTCCGCATCCTCCGCTGCCTTTTTTAGCTCTGCATCCGTTGCCTTTAATCCCTTTTCCAAAGCTACATGCTTAACAAGATTAAGTGCAATTACAGTATCCATAGCCTGCTGTCTTACATAATCTCCAATTGTCCCTTCTCCTTCTGGATTAGGCTCTGACATTCCTTCTTCTCCAACCTGAAGTTCAAAAGAATATACAAAAAACTTAATTTCTTCCAAGGTTGCTGTTTTTTTACCATTTATTTCTAAAAGTGCATTTTGTGGTGCACAGCCAATAAACAGTGCTGTAGTCATTACTAATGTTAATAATAGTGCAATTATTTTTTTCATTTTTAGCTCCTTTACCCGTTCCCTTATTATTATAATATTTTTTTTGCTTAACCATTACATTTTAATCCTTTTTTATCTTAAAATCAATAGCTTGTTTGATAGCAAAAGGCTTTCTTATCGCTATCCTTTATTCGCTATTATTTTGAAGCTATTATTCTTTCTTTGCTTAAGCAATAAAAACGCCCTTTTTATAAAAAGGGCGAATGACTTTAATGCTCTACGCCATATGGCTTGCTTCCTGATTAGTAAGTGTCTTAGAAGGTTTTTGTTCTTCCTTTCTTCCAATAACCAAAACCTCAAGATCCTTTGTCTCCTTAGAAATATGTTTTGTAATATCTTTATTAATCATCTTTGATAGTTTTCCTCGCATTGTTTCTCCAAGCACCACTTTTGATACTTCCTCTTCCTTAATAAAAGAAACAATTCTTTTTGCAACTTCCTGGTCACTGACAAAATGTACTTCCCCGCCAAGCTCCTTACCATATTCAAATAAGCTCTCTAGCAATTCTGCTGCTTCAGGATTTTGAAAAATACTCATTCCCTTTTCAACATGTAAAATGTGAAGCTTAGCATCATTTTCTGCGGCAATTTTTGCACCTTTTTCAATAAGTCTTCTTGAATTACCTTGAATAGTAATACACACAAGTACCTTTTCCCTATTTTCCACTTTTTTATACACTCCTTTTCACAAGCTTTACTTGTTCCCTATCCCATCCGATTTTCTTTTTATATTTAGCTGAATGTTTGCTTTATTTGCAACCTTTCTTGCTATTGTCGAACACTATTATTATAACATTTTCTATAATTATTTTCTATATATATCAATATTGTTAACAAAATATTCATTACAAATCTTGCTATTATTTTTTCTGATGTGCTTGCTCAAGTACTCTCGATAACAATATTGCACACTCTTGACGAGTAGCTTTTTTATCTGGTGTATAAGGATAATAATAAGCATCTGTTTTTTTAACCAGCCCTGATGAAACCATTTCAACAAATTCGTTATTACTCCAATGGTTACTCAAGTTATACGGATATACTTGGTTTTGATTATAAAAAACAAAGCTCCTGTAAATTATTGCAACCGCTTCTCCGATTGTAATATTGCCCTCTGGGTCAAAGCTACCAGGTGCTCTTCCCTTCAAAATACTCTTTTGGGCAAGCGTCATAATAAAAGGCTTTGCCCAATAGCCTTCGGAAACATCTGCAAATTCGCTTTTGCTGCTTGATAATTTATATTCCGCCGTTGAAACAAGCATCTTGGAAAATTCGGCTCTTGTAACATTTTTCAAAGGCTTAAAGCTTCCATCCTCATAGCCTCCTATTATTCCTCTAAAATATAGATTTAAAATACTATTTTTTGCTTCTGTATTTTCTGGCATATCCGGAAAGCTCGTAACGCCTTTCCCTTTTTCCTCTAATACAATTTTTGTTGGAAAAGCATACTGGCTTCCTTCAATTATTCTTTCGTTCCATCCGCTTGCAATATCAGTCCCCTGTTCATATACAATCCTTAGGACCTTATTTTCTTCTATTTTCCAGCTGTTAATCTTGATAGGTGTTGTTTTTGTCGTATTATTCCATTTTAGCTTTATAGCTGCAGAATATTCTGACAGAAAGTTCACCTCACAAATTACTCTTTCCTCTGCTTTTGCCTGAGCAAAGGGAAGTACTGCCAAAATTAACATTGTCATTATACTTGCTTTTATTAAATTCTTAATTTTTTTATTCATAGCACTCCCTTCTTTACAAAATCCTCGACCATAGTATAAACAGCTCTGAATATGTAAGCGCATCCTTTGGCCTTGATTGATCAATAGACGTTATAATTCCAATAGTTGCTGCTTTTGCAAATCCACTTTTATATTCACTGCTAATATTTGCATTGTTATTGGCGATCCTCAGATTGGCCTCTGATGGAATTATAAGCTCTTCATTTTTCAACTCATACAGCCTTGTAAAAATATTAATTGCCTCTTCTCTGCTAATCTGACTTTTTGTTGTTGAAGTATTTGTTTTTATCTTTGCTTTAACTAAAGAGTTCATCATTTCATTAGAAATATTGCCCTCCAGATTTATTGTTGAGGCTCCTGTGGCTATTCCATAAGCAATCTGAATTATTCTTGCTTCTGTTGGCCTGCTATCAGGATAATAGCTATTAAACCCTGCTAAGGTATATGAAGAAAGCACTTGGTTTTTATAAACCTCTGACCAATGCCCTGGTACAGCTGAAACAACAGTATCCTCTGCAACATATGCCCCATAGGTTCCAATTTTTGCAGTTTTAAAGGATAAATAACCAGTTTCTGCATCATAATTAGTGCTAAGTGTTGTCCACTTGTTCTGATAATCCTTAATTGCTGCCATTCTTTTTACCCTGTACTGCTCGTATCGGTTATTTGCAAGTAAATTAACATTCATTTCCTTATCTGTGTTATTTAAAGCCTTTTCCTTGTTTTTGCTTCTTACATATATGTCCATATCCTGAGCTTCTGCAACGGACCTAATTCCCGTTGAGTTCATCTGCTCCTTCACATAATTTGTGCCCATTTCAGTAATCTCAATGCTTACCTTTGGAACTCCTCCGTATAGACTTGCTTGCTGCTTAACCTCTGAGGAAATTGTTCCGTAGGGAAGCTCTAGCATGATGTCCCCTGCATTGATTTTCAAGGATACCTTATAGCTGTCAAAGGCTTCAATAATACTATAAGGTATGGTTATCCTTCTTTTATCAATGGTTTTATTATTGTATTCTGCAATATCAATCTGATATTCATATTGATTTTGAGCAATTAGATTGCTTATAAGCCTTTGATCAACATTATTATCCTTTGCTCCGCTCTCATCAGTCTCGTTATCTCTGAATCTGAATTCTAATTCCTTGGTATTTGGATTATAAATAATTTCATAATCCTCAGTTGGAAGAATCTCAAGGTCCGGATCTACTGTACCATCATATTCATTTGTCGTTCCACTTGTCACAATCTTAATTGTAGGGCTGTAAACAGGTGAGTCCTTTACAATTAGTTGTCCCTGGTCAGGTCCTGTAATTGTAACCCTAGTCTTAACTCTAAGATAATAATTCCTATTAGGCACAAGGCTGTTCACTTTAATTAAATTCTTCATTAGTATTTCTACACTCTGAGGCTTTGTATCGCTGGTACCTCCTGTGCTGTGAATATAAACCGGGTCAATAAAGTTAGGATTATTGGCTACCTCTAAAATATACGAATATGCCTTTTTAACTGTAGCATTAGCCGCTGGAGGAACGTCATTTTCATCTAGAATCCATTCCACGGTAATGTATTCATTTGTAACCGCTTCATCATAATTAAATTTTTTCATATTTTCAATAGAAGCAATACCAAAGCCTCTTGGAGCAATAGGTGCTGCAAGATCCCTAGTTTTTCCTGGTGCCGGGTTGCTCCATGCCGATACATTTCCAGTTGCTGTGTTTCTCGCCCTTATCCAGAAATAATACTGCGAATTTGGAAATAGATTTCTTACTGTTACTTCGTAGTATTCTCCTGTAACTGGGTATAAGGGGTCATTCACATTTGAAGGAAGTGACCACACAACCGCTTTAGCAGTAGTTACATCCTCAAAGCTTGAATATACTATTTCATAAGTAAAATCACCATTATATTTCCATGTAAGATCCATAGTTGTATCTGTATAATCACTAATATATAGATTGGGAACTGTTGGATCGGGATTAACAATTACATCCTCTGGTGCTGTTGATACAACAATCGGAGTAGGCGAATGAGAATATAAAACCGAACCATTGCTAAGCTCTCTATATGGATATACCATAAACAGATATGATGTATTCGGAATCAAGCCCGCTTCTGTATATAGCATCTTTTCTGGATTATCTGTATCTACTGTTGGAGAAATATTCCTCCAGCTAATTGGTGCGGTTCCATTTTTATCTGCTGCTATCAGCGCTGAATAGTAATCCTCAAAGCTATAGTCAGGATCACTTGCTTTTCCTAGAGCAATTGCTTCTAATACCTGAGCATACGGCATTCTAAAAAACTTATACTCAACATCTGAAACTCCGCTGGCATTTTCTCCAAGGTCTATTTCTCTTGCGGCAATTGTATTAACAAGTGCACCATCTATTCTAGCCGTCAAATATGCTTTAAATGCCTCAATTTCTTCTTGTCCCTTGTAAATCGCAAAATACGTGCTTGTTCTATCCGTAGGTATTTCTTTAAAAATCTTTCCATTCTCATCTACCCATACCTCGTGACTCCATTCATCTAATTCTAGAAGCGAATCGTCGGCATCAGGATCTATGGATATTACCTCCCACCAGTCCTCTTCCCAATTAATTGAAACACTTGTTGCTGTCTCGCTTTTCACCTCTAATGGTGGCTTAGATAGTATTGGTGGCTCATAGGCTGCCCCATTATATCCATAATAAACAGACACAATTGAAGGATCTGATAAAATATCCCCTTGCGCAGTTTTCTTTTTTGCTACTACTTTTATATAGTACAGCTTCCCTGGAGCTATATTTTGCAGAACTCCTGCTTGGTCATTATAATAAGAATTCAAAACCTGACTATAACCATATATATTTGTTCCATCTGTAATAATATTATTTGCATCTGTCACCTGATATCTTTTATCACTAACCACCTTGCTTGCATAAGCAAGCGAATCGAGGGTATCTGTCACCCATATATCATAATAAACATTGTTGTCGAATATCGGCTGCCCATAGCTTGGCGAGCTTTCGTCTATGTCTATTCTTTTAAATGCACTCCAGATAAAATTAAAGCTGTTACTGCTTTCAAGCAAATGAAAGGTATTATTTAATGTCATTATTGGATTAATCGGTCCAGTATAATTATATTCCGGAACAAAATAATTTGCTCTCAATTGGTCTCTTATCTGTGCATCACTCAAGCCTTGGCTCCTCAGCTGATCTAATATCTCCTGTGAAAATAGCTTTGGCACAAAAGGCTTTGTTGGCTGAATCATAAGGTCTGCAGGAACATAAGCTGCAATATTTGAAACTGGCTCAATTGGCGGCTTCGAGGTATTTGCCACAGCTCTATATAAAAACTTAATCTGATATTCTGTCTCCTTAGACGGAATAGGTATCTTATAATATCCTATCGATGCTGATTGCCCATCAAATATTACAATATTGCTACTTTGTCCTGCTCTATACTGCATTAAGGTTGCTTCTACTAAAGCATACTCCTCCTGTGCTTGTCCTACCCTAAAGCTTGGTGGGATTTCCCATTCCAGTCTTAAGTACTCTCCCTCTTCAAAAATATCTAACTGCACATTGGTTGAGCAGGTTCTAATTACAGGGAAGTTACGATTTCTCATTACAAGCTCTGCATTATAGGTATCTACTATTGGCTCAACCATAACTGAATAAACCTGGCCGGGATATATTCTTTCTGTCAAAGTATATGCCAGTTTATTTCTTCTTGAAATCGGGTCATAAAACCTTTGTACATTAGGGCTGTCAGAGGTTAATCCCGTTACCTGTCCTTCTTTATTATTAACAAATTCCTGCTTGGACTTACTCGTGTAATCTCCAAGTGCATACGTAATATTGTATTCAAACTCAGAGTAGCCTAAATCATCCCATATTACTTGTATTGAGGATTCTGTTGTAACAAATTCAACATTCAAATCAGTAATAGCATACGCATTTTTAGGTGCTCCAATATTTGTTGCCATTGTATAAGAAGTTCCGTCTGCATTTAAATGGCTATGATAAGGTATTACTTGAATATCATAAAAGGACCCTGCATCCAGATTTACTTTCTCATGAACGTCAACTGTTTTATTGGTATATTCTTCTGTCCCTTTTAAAATCCTGAAGCTGCTGCTTGTATTTCTTGTTCGATTTATTACTCTTACATCATAATAATCCGGATCATGAACATATCCAGGGTCAGGAGGATAGGGTGCCCATTCAGCTGGGTCTTCCCATGAAATAGTCATCGTTGGTCTAATTATTGGCAGGCCTGTGATAATATTTTCTCCCAACACATAATACACCTCATCTACAGAAACCGAGTTAACCTGAATCTGTACATTGGCGTTAACTGAAGTAATCGGTATTGATAAAAACATTAGCAAAGCCATAAACATCGATACAATCTGTCTTTTCATTGTTGTCCCTCCTGTAATTTGAACAAATGCAGTTCGCTAAAAATTAATCTGCACAAAATAAAGTCTTATAATAACATTTTTTTAATTAAAGCCTTTATCAACTGTAGCCAGCAAATCAATAAATTCTTGTATTGTCATCTTAGCTGTTGGGTACAGTCTTCCATTGTTCAGGCTAAACATATTCATATTAGCACCTATTAGAAGTGTATTTTTATAGGCTGCTTTTACACTGCTTATGTCTTGAATAATATTATAATCCATTATCTTAAAGCTATCTATGGATATACCATTTCTAACAGCTATAGCCTGTGTATAAAGGTATAGCCCTTCTTCTCGGCTAACATCCAGATATTGACCCGTGGTTGTAAATGCTATGCCTTTGTCCTTCAAATACTGGGCTTCATTACCTCCCTGAGGCATTCCCAATACTCTTGCAAGCGCTGCCAGCATTCTGTATTTTGTCAGGCTTTGTGCTGGATTTGAAAGCTCTGTAGAGTTAAATACCTCATATAAGCTAAATCTATTAATTGTCTCAAGCTGCTGATCTGTATATTTACCTGTTATCGCTGTTTGCTCCGAGCTATAAGGCAATAATATATAGTAACCCATATCCTTGGTATCTGCAGAATATTTTGAGGCAATGTAATTACTTGATAGCTTAATCCAGGTTGAGCCAGTTTTTTTATATACATTTAATCCAAAGTAGGATGACTTTGGTTTAAGCCCCACCAGCATATTTTTTGCTACTACAGCAACATTTCTTGCTCCTGATTCTATAGCAGATTCAAAGATATTATTTGCTCCAAATCCATAATTATCTTTTGCAGACTCAATTGCTGCCTTTGTAATTTCTAGCATTCTAGCTTCATCTAAACCAATTTCAAGCTGTCGAGTTAATTCTTCAATCAATACAACTCTTCTTGCTGCAATAACCGTTGTAAGCTCATTTAACATTTCAATTTCAATATCACCCTCCAGCTCTTCACTGCCTACAACCTCAATCTTAATGTTCAACATGCTGCTAGCCGGAGTCTTTGAAAGTATTGTTCCTGAGTATGAAGTGTTTTCTACTGTTATTCTTATATAATAATCTGCCAAGGTCGCATTAATACTGTTTATTTCATTGATAATAGTGTTTATTTCGGAAGTAATATTCTTACCAATTGAATAGGGTCTCAAGCTAATACTATGGTCATTTGGCTCAATAACAAAGGTTATATTATTAGTATTTGCTTGTTCAAGTAATTTCCCCGGCAAATATATTATATTTGTTTTCACACTATCTGTGGCAAGTCTGAAAACCCCATTCTTACTAAGATTGAGTTCACCTAATCCATAGCTTTCTCTATATTTAACGGTGTTTTTTGAAGATGTGTTTTCAAGTGTTATATAAGCGCCTGCCTTTAAATCCTTTGTCTTCAAATCATAATACGCAAGATACTCTTTAAATTTAACCTCTTCATTATATTCACCCTGGTCAAATTCAGTTCTAATAACAATCCTTTCACAATAACCTGATTTTGGATATGCCGTATTTCCATCAGGAAGCTCCTCCATATCAATCGTTCTGTCCTCTATTCTAACCTTTACATTATAGGCTTTGCCCGCTGAAAGTCCTGATATTCTGTAGTAAAGTCTTCTGTAACCTGTTGGCGCTCCATCTCCCACCTTAAGGAAGCTGGCGGGATATTTTATTATTGAGTAATCATCGTCCGCTTCACCCTTAACATGAATCTCCATAACATAATCCTCACCAATAACTGCATCCTCTGGAATCGGTGCATCAAATCTTACAATAGTTTCATTTTTTGCATTAAATGTATATCCCGAATCGTAGGAAACTGCCAAATTAATAGGCCCCTTAACCGGAATTGTTGTTAGCGTATCCATTCTGTATGGAGAAGCTGCCTGAACAATATCTCCAGTAAGCTTAACTGTTCTTACATAGTAATAATAAACTCTGTTAGGGGTATTACTGTCATCTACGATTGCAACTGTATTATCTCCAAGAATAAGTAGCTCATTATCTTGAAAATCCCAAGTATCTGTTTCTCGGTTGTATTTTACAAGATATGTAATGTTTTGTCCTGCAACCTCATCAGCATATACTCTCCAAAATTCCATGTTGTCATCCTCAAGGGATTCCTCTTCAATAATATCCTCAAGCATAGCTGAGCTTTGCAAAAATTCATTAGGAAGGCTTTTATCTTCTATACTTATAATTTCAAAGGCATATTTATCCTTTTCGAGAGTAATTGAATCCTGATATCTCCAGCTAATTCTGCCACTAAGCATAGCGTCATCAAAAAATTCCGCCTCTAAGTTTTCTACTGCCAGTGGCTTTATTTCATCCTCGTCTGGAGGCTGTGCTGAATCAGGCGTAGTTATACTTAGTATTTCAGAGGGCTTTGACATTTTAATTCTGTCATATCCTGCCCCTGTAATATTTAGCTTAGTAATTACTCTTATATAATATGTTTTGTTTCTATCTAATCCTGCTATACCAGAAGTCAATACAGATGTGATTTCTTTTTCTGATTCAATATTATAGTACATTACTTCTTTTTCTCTTAAAGTTGCTAGCTCTTCTTCGCTCAGCTCTACATCAAATACATCCAGCGCTCTAGGATTATCCTCTATTAACTGATAATCAGGTGTATCCTCTTCTGGCAAATCTGCTTCTGGCGAATCTTCATCTTCTACCTCTAAGTTATATATCTTATCATAATCTTCTGATATATATATTCCGTAATATACGTTGTCATCTTCTAAAACTCTATTTACAGGCTGAATCATTGATTCTTCATAGGTACTAATATCAACAGCCTTAAAATCAAGGTCAATTCCTGAACGATTTTCTATATCCCCAAGTACAGGTACATAGCTCAAGCTGTCTGGAATAGGAATGTTATATGCTATCGGACTAAGTGAAATGCTATAAGGAATTGAAGGATAGCTTTCTCCAATATGGTCATCAATCCTAGTTACAGCTCTAATTCTCAAATAATTAACTCCTGGATATTCAAAGCTATACTCTTCTCCTGAATACCCCACTGTGTAGGTATTTGCATCTTCATCTGCCTCAGTTTCAATAATCTCTGCCCATCCGTTTTCATTATATATAGAAATTCCTTCCATTCTGAAAAGCTCGTCAACACTATTGTATCCCTCAGAATAGTTTACGGTTGATGAAGGCAGCATACTCGGATCTATTGAGGATTGGTCAAAGCCTGGCAAATCATTATATACGCCTAACTTATAATCATCTCCATCCTTAAACACTTCAAAAAGCTTAATAACCTGAAACGGGTTTTCTTCAGTATCTGTAGGAACTTCATTTACTAAAAGCTCATAATATATTCTGTCCGTAGGATTATTATTTTCAAATATTGTATCGAGTTCTTCAGTATCAATATTATCAGGTGCTGTCCACACTAAATCCATTTGAATTTTTAATGGATTGGTATCCGCTAAATTATCTGTAGGTATAACAAATAGCCGTTCAACACTTTCGATTCTTGGTGTTGTCGGCGGTATATTCATATCATCTTTAGCTCTATATTTTAAAAGCTGTGAGCTTATGTCTACTCCAGCAAAATCTACAATTATCTGATAAAAATCCTGACTGCTATCTCTTCTAAATGGTACAGGAACATAAATGTTGCCTTCTTGCTCATTAGAATGATAATGCTTAACCCAAAGATCATTTTCAGGGTCCAATGATATTTTTTGTTCTTTGCTATATAAAATAGTGTATTCAACCTCATCCGCTGTTCCAATATCATAAGGAACAATATCCAGATATGCTTCTGTCATATTGGACCTTCTAAGATCAAATTCCATATATGTATATCCAAATTTACTTTCCGGCAAATATTTAACAAATTCATAGTCTGGGTAAAGCAAAGCTTTTTCAAGACTTATGCTGACATTATATATTTTGCTTGCTTCAAGTGCACTCCACTGAATTATATGGTCTTGATTTGCAAGATCAGTTTTATCCTTTACAAAATCAATGGTGTAATAATGCTCTCCTGCGATTTCTGAATATGTATAATTAATATTTCCTGGATTTGATCCAGGTTCTGGTACCTCACTTATAATTGTGCTTTCAGAGCCATCTATTTTATTAAGATTAAATTGAATATCTGTATATGTTCCCTCACTGATTTCCTCTAGTTCAACAAGGCATTTTAAATCTTCTAAATCATCACCTTCACTATATGCCCAATCAGTATCAATGTCATCAATTTCCTTCGGTTGCTTGAAGCTAAGTCTCATACCTGGTCTTGCTCCTGGCTTCTCATCACCCGGTACACTAATCGGAGAAAGCTCAACATTTACACCCCCTGATTCAGTAAGATGTGTTGGTGTAACCGTAAATGCATCCAATCCCTTTAAAATTTTCAGAAAATCCTTATGACCATTAGGTCTGGTAAAAGTAGTTGGCATAATATTTCCATTGCTATAGCCTGTAAATAAATAGCTAACAATATTTGTCTGAAAATCCCATCTAATATATACTTTCTTACCATCAATATTAAAAGCTAGACCAGGATACTGTGTGGCAGCTGATTTTAAAACTGTATATTCAATATAGCCGTCTCCACTTACCGGTTTATCAGGCACATATTCCCAATCCGGAACCGCAAGGGTGTAATCCATTTCAAGAAAAGATCTATCTATTAAATCTTCTGTGATATTTGTAATTACTCCAAAGGCATCCATCTCTTCAACTTTATATCCAACTACAAGTCTGTCATATTGTTGCCTAAAGCTTACGGTTGTCTTTCTTCCGTCCTCAAGAAAGTACTCAAGGCTATAGGTTCCGACAGTTTCCATTTGTAGCTCAAGCAAAACATCATCCTGTCCAGCCTTGTTTTGTATTTTTTGAAGCAATGAATCCATCGTATCCACTTTATTCCATCGCATATATGTACTAACTGCACTTACCTCAAAATTATTTATCTGAAAAATACTAATAACCATAGTTAAAACAATAAGTAGCGCTATTCTCTTTTGTCTCATAGCAATGCCTCCAATACGCAATAGGTATACTTCGAATTATATATCGGTATTCTAAGTCAGTTTATTAAGCATGTTTCTATTACAAATTGTTTACATTGAAATTTTTTTCTATACCTTATATATTATGCTTTCAAACATTATTCTTCTTCTTATTTATAATAAAAAAACTGCTACACAACAAGTGTAGCAGCCTCTTTTATTTATTTAGATTCTTTATGATATTTAATTAAGTCAATTCTTGCCATTGCACGACTTAGAGATGCTTCAATTCTTGTAGTTGAATACTTATCTTCTCCGCCGTTCATTCTTTTTTCTGCTCTTTCTTTTGATGCTTCTGCCCTGTCTAAATCAATATCTTCAGGCCATTCTGCCGCATTTGAAAGAATAGAAACACTGTCTTCTTTTATTTCTGCAAAGCCGCCATGTAAAACTGCAGGATATTCTTTGTTGTCCTTGTAAATAACCGCAATTCCGCTGGATAATGTCGTTGTAAGAGGGATGTGATCAAATAATACAGCCAGATCTCCCTCAGTGGATTTAAACATCACACGGTCAACATCACCATCATAGAAAGCTTTATCGGGAGTTACTATGTTTAGCTTAAATGTGTTTTCTGCCATATGATCACCTACTTAACACGACTTAATACGTCTTGAATATTACCTGCCATTAAGAATAATCCTTCTGGAACATCATCATGCTTACCGTCTAAGATTTCTTTAAAGCCTTCGATGGTTTCACTTAACGGAACATACTTTCCGCTCTTGCCTGTAAAGTTCTCAGCAACGAAGAATGGCTGTGACAAGAATCTTTGAATCTTTCTTGCTCTTGATACGACAATCTTATCTTCATCAGATAATTCGTCCATACCTAGAATTGCAATAATATCTTGAAGTTCATTGTATCTTTGAAGTATTTCCTGTACTCCTCTGGCTACTTCATAATGCTTTTCTCCAACGATTCTTGGATCAAGAATTCTTGAAGTTGAGTCAAGAGGGTCTACTGCTGGATATATACCAAGCTCTACAATAGAACGAGATAATACTGTGGTTGCATCAAGATGGGCAAATGTTGTCGCCGGAGCCGGGTCAGTTAAGTCATCGGCTGGAACGTATACTGCCTGAACGGAAGTAATAGAACCTTTGCTAGTTGATGTAATTCTCTCTTGAAGGTTACCCATTTCTGTTGCAAGTGTTGGCTGGTAACCAACGGCACTAGGTACACGTCCAAGTAAAGCTGAAACCTCTGAACCTGCTTGAGTAAAACGGAAGATATTATCGATGAAAAGCAGTACGTCTCTACCAACTTCATCACGGAAATATTCAGCCATAGTAAGACCAGTAAGTCCAACTCTCATTCTGGCACCAGGTGGCTCGTTCATCTGTCCAAATACCATTGTTGTTTTACTAAGAACTCCAGACTCCTTCATTTCATGATAAAGGTCATTTCCTTCTCTTGTTCTTTCTCCAACACCTGTAAATACAGAGTAACCGCCATGCTCAGTAGCAATATTTCTGATTAATTCTTGAATAAGTACTGTTTTTCCTACTCCTGCACCACCAAAAAGTCCAATCTTTCCACCTTTTTGGTAAGGGCAAAGAAGGTCAACAACCTTAATCCCTGTTTCTAAAATTTCTGTTTCTGTAACCTGCTCTTCAAAAGTAGGAGCAGCTCTATGTATTGACCATTTTTGTTCTGTAGCTGGAGCTGGTTGATTATCAATCGCATCTCCAGTAACATTAAAAATTCTTCCTAGGGTTTCTTCACCTACAGGTACCTCAATTGACTTACCTGTATCCACTGCGTCCATACCTCTTTTTAAACCGTCAGTAGTGTCCATTGCAATACATCTAACAGAGTCATCTCCTAAATGCTGTGCAACCTCTACTACAAGTGCTTTTTCTCCATTCATTCTGTCAATAGTAATTGCGTTATATAATGCTGGAAGCTTATTTGGTTCAAATTTAATATCAAGTACGGCACCAATGATCTGAGTGATTTTACCAATATTCTTTTCTGCCATTTAATTCACTCCTTTACTTTAGCGCTTCTGCTCCACCAACAATCTCTGAAAGCTCTTGTGTGATAGATGCTTGTCGTGCTCTATTATATTGTAATCCTAATTTGTCAATCATATCATTTGCATTATTTGTTGCTGAGTCCATTGCTGTCATTCTTGCACCATGCTCACTTGCAACCGCTTCCTTAAGGGCTCCAAAAATTATACTGTTAATGTAATTAGGTATAATTCTGTCAAGTACCTCTTCTGGATTTGGTTCATAGCTCATAGGCTCTTCATCCGATTCCTCTTCAAAGTTTCCAGCCTTCAATGGTAGAAGTCTCATTATCTTTGGCTCTTGTGAAATTGAAGAATTGAACGCAGTATAAGCAATATATACCTTGCTGTAATCCTCTTCAGTGTATAGCTTAAGTGCCAAATCTCCGATTTTTCTAGCATCTGTAAAGGTTGGTGCATCTACTGCAGAATTAAATTCTGCAATAACAGGAACGCCCTTTTTCTTCATAATATCTCCGCCCTTTTTCCCAACGGAAACAGCGAATACTTCCTTGTTTTTTTCCTCTTTTACAAAGATTTGCTTACAGACATTACCATTGTAGCCTCCGGCAAGTCCTCTATTGGAAGTTATTACGATATATGCGTGACGTTTACCCTCTTTTTCATGAATCATAGGATGCTTTATAGTACTACTTGTTTTAAGAATAGAAGAAATTGTGGCATAAATCTTACGAAAGAAGGGTCTTGATTCTTCTGCTCCTATCTTAGCCTTTTGGAGCTTAGCAGTTGAAACAAGCTTCATCGCTTTTGTGATTTGTCCTGTACTCTGTACGCTATTTCTTCTCCTTTTAATATCTCTCATGGAGGCCATAGTTTTTACACCTCTTTATTCGCTTATTTTAATTGCTTTTATACTCGGTGATAGCCTTATCAAGTTTACCTTCTAGCTCTTGTGTTAAACCATCTTTTCCTACCAAATCAGAAATAATCTCTGGATATTTCATTTCAATATATTCAATTAGTCCTGTTTCAAATGCTTTTACATTTTCTACCGGAATATCCATTAGATATTTTCTAGTAACCGCGTATAAAATTATTAATTGTTGGGCAACCGGCATTGGAGAATACTGAGCTTGCTTTAACACCTCAATAATTCTTTCCCCTTGTGCCAAACTTTCTCTTGTTTCTTTGTCTAAGTCAGATCCGAATTGTGCAAAGGCTGCAAGCTCACGATATTGAGCAAGCTCCACACGAATTGGTCCTGCTATTTTTTTCATAGCTTTGATTTGGGCTGCGCCCCCTACTCTTGATACAGAAAGGCCTGGGTTAATCGCCGGTCTGATACCTGCATTAAAGCTCTCAGTTTCAAGATAAATCTGTCCGTCTGTAATAGAAATTACGTTAGTAGGAATATATGCCGAAACGTCGCCTGCTTGTGTTTCAATGATAGGAAGGGCTGTAATTGAACCTCCGCCTAGCTCATCAGAAAGCTTAGCCGCTCTTTCTAATAATCTTGAGTGAAGATAAAATACGTCTCCAGGATAAGCCTCACGTCCTGGTGGTCTACGAAGCAACAATGACATGGCTCTGTAGGCAACCGCATGCTTTGAAAGGTCATCATAGATAATTAATACGTCTTTTCCTTCTTCCATCCATTCTTCAGCCATAGCACATCCCGCATAAGGAGAAATAAATTGAAGAGGGGAAAGCTCTGATGCTGTAGATACTACAACTGTAGTATAATCTAACGCACCTCTGTCTTCTAATGTTTTAACAATACCTGCTACTGTTGAAGCCTTTTGTCCAATGGCAACGTATACACATAGCATATCTTGTCCTTTTTGATTGATAATGGTATCAATTGCAAT
Source organism: Clostridiales bacterium UBA4080 (assembly GCA_002381865.1). Lineage (GTDB taxonomy): Bacteria > Bacillota > Clostridia > Lachnospirales > Vallitaleaceae > UBA4080. The sequence goes on along the minus strand of DFYO01000054.1, from coordinate 11,695 downwards.
AGCTGTTTTACCAGTCTGTCTGTCTCCGATGATAAGCTCTCTTTGCCCTCTACCGATTGGAACCATGGAGTCAATTGCTTTTAAACCTGTTTGCACAGGTGTGTCAACGGATTTTCTAGCCATAACGCCAGATGCAACTCTTTCAACTGCTCTGTATTTCTCTGTTTGAATTGGGCCTTTACCATCAATTGGTTGTCCAAGTGCATTTACTACACGACCAATTAAGGCATCTCCAACAGGAACCTCAACAATACGTCCTGTAGCTTTTACTAAATCGCCCTCTTTAATATTATTGTCAGCACCCATTAATACGGCACCAACATTATCTTGCTCTAAGTTTAAAACCATTCCATATACGTCGCCTGGGAATTCAAGTAGCTCTCCAGCCATTGCATTCTCAAGACCATGTATACGAGCTATACCATCGGCAACTTGAAGTACCGTACCAACGTCAGTTACCTGAAGCTCAGATTTATATCTTTTAATCTGTTCCTTAATGACAGAACTGATTTCTTCTGGTTTTAAGTTCATAGGAAGGATACACCGCCTTTCTGAAAATTTTAATACATAATTACTGTATGTTTTGTGTCTAGTAGTTTCTGTTTGTTAATTGTGGCTGTATAGTGCTTTTGACATAGCACCTAACATACCTTTTACTGAATAGTTCATAATTCTGTCGCCCATTCTGACAACCATACCACCTACTAAAGATTCATCTACCTCAAGCTTAAGCACAATTGTTTTCTTTGTAAGCTTTTCCATTCTCTCTTTTAGCTGCTTTTCCTGTTCAGCAGAAAGCACTGTAGAGGAGGTAACCTTTACAATTTCTAAGCCCTTGTAACTATTAGCCTTTGCAATAAAATACTCAATAATCTGTGGCAAAAATTCTTGTCTGTTTTTTAAAATGGTTAAATCAATTAATCCCAGAATTCCATCAGATATTTTTCCGTCAAAAACATCCTTTAAAACAGTTCTTCTGTCATTTAGTGCAATCTTTGGATTGCTAATTAATTCTAAAAATTCAGGCTCATCTTGTAATACCTTTTGAATTACCTTTATTTCTTCTTCCATTTTATCAATTTGATTATTCTCTACGGCAAGCTCAAATAAGGCAGTTCCATAGCGTTGTGCAACTAATTCAGCCATGTATCTTCACCCATCTCATTTAATGCTTTTTCGAATAATTCATTTCTTGCACTTTCAGACATAGATGTCGCTACGAATTTGCTTGCCATCATTGTAGCAACTTCTATAATCTCTTTTCTTATATCTTCTCTTGCCTGCTCTTTTTCTCTTTCAATTGCAAGCTGAGCTCTTGTATGAATTCTTTCTGCTTCCTGTTTAGCCTCGTGAATAATTTTGCCTTCTTGAACAAGCGCTGCTTGTCTTGCATCACTTAAGATTTGGTCTGCTTCTTTTTTTACATCAGCTATTTTTAACTCATAGCCAGTTTTTAAAGCGTTTGCAGTTTCCATTTCTGTTTTAATCTTCTCATATTCATCAGCTATTCCTTGCTTTCTCTTTGTGAGGATATCCTTCACTGGATTAAGCAAAAACTTACCAAGGATTGCAAAAAGTAAAAGAACTGTAATTATATGAATTCCAAGTTGAAGAAGAAGCTGCATATCAAAGCCAAGTATTCTTGATTTTTCACTTAAATCCTTAGCAGTTTCAGCTAGTATAACTTGATTTGCTAGTAATTTTTCAATACCGTTTAATATTAAGTTCAAATTTACTTTCCTCCTTTCATAAAAGTGTATTTAATCTAGATCTAAAATCTTTACACCATTATTAACCAAGTAATGCAATATATTTTGTGATAAGTGGATTAGCAAATAACAAGATGATTGCTACGATAAGACCGTAGATACCTGTTGTCTCGGCAACAGCTGCACCAAGTAACATTGTTCTTACGATATCTGATTGAGCTCCCGGCTGTCTTCCAACCGCTTCTGCACCTTTACCTGCTGCGTATCCCTGTCCAATACCAGGTCCGATACCTGCGATCATCGCAAGACCTGCTCCTACTGCTGAACATGCTAATATTAAAGCTTTTCCATCGATTTGTTCCATGATAAAATCCTCCTTGAAAATAAATAATAATAATTTAATTAATATTTTTTTGTATTAGTTTAATACATTAACAAACAATAAAATCAATGCAATAATCAAGGCATAAATCCCAGTAGTCTGGGCTACTGCCTGACCAAGAAGCATCGTCCTTACAATACCGCTTTGTAGCTTCGGTCTTTTCCCAACTGCCTCAGCACCCTTTCCGGCTGCATATCCCTGACCTATACCAGGCCCAATACCTGCAATCATAGAAAGTCCGGCACCAATTGCACTAGCTGCTAGTATTATTACAGTTCCCGTTTGATTAACAAGCGGATTAGCAAAAAGCATAACAATTGCAATTACCAGTGAAAATATTCCCGAAGTTTCAGCTACGGCTGCTCCAAGCAGCATAACTATTGTTGCTTGTCGTCCGCCAGCAGGATTGTTTCCTACAGCTTCCGCAGCCTTTCCTGCCGCATATCCCTGTCCAACTCCCGGTCCGATACCTGCAATCATTGCAATTCCCGCTCCGACAGCTGAAAAGCCTAAAATCAATGCTTTTCCATCAACATGCTGCATCCAGCCAAATAGAAAATCTAAAATAGCCATGGCTTCACCTCTCTTCTTGACAAATAATACTAAGCTAGCTCTATTCCATTGCTCCTGAAACAAATGTCATACTTAGCATAATAAAAATAAATGACTGTAAAACCCCTGCAAACAGGTCAAAGTATCCGTGAAGAAAAACCGGAATACCTAGTTGAGTATACCACGGTAAGTTCCAATAAAGACCCATAATAATGGTTCCTCCTAGAAGGTTACCGAACATACGAAAGCTTAATGAAATCGGATTTGCTAGCTCCCCGATAATGTTAAGCGGTGTCAGCAGAAAAATTGGTTCCGTTAATCCTTTTAGCCAAGCTAATATTCCTTTAGTTTTTATTCCATAGCCCTGCGTCATAAAAAACGTAATCAATGCAAGTGCAAGGGTAACTGCAATATCAGCTGTTGGCGGTCTCATAAATGTAACCGGCAAGGCTGGATTTTCAGGTGTTCCTGGAACAATATTCGGACCTAGAAATAAACCTGAAAGGTTGCAGCAAATAATATAAAGAAACATGGCAAGGTAAAAATTCGAAAACTTAGGTCCGAATTTTCCCATTGTGGAAGAAGAAAATGAACCAAATGCTTCTACAATAAATTCAATAACATTTTGAACGCCAGTAGGAACTTTTTGGGGATCTCTGATTTTAAAACGGATAAACAATGCTATTGCAATTAGTAATCCACATATTATCCATGAATTTATCATTGATTCAGTGATCCAAATCTCTTGCCCAAAAGCATGAAATACCTTGGCAACATGAATATTAAAATCCATTGTTTTCATCTCCTTTGCAAAATTTAATATATATAAAAAGTTACATAAACTCATTACGTCATTCTCTCAAGTATACCAAGCATTAAAAAAGTATAACAAAACAAAAGAATCCTATAATGAATTATGTAACTCTAAGCCTTCTCCAGTAGGTTTAAGTTATGTCCCTATAATGAAGTTTTATAAATGAAAATCCTTTCCATCATCCTCTTCATCTTCCCATTCTAAAAACTCAACCGAACCGTCCTTTGGTGTTTCAGCTGTCTTGTGTCCATGCCAATAGGCTGCCAGCTTTAACGATAATAATCCGATTATTACTCCGATTATATTAATAGTAGGTTCTAATGCTCCGATTATAAGAATAACAAAAGTTAAAAAATGTCTTAGTGCAAAATGTATTGTCGCATATCTTTTTGCTGATAATTCAGGCTTTTGTACTGCTTTACTAAACGTAGACTGCATCAAAAAAACCTTTAATATTGTAAAAACGCCTCCAAGGGCAAGCCCTTTTGCGTATGCAAGCATATTACTGCCAAAAAATAGTCCTGGCAAAAATGCTGCTGCTGTTATAATGCATACCTTCGTTATTAACGAAAGCGCAACCGAATCTTTTGAATTCATCTTTTTGGTGCCTTCTTTCCATCCGGGTTTTTCTTAAGGGCAAGTATGTATAAATTCCGAAATGCCGCTCCAACCCCTAATAAGGTAAATATAATTAAAAACAATATCTGTGTTCCGAATTTGCTATCCAAATAACTGCCTAGAATAACACATCCGATAATTGGAACGGCCATCATTACACCTACTTGTGATAAAAGTGCTAAATTCTTAAGACTTTTATAATCAAATTTCATAATTAATCACGCCCTTCCACATTACACATTATACCTATAATTTTTATTAATGTCCATTGTTTTTTTCATTTTAAGACAAATTTTTCACAAGCTTATCCTTTATAGCCTTAACAATCCTCATTGACGCTTTTCCGTCTCCATAAGGATTAGCTGCATTTGCCATTTTCGCATATGCCTCTTTATCTGTTAATAGCTCCTTGGTTAAATTATAGATGTTTACCTCTTCTGTTCCTGCAAGCTTAAGCGTCCCTGCTTCAACCCCCTCTGGCCTTTCGGTTACATTCCTAAGCACCAAAACAGGTTTTCCCATGGAGGGTACTTCCTCCTGTAGGCCGCCTGAATCGGTTAAAACAAGATACGATTTATTTAACAAATTATGCATATCTCTCAGCTCTAGCGGCTCAAGCAAATGCACATTTTCTATATTACCTAGTATGCTGTTTACTGTATTTCTAACTGTTGGATTCATATGTACTGCATAAACAATTTCAACATCAGCAAACTCCTCTGCTATTTGTTTTACAGCCCTACATATATTTTCTAAAGGTTCTCCAAGATTCTCTCTTCTGTGTGCTGTAAGCGTAATCACTCTCTTGTTATCAAAGTCAATCTCATTCAGCTTTTCTACCATAAAGATATAATCATCAGAAAGTGTAGTGCTTAAAGCATCAATAACCGTATTTCCCGTGACAAAAATATAACCATCCTCAATTCCTTCTTTTATTAAATGCCCTCTGGCAGTTTCTGTTGGTGCAAAATGAAGATCTGTAAGTCCACCTGTAAGTTTTCTATTCATTTCTTCAGGAAATGGCTCATATTTATTATAGGTTCTTAATCCTGCCTCTACATGCCCTACCTTAACCTGCTGATAAAATGCAGCTAATGCTCCCGCAAAGGTTGTTGTAGTATCTCCATGTACCAGCACAATATCTGGCTTTGCTTCCTTAATTACTTCTTCAAGCCCCTTTAAAGCTCTAGTAGTAATTTGTGTCAATGTCTGGCCCGCCTTCATAATATCCAAATCATAATCCGGCTTTATATCAAATACCTCTAGCACTTGGTCTAGCATTTCCCTATGCTGAGCTGTAACACAAACTATGCTTTCAACTCCCTCAGTTTTCTCAATCTCCTTAACCACCGGACCCATTTTTATTGCTTCAGGCCTGGTGCCAAAAACACTCATAATTCTAATTGACATAATAATCCCTTTCTGATAGTTAAATCAAATCTAAATATATTATAGTTTTTTGCTATTAATGTCGCAAATAATTACTATTATAGTTGCAATTTTTATATTACTATATTAGCTCAAATATTATTCATGAACACATACTTCAAAGGCAATTATTACATGCTTATAATTAATAAGCTTAAATAATTGATTAGATTGCATCCTTGTCTTTTTCTTCCATTGCTGCATTAAATTCATCTGCATATACCATTTCTTCAACCTCTTCAGGTCCTATTGTTTTTAATGCCTTCTTTTTTTCTCTTCCCGTATACCATAAATCTCCTGCCCAAACCAGTGCCATTAGAATTACAATAAAAAGCGCTAGCTTAGTATCATTCATAGCTACCAATACTCCTGCTATTCCAAACACCCCGCTAATACCATAAAGCGTAAGCACTGCCCTTTTATGGCTATAGCCCTTATCCACCAGCCTATGATGTAAATGCCCACGGTCAGCCTTCATAACCGGCTGTCTGTTAATAAGTCTCCTTAATATTGCAAAGGAGGTGTCAAAAATCGGAAGCCCTAAGACTAATATTGCAACTACAATTGTGATTGCCGTATAGCTCTTAATAAAACCCTTTGCAGATATTACCGCAAGTGTAAAGCCTAAAAAGGTAGAGCCGGTATCCCCCATAAATATAGTAGCAGGGTTAAAGTTATGTGGTAAAAATCCTATACAGGCACCTGCAAGGCTAGCAGTTAAAAGAACTACCATTGGCTCCTTAAATAATATAGATACAAACATGAGGCTTAGTGCTGCTATTGAGGATACCCCTGTCGCAAGCCCATCTAAACCATCAATAAGATTTACCGCATTAGTTAAACCTATTATCCAAATAATTGTGACGATTTCGCTAAAAGGTCCAAGCATAAGCACTCCATGGCTTGCAAAGGGCCAGCTGATAAGCTCAATAGTTGTTCCGGTAAATACAACTATTAGCGCAGCTAATATTTGGAAAAACAGTTTTATTCTTGCATTCAAATCATAAATATCATCTAATAGTCCTACTACTGTAATCAAAATACTTCCTAATATAAGCCCTACATAATTTTCAAGCCTAAAGCTTTTCATCATTGGCGCTAAAATTAATACCGTTATTGCAAATCCAACAACAATAGCTGTCCCCCCAGCTAAGGGCATAGGCTTTTGATGCATACTTCTAGCATTTGGAACCGCAACAGCTCCAACCTTAAAGGCAAATTTTTTACTTAAGGGAGTCATCAAAAGGCTTATTATAAAAGCCATTGCAAATCCTGCAATATAAATCCAATTATTGCTTAATATAGTCATTATGTTCATTTTTTCTTCTCCTGAAAATCTAGTTTTCCCACTTAACCGTTTCTATTTCTGCTTCATTTAAAAGCTCCAAAGACAGCGTATCGGGATACTCACCTTTATATACCACTCTTTTAATTCCTGCATTTATTATAAGCTTAGAGCAAATTGCACATGGCTGGGTAGTAACATATATGGTTCCACCATCAATAGAAATTCCGTGCTTTGCTGCCTGAACAATTGCATTTTGTTCTGCATGAGAGGCTCTGCAAAGCTCATGCCTTTCTCCAGATGGAATATTCATTTTTTCTCTCAAGCATCCTAAATCAATACAGTGCTTGCAGCCTGATGGTGCCCCATTATAGCCCGTTGTAAGAATTCTTTTATCCTTAACTATTACCGCGCCCACCTTTCTTCTTAAGCATGTAGAGCGCTCTTTTATAAGCTCAACAATATTCATATAATATTCATCCCAAGATGGCCTCATATTTGCTCCCTTTTTTCAATTATGTATTGTTCTACTATTATTTATTATATTACATTTATTTATTTTGTTCCAAAAAGTCTGTCTCCTGCATCTCCAAGCCCTGGAATTATATATCCATGGTCGTTTAGCTTTTCATCAAGTGCTCCAACATAAATGTCCACATCAGGATGAGCCTCTTGAAGTCGTTTAACTCCCTCAGGTGCTGCAATCAAGCAAAGATAATGGATTTTTTTTGCGCCCTTTTCCTTAATAAAGCCGATTGCTGCAGAAGCTGAGCCTCCCGTTGCAAGCATCGGGTCCAATACAAACAATTCTCTTTCTGCTGAATCATAAGGTAATTTGCAGTAGTACTCAACAGGATTTAAGGTTTCCGGATCTCTATACAAACCTATATGCCCAACCTTTGCTGTAGGCACAAGATTAAGCATTCCGTTAACCATTCCAAGCCCTGCCCTTAGTATTGGAACTATTCCCATATTTTTACCATCTATTTGTTTGATTTTTGCTTTTGTCAGAGGAGTTTCAACCTCCACCTCCTTAAGCTTGAAATCCCTTGTAGCTTCATAGCACATTAGCATCGCAATTTCCTCAACCAGCTCTCTAAATTCCTTAGAACCCGTTGATGATTTTCTTAGTACTCCAATTTTATGCTGAATCAGAGGATGCTCCATTACATATACGTTTGACATATTTCCCTCCCACTTATTCTTCAATCTGATTTATTCGATTTATGTGTCTTTCTTCATTTGAAAAGGGTGTATTAATAAAAGCTTCCACAATTTTTTTAGCAATTTCAACTCCCAGAACTCTTCCGCCCATGCATAACACATTTGCATTATTGTGTTCTCTTGTTGCCTGCGCTGAAAAGCAGTCGCTGCAAAGAGCTGCTCTGATTCCTTGAATCTTATTAGCGGCAATCGATATCCCTATTCCAGTTCCGCAAATCAAAATACCAAGTTCTGCCTCCTTGGAAACAACTGCCTCGCAAACCTGTTTAGCATAAACAGGGTAGTCTACTGAATCCAAGCTGTAGCATCCATAATCCTTATAGGGTATCTGTTTTTGCTCAAGCATTTTAATAACTTCAGTTTTCAATTCAAATCCACCATGGTCACAGCCTATTGCTATCATATTGTTACTCCTGTATATTAGTTAATATTTTATTTATCAAATCATATAATTCCTTAGCACAAGCTTCATAAGCCTCTTTGTTTTTGCCAAAGGGATCTGCAATATCTCCCTTTTCACCCACATATTCCTTAATTGTAAAAATTTTGTCCTTATATTTTGGATATTTTTCTTTTAAATATTCCTTATGTCTTAAGGTCATTGTAAGGACTATTTCCGATTTCTCGGCATCCTTTTCTGAAAAAGCCTTTGAGAAATGCTCTTCTAAATCACTACTATATGCCTTTGCGGCATTTTTTGCAAGAGGATTTGCCTTTTCCTCCATATAAACCGAGGTTCCTCTCGAAGAAAAATTCAAGGCTAATTCTTTTTGTTGGGCTAGCTTTTTTGCTATCCCTTCAGCCATAGGGCTTCTGCAGGTATTTCCCGTACAAACAAATACAATATTTTTCATATTTCAACCTCTAAAGCACTATTTTTCTATTGCCTGCTGCTTTTAATAATCTATTCATAGTTGCAATACCTATTTCTTCTTCCTTAAGCGCCCTTACAAAAATGAATTCCACCTTTTCCTGATCCATTTTTCTAAGCACCTTAAAAAGATTAGCGGCAATCTCTTCTTGGTTATTAATCGAACCAATTTCTTGTACGTAATTGCACTTATACTTTTCTTTTTCTTCTGATGTAGCAATTATTGCAGGTTTATTGCACTTTCTCTCAAGCTCTTCTACTTGATTATTTATCCATTCTATGGCTTTTATATCTTCTCCATATACTACGGTGATTTGTCCCTTTGGAGCATAATGCCTATACTTCATTCCCGGCGACCTAGGTGTTATTTTTGAATTTTCTTTAAGTAATGCCTTGTCTATTTCCACTCTTTCAACAACCCTTTCAAGCATTGCCCTTGTTACCGAACCTGGTCTTAATATCAAAGGAATCTCTCCCGTTACATCAACCACTGTAGATTCCAGTCCTATTACCGCATTTCCTCCATCAATAATCATGTCAACTCGACCCGATAAATCCTCTATTACATGTCTTGCTCTAGTAGGACTTGGTCTTCCTGAAATATTAGCACTTGGTGCTGCCACCGGCACTCCTGCTGATTGTATTATAGCTGCTGCCACTGGATTTGAAGGAAAACGAATTGCAACGGTATCTAATCCACCAGTTATATTGCTTGAAATTGCTTCAGTTTTTTTGAAAATAAGCGTTAATGGGCCTGGCCAAAAGGCATCCATAAGCTTTATTGCTTGCTCTGGAATTTCCTTTGCGTAAAGGCTTATAACATCTCTGTCTCCAATATGAATAATTAATGGATTATCCGAAGGTCTCCCTTTAGCAGCATAAATATTTTTTATTGCTTTTTCATTTAAGGCATTTGCACCAATCCCATAAACGGTTTCCGTTGGAAAAGCCACAAGTCCGCCTTTTTTCAAAAGCTCCCCTGCTTTATTAATCAGCTCCATATCTATATTTTTTATATCTATTTTAACTATTTCAGTATTCATTCTGTCTCCATTTCTCTTCTATAATAATGCCCTTGCATTATTCTTGCCAAACTCTCTAACTATAAATTATATCATACTTCAAATCTCAGTAAAAGAACATATTTTGTCGTTTTTCATAACGAAATGCAAAAAGCTTGGAATAACCACGAAGGTTTCCAAGCTTTTTTATTTATCTTAATTCTCAATGCTAAACTTTAACAGCAAAGAAGTTCGATTATAACTCTTTTTTTATTTTATTCCTCTTGATATATAGCAAATTCATCTTCCCTTCCGTATAAAACCATTCCAAATGCACCTGCAATAATTGTTGCTAAAACTAATGACCATCCTCCAAAATCAAAGTAATTTGTAAATAGATAATTTACACCCATCGCTATTAATGCAATTATTAATCCGATTGAATTTTTCTTAACCGCCGGAACAAGAAGCCCTATAAAGAGTCCATAAATTGCAATTGTCATACTATCTCTAATAAACCCCGGAATAAAGCGAATAAAGAAGCCTCCGAATAGGGTTCCTAATACCCATGCTGCAAATGAAGTAAAATTCAAGCCAGCAATATAATATTTGTTTATTAATTCTTCATCCTGTTTTAATGAAATAATTGCAAATGTTTCATCCGTCAATCCAAAAAATAGTAACAAATTCCATTTTGTACTTATGTGCTTAAGCTTTGGCATTACGCTCATACCCATAACGAAATGCCTGAAATTAATTGCAAATGTTGCTACTATAATTTGTATTAACCCCGCACCTGATGCTAACATTGTAACCGCCATTAATTGACTTGCTCCTCCAAAGACCATAAAGGACATCAATACGCACTCGTGCAATTTCAAACCTGCATTCATTCCTACCATACCAAATGCAGTAGCTACCGGAATAAATCCAACAACTATTGGTGTTGCCGCTTTCGCTCCTTCAAAAAAGCTTTTTCTCATTTATACTCTCCTCTATCCCTTTAATAATTTTTAGTTTCTCCATGCATATTTTTTTACTTAAGCATAAGTTTTTCCAATATAATCAATAATATTTTTATTCATAAATACTCTCCTCTTTTTATATTAAATGTAACATTGCAACTGATACTAATATTGCAACGCCTATGACATATCCGATATTTAATTCTAAGTAAGCAACTACAGCCGCAACAATTCCGCAAACAATTCCGGCAATTGGCTTCTCCTTATTGATATTTATTATTCCCGGAAATATTAGCGTTCCAAGCGCTGCATATGGTATACTTTTCAACCAATTGTTTGCCCAATTAGGTAATATAATTATGTCATGAATTAAAACAGGTATCATTCTTGGAATATATGTTACAAAAAACATTCCAAATATCAATAATAATATTTCCATCTCTTTTCTCCTTGTCAATGTTTTAACGTTTTTCTTCGCCTAGCTACAACATAAAAACCCCCTCGCTACACTACTTATTAATAATCTCTGCTCTATATGTTGATACTATGACTATTTTTAGGCCTTTTCAATACCATCTACAAATTTACTTATTTGATTATTAAATAAACAATTTGTATTTTGCGAGCAAATAGCAAATCAATTATTAATACCAGATTAACTGTTTTTTAGCTTATTCAATTTTTTCATATAGGGAAAATTTCAGATATTCCCCGCCTCAGATAACTTTTTAGATTGGGTTGGTTAATCTTTTCACCAACATGGTATATTATACCCCCCCCTCAAGAAATGTCAAGAACTTTTTCCCGCGTAAACTTTTATTTCTGACTCACATATGATAATGTCCT
>DFYO01000064.1 GCA_002381865.1 Clostridiales bacterium UBA4080 | reverse complement strand
GTACTGACGTAGAATCTAGGTATAATACTTTTTCAAATCATTATCAAGAAAAATATGCTCATTTTACATAAAAGACTTCATAAATGTAAATTTTTTATCTTTTATCACTAAAATACTGTATTGCTTTAAAATGTTAGTCTGATAATTTGATAACACATTGATTGTCTGCTTGTCTTTTTTCGGCAAAAGTACCAAATGCATTTTAGTCAAGCTTTTCTATTCTACAAAAAAAGAGCTTACGCTCTTTTTTATTCTTGATTATTTACTTTGAAGATATGCATTAATATTATCTATTAAGCCTGAAACTTCCATACCATGTACCATACAAGCTTCTTCAAGGGATTCCCCTTGTGCTGAAGGACATCCAACACAGTGCATTCCAGCCTGCATAAGAATAGGAATAATTCCTTGATCTATTCTGATAATATCACCAATAATCATCTCTTTTGTTACTATAGCCATTTCATTTCCTCCTAACTAAATATAATAGAGTTATTATAATACACTTTTTCCGTCACTACAAGAAAAAAATACCCATTATCTTCTTTTATAAATATCCACCTGGTAACGATATAAATCTGAACGGTAATAGGACTCTTCATAAAATAGTGCCTCACCCTCAGTTGTATAGCTTACTCCTTTTATTTTCAAAAGCGCTTTGGGTTTTTGAAGCTGAAACAGCTCCATCATGGGTCTGGTTGATATACACGCATCAATATCATTAGAAACTCTTTCTACAATATAGCCGTATTTTCTTTCTAGCTCGTCATATAAAGAGTACTGGGTTTGCTCCAGCTTTGGACACATCTGCACAGGTATATATACTGTTTCGAGAGCTATCGGGATATTGTTGCCTAATCTGAGCCTTTTAAGCTTATAATATTCTGTTTCCGAAGGCAGTTCCATCTTAATGCTTATCTCTTTTAGGCTTCTGACAATTGCAAATTCTATTATATGGGTGAAGGGCTCATATCCTTGCTCCGCAAGCGTTTGTGTGAAGCTCTTTACATTTTTTTGTGAAAATTGCTTTGCTGCAACAAAGGTGCCCTTTCCTCTTTCCCGATATACGCTTTTCTCATGGCTAAGCGCCTCAACCGCCTGTCTTGCAGTCATACGACTTACCCCATATTCCTTAGCCAGCTCTCTTTCTGAGGGAATTTTCTCTCCAGCCTTATAAATACCCTCATTGATTTTATCTTGAATTTTTTTCTTAACCTTAATGTAAATCGGATTCATATATAACCTCTCTTGCACATTTGTGAGGATGGCTCTGCTATTATCTGCAAAGCTCTTGCAGGTTCTTTTTTTGAAAGCTTCACTTATTTAACCGCTTTATTATTTGTTCCAAGCTGTGTTATAATATAAGTATACCTTTGATATTGTATTTGTCAAAGCAATACTATATCAAAATATCTATTTTAAATAGCAAGGAATTACAAGCTTCTATGCTTTGGGCAATTATTCCTTTACCACAAACATATTTTTACTATGTAATAACTAATATTTGCCGATTGGAGGTTTATTAATATGGATTCAAAGGTCGGAAAAATTCACTCTATTAAGCCCTGTGCACTTAATAATGGCCCAGGTGCCAGATATACAGTTTTTCTTGAAGGCTGTAATCTGCATTGCTCTTTTTGTAATACCCCAGACAGCTGGAGTGCTGAAAAGGGCAAGGAATATACCCTTGAGGCTCTATTTGAGGATATGCAAAATTACGAGTCCACGCTTAGGCTTTCAAATGGAGGTGTAACCTTTTCTGGCGGCGAGCCTCTTCTTCAGCCTGATTTTGTCTTGAGCTTTTTTATGCTTTGTAAAAAAAATAATATCCATACTGCTCTTGCCACCTCTGGCTCCATATTAAATGATTCTGTAAATGTGCTTTTAGAATGGACTGATTTGGTGATTTTGGATATTAAGGGCTTTAACAAGAGCTTTTATAAGGAATCTGTGGGCTGTGATTTAGATACTATCCTGAGCTTTTTAGACTATACCCAACAGATTAATAAAAGACTCTGGGTAAGGTATGTAGTTATTCCTGGTATTACTGATAACCCCGAAGAGGTTTCTGCACTTTCAAAGCATCTTGCTAATTTTAAGAATTTAGAAAGAATTGAGCTTATTCCCTTTCAAAAAAACTGCGAATACAAATGGCATGAGGCTGATAGGGAATATACCCTCCAAGAGATTCCTGCCCCTTCTGAAAGAGAGCTTCTAAAGGTTTTAGAAATTTTTTATCACAACCATTTAAGAGTATTTATTTTATAAAAATTTGCTTGTAAATTACCCTCCTATAGTTTAAAATATTATTTGTATTATACAAAACTTGGGAGGTGTAAGAAATGGCTTATAGAATTAATGAAGAGTGTATCGCTTGTGGAGCTTGTGAATCAGAATGTCCAGTTAGCGCTATCACTGCAGGTGACATTTATGTAATTGATGAAGATGCATGTATCGATTGTGGCGCATGTGCTGGCGTATGTCCAGTTGACGCACCTCAAGCTCTATAATTACATTGTAATTAATTACAGCAATTAAAAAGGATAAGTCTTTTGACTTATCCTTTTCTTTTTTATGCTTTAAAGCCTCTTTGCTGTTCATTTCCATATACTACTTCATTCAGGTTCCCTTTACCGTAGGTAAGTCCTGCATATACCTTCTGTCCATTAGCAATTACTGTGCTCTTATCCTTACTGCTTTTGTCGTCCTGCTGCTTAGCTTCAACCCAGCCCTTATAAATATTATCTAAAAGCCGTCTCCCGCTAATAAGTGGTTCCTTGTCCATGGATAATGTTGCATCTATAAATTGCTTGTTAACAAATATATATAAAGCCATTAATTCCTTAGATATCTCATATTGAAAATCCAGATTATCACTCAGCTCACGAAGCAGTCTTGAGGATTTTGTCATTGCCTTATTAAATAATGTTGAATTGCCTTCATCTATTCCTTCGATTGCCTGATCTAAAGTTGCAAAAAGCATTTCATAATTGATTAACAAAAGCTCTGCCCTGCTTGCATTGACAATCCTGTTTTGAAAGTCCTTTACCATGGAATCATTCATTTATAATCACCTATCCTTGTAATAGTTGTAATAATGATTGAGGTCTTTGATTGGCTTGCGCAAGCATTGAGGTTCCTGCTTGTTGAATTATATTTTGTTGTGTAAATTGTGACATTTCATAAGCCATATCAGCATCCTGAATTCTTGAAAAGGCAGCTGTCATATTTTCTGAAGCTGTTCCAAGGTTTGCAATAGTATGCTCTAAACGGTTTTGATATGCTCCGAGCTTTGAACGAACAGAGGATATTTTTACAATTGCATCATCTACAGTAGTAATTGCCTCCTGTGCTCCCTCAGCTGTTGATAAATTCATTTGATTGATTCCAAGTGCTTCTGGTGAAAGATTCTGGATTCTTATCTCCATAAACTGTCCTTCATTGGCACCTATTTGAAGATCCAGCGGACCTGTTTCAAGTATATTCATGGTTACTGCTCCTGTTGCAGTAGCACTTGATAGCTTAAGTTCAAAATTATTATTGGATCTAAAGATAAGGTTCTGTCCATCACTTGATACTGTTGTTCCTGCAGGAAAGCCTGAAGTAATGGTCGCCGCTGCATTAACACCTGTTATATTAGTTCCACCACTTAGCCCAAGTGCATCAAGTAGTAATGTTGTACCTGTAATTACAATAGGTTCTGTTCCGTATTCGTTGTTTGTTAATGTAAGCACTGAAGCATTGGTAAATGGCATTGTAGAAGATGTAAGGCTAATATCTACCGTTCCGCATAAATCTCTGATTTTTGCAAATACTTCCTCGTTGGTATCTCCTGCTTCAATCGTAACCTGCTCACCATTGACATTTAATGTTCCGCCCTGCACAATCGCATTTGCAACAAAAGTTCCTGCTGGTACAGCTGCTCCTGTTTTTACGGATCGTGTTGCTGCTGGAGATACGTTAAGCGCATAAGTGCCTGCATCAACAGTATCGCTCATGGAAATAATATCTGCGATATTTTCATTTGTTGAAAAGGCTCTTCTATCAAGGTCTCCGTTTAAGAGCTTCATTTCATTGAATTCAATATCGTTAGATATTCTTTCAACTTCATTTAATAGCTGTCCTACCTCGTCCTGTACCGCTTTTCTGTCAGATGCATCGTAAGTGCCATTAGATACCTGAACCGCCAATTCCCTTACTCTTTGAAGCATTGCATGCACCTCATTTAATGCACCCTCTGCTGTCTGTATTAATGATATGCCATCCATGGCATTTCGATTCGCTTGCTCTAATCCTCTTACCTGCGTGTCCATTTTTTGAGTGATAGCTAATCCTGCCGCATCATCAGCTGCATGGTTTATCCTAAGTCCTGATGATAATCTTTCTAATGTTTTATCTAGCTTTCCATTGGACCTGTCTAATTGATGCAATGCCCTTAATGCCGGAATGTTGTGGTTAATTCTCATAGTACACACCTCTTTACGATAAGATTTTTGATTGATTTGTTTCTAACTAAAAGAGTTATCGACATGTTTTATAATATCTTTTAGCTTTTTTTAAAAAATTGTTAACGGTTATTTTTTTCTTTATCAATTTTATCAATTAAAACTGCTAGATTCTTGGCCAAATCAAAGAGCTTATTATTGGAGCTTTCATCTGTTTGTTCTGTTTTTTCAAATTGCTCATTGCTGCTTTCTGATTCAGTTACTTGTTTTTTTACCATTCTAAGCCTCCTAGATAATTGTCTCGAATTTTGAATCCTTATGCTTTTTATGCTCTTTTTCCTTAATGCTATTTATATCTAAAGGATTAGGGCTTTTTGCTTGAAAGGCTTCAAAGGCAAGCTTTGTAAGCTTAAGGCTGCTTTGTTCAATAACCGCTTTAATACCCTCGCTGTTGCTTTCGAGTAGCTTCAAGCTTTCCTTATCCTCTGTGAAAATTGAAAATTCAATATTATCTTTTTTCAGCTTGATATTTGTCTGTATTCTTCCCAAATTTTCTGTGTGAAAATACATATATACATTCATTTCTTCTGCTTCCTGATGGTTTCTATGCTTTTTATCCTTAGCATAGTAAATATTGATTTGCCCTATTCTGTCCCCTAAAAATACAGGCATCTGATAGTAGTCCTCTTTAACCTGAATTGGTTTCAAGCTACTTTGGCTGCTTTGCTCAAAAATAGAATCCAGCAGCTTTTTAACTGTATGGGGCAATACCTCATTATTTTCGGGCTGCCTTGCTTTGATTATATCTGTTATTTTTTCTATGTGCTCTTTTTTACTTTCCTGGTTGGTAAGCTCCTTGGTATATATTCCTTTTTTACCCTCTTCTGCTGTTTTTTCAATAAATTCCTCCAGCTGTTTTTCAGCTAGGAGCATTTTAGTCAGACTTGCCTTTGTAATTGGGAGCTCATTTTCAAGCATTTTGTAGATTGCTTTAGTTACTAGCTCTTTTTCTGCAATGCTGTTTGCGCCAGCTAGTGTATTTATTTGCTCCTTAATGCTTTTCCCTTGATAATTAACCTGCTTTAATATTCCAAAGCTATCATCTATATCTGCTTTAACAGCATTTTCTTTGTTTTGTCTTAAGAATTTTGCCGCCTCAAAAAGATTGTTCATAGTTAAGGGCAATCCTTTTTTTAATAAAAAGCCTAATGCAGCCCCTTTTGAGCGTTCAATGGTTGAAAGCATCCTGTAAACTCCAATAACGCTTTCCTTTTCCTCCTTGGATAGCTTTTTATCAAGCTCCATGCTATGTATTGCTTCTGCAATGCTTTCTTCTCTGGTTATACCATATTTTTCGTTATATTCTTCCATAAATTCAATTACGTTGTCTATATGCATATCCACAGGGGACATTTCCTGCTTGAGCATTGCTGCAACCATTCCAGGATTAAGCTTTTCTGTTACCTTTAGCAGCTTAAGGTCTACCAGCTTTATGCTTTCAAAGCTTTCTGTTTCTAGGGGCATTTGATTTTTGAAGATAATTTTTGCTACTCTGATATTATGCTCTGTAATCGGCAAATTACTCTCCTCTAGCATTTTATCAATTTGTACAAAGGTTTTTTCTACTCTGTCTCCAAGGTCAGCTCTAATCTGGGTTTGATTATCATCATAGCTTTTCATTGCCCTGTAAACTACAATCTCACTTATTGCCTGATTGGAAATCGCTTTAATGTTAAACTCTATTTTACCCTCTGAAATATCTGATAAAAGGGCAGTTGGCATTTTTTTAATAGTGTTTATTCTTTCAAAAACATCCTCCATTTTATTAAGGCTTGCTTGTTCTATTTTGACATTGTGAATATCTAACGCCTTGGTATATTCCTCACGTTCAAGGGCTTTTAAGCTTTCCACCAGCTCTTCTAGTGGCTTTGTGCTTATATGAATGCCTTTTTCTTCAAGCTTGACTGCTGCCTCCAGCGTCATTTTTAGTCTTATTTCCTCTAGCTGAAGGCTTGCCTTTATAATTTTAATATCCCTTTCTGCTATTTTATCTATATCTGCTGTTTTTACTGATTCTGCTACTTTATCTACATCTGTTGTTTTTGATGCTTCTGTTACTTTATCTATTGTTTTTACTGATTCTGCTGCTTCTAGGGGTTTTGTTGCTTCCACTGTTTTTGTTTGTTTTTGTTTGTTTTGTTCTATCCCTGTATCCTTGTTAGAAGCTTTTAATCCAGCTTGTATTTGAAAGCTATCTGCAGGTTGTGTTTTAGCCTCCTGTGTTAAGTTTTTCAAATTGATTTCAAGCTCTTTATTTACAAGCTCTTTAATATGTGAAGTTCTTATTTTTTGCAGGTCCTCGACTATTTCTTTAACCTGTCCATCCTTATTTTTTGAGGGATTTTCAAGCAATAAAATATCTGCTGCTGACTTGTTATTTCTTAAGTTTTCAGCACCCTTTTGAATTACCTGCTCCGCTGTAAGCTCTTTTATCGCTGTCTTTATCTGCTCTGCCTTTGCTATACTTTCTTTATTTAAGGGCAGGTTTTCATTTATCAACATTTTTGATAGCTCCATATTACTTTTTGAAGCTGTTAGCTTTGCCTGCTCTAAAATCTCTTTAATCTGAGGCTCCAAAGCTTTTAGGTCATTTTCAACTGGCTTCGCCTGAGTACCCATAAATTTAGCCTTATAGGCACTTTCTAGTGTAATCCTTTCATCCCCTTTTAATATATTAATCAGTGTCTGCTTGGATGGATTTTTTATTTGTTCTGTCATATTAGCGGCTTTTATTAGCTTTTCTATGTTTTTTTTATTGGCAGGCAGGTTATTTTCCTTAAGAGCGGTAATTGCTGTTTTCAAATTATTTTCATCAGAAAACAGCTCTTTATATTTTACAAGAGCTTCATCTACTTCTTTTTGAAGCTTATCTATATTTTCAGTTTTATATGCCACCTTATTGTGAGATATTACCTTGACTAGCATATCTATGCTCAGCTTCTGAGGATTATAATTAGCCTTTAAAACGCCTTTTATATCCTCCTCTGTAACTATATCTATAAGCTTTTCAAGCACTTTTTGGGTATTTTGAACAAGCTCCTCTATTTGAGTTTCATTGTTCAAAAAAGAGACTTTAAGTCGGTCTTTTAAAATTCCTGCGTAATCTGTGACCTTCCCTGTCTCTTCGCCTGCTTCCATTGCTTTTGTTTTAATTGCTTGTGTCGCTGGGACATTTTCCTGAATATTATCTTGCTTTTGTGTTTCTGGCAAAATATCTTTTTCTGTCTGCTGTGATAATATACTTTTTTTAATATCCTGTATTTCAGTCAAATTGTCAAATGGCAATTTTGAATTTAATCCTTGTATCGATGTCATCTAATCATCTCCTTGACGTTGTACTATAATTATCGGTATAAGATGATATTTAGATTACTCTTATTTTGTATTCTTAGGTTAAAAAAATTCTTCCCTCAAGTGCTCTAGACAGAGTTACCTCATCTACATATTCAAGGTCGCCTCCGACAGGTACTCCATTTGCTATTCTGGATATTTTAATTTCGAGGGGTTTTAAAAGCTTGCTCAAATATACCGCCGTTGCTTCACCCTCTACCGAGGAGTTGGTTGCTAAAATTATCTCCTGAATATCTTCCTTTTCTAATCTTTGGAATAGCTCTCTCAGCTTTAAATCATTTGGCCCTATTCCCAGCATTGGCGAAATAGCTCCATGTAATATATGATATAGCCCCTTATATTGACGTGTTCTTTCATAGGCTGCCATATCTCTGGGTTCCTCTACTACCATAATTGTAGTTTTATCTCTTTTTTCACTTTTGCAAATAGGGCATAGCTCTCCATCAGTAATTGTACAGCATTTTGTACAATACTTTGTATTGGCTTTTGCATTTACAATAGCTGACGCTAAATTATTTGCTGTGTTTTCTGGCTGATTTATTATATAAAATGCAAGCCTTTGTGCTGTTTTTGGCCCAATTCCTGGAAGTCTTGAAAGCTCCTCAACAAGCTTGCCAATATGCAAACCAAAATAATCCATTGGTATTCCTCACTTTTCAGTATTTATAAAGAAAACCCTTGATTAGGGTTTTCTAGAAAAGTCCTCCAGGCAGATTTAAGCCTCCTGTAAGCTGTGACATTTGCTGGTTTATTTGCTGCTCTGCTTTTCTTAGAGCTTCGTTTACTGCTGCAACCACTAAATCTTCAAGCATTTCTACATCATCAGGATCAACTACCTCTTTATCTATTGATACCTTTACTAATTCTTTTTTACCATTTACCTCAGCTTTTACTGCTCCGCCACCTACTGTAGCTTCAAATATCTTTGCATCCATTTCCTCTTGCATTTCCTGCATCTGCTTTTGCATTTTTTGTGCCTGCTTCATGATATTACTCATATTATTAGGCATTCCTCCGCCTGGAAATCCACCTTTTTTTGCCATCTTTTTATTCCTCCTGTTTAATCATCTATTTCTTGAATATCAAAATTTATTTGAGCTTTCAGCTCTTCAAAAAGGCTTTTTGCCTCTTTTGCATCTGCTTTGTCAGCACCTCTTGTATGGACAAGCATATCGTACTCCTTAACAGTCAACACTCTGATATTAAACTCCCTATTATGTATTGAAGCCATTATCTGATTTATTTTACCTGTAATTTCTGGCAAAATCAAACGGTTTTTTTGAATTTCCGTTTCACAGACCAAATAAAAAAATTCATCCTCTAAAAATGCCGGGAAGCTTTTTTTAAGCATTGCCATTTCAAGTCCGTCCATTTGCTGAACAAGCTCATTAAATCTGCCTATTGCAGCCCTTATATCCTCTGGCATAGCAGCTTTTAAACGCTTTTTCTTTTCTTCCATTTGTTCTTTAGTCATTGTGTTTTCCTTGGGAACACTCTCAGCTGTTCTGATTACAGTTTTTTGCTCTGAAATCTTTTTTTCTAAGGAAGAAATTCTCTCCCATATTCCCTCAAGGCTACTATTGTCAATATTTGTACTCTGCTCTTTTTTACAAAACTTTATTATTGCAACTTCAATTAATATTCTTTTTTGAGAAACATATTTTATCTTATTTTCTAACTCAGAAAAATATTCAATATATTCTATAAGCTCTTTTTCTGAAAGTAATTCACTTTGCTTTTTAAGCGTTTCCATATATTCCTTGGATATTTCAGCTATTCCCTCACTAGCTCCAATATTTTTCAAAACTAATACATTCCTAAAATATTGGACCCAGTCAAATAAAAACTGCTGCAAATCCCTTCCCTGCGTATGTATAAGCTCAACTAAATCCATCGCATTCTTAATATCCTTGTTTATAAGACAATTGGTAAGTGAATTAAACACCGTATGGTCTACTGCTCCTAATACCTCAAGCGCTTTATCCAATGTTATTTTTTCTCCCAAATAAAAAGCAATGCACTGGTCCATAATACTTAAAGCATCACGCATGGAGCCATCTGCAATTTTTGCAACATAGGTTATTGCTTCAGGCTGATACTCTATTTTTTCCTCATCCATATAGCCCATCAAGGTTTTTGCAATATCTGCTGTTCCTATTCTCTTAAAATCATATCTTTGACAGCGTGACAAAATAGTTGCTGGCAGCTTATGAGGCTCTGTTGTAGCCAAAATAAATATAACATGCTCCGGAGGCTCTTCAAGCGTTTTTAAAAGCGCATTAAAGGCTCCCTGGGATAGCATATGAACCTCGTCTACAATGTATATCTTATATTTGCCTTCTGTTGGCGTGTATTTTACTTCTTCACGTATTTCTCGAATATTGTCAACTCCGTTATTGGAGGCTGCATCAATCTCTATTATATTAATTGACTGATTATTGCTCTTGTTTGTACAGATATCACATTGATTACAGGGATTGCCCTCTATTGGAGAAATACAGTTGACTGCCTTTGCAAATATCTTTGCTGTAGAGGTTTTACCCGTTCCTCTAGTTCCACAGAACAAATATGCATGACTAAGTTTACCTGCCTTTATCTGGTTGGTAAGTGTCCTTACTATATGCTCTTGTCCAATAACACTTTCAAAGGTATTGGGTCTCCATTTTCGATATAGGGCGGTATAAGACATAGTCTCTCTCTTTCTATTTTAAAAAATATATTTTAAAAAATACTAAGATATTATTTATATAGGCATTGCTTTGCTATAATTAATATACTTAACGCAAGCTATTATTTTGTTGTTGTTAAGCATTATTTAAGCATGCTATTGCTTTGTTATTATAACATATCCACCAGCACCTAACAAGGGTATCCCCTTGGCAAAACAAGCTTAAAAAATTCAAAAAAAAAACAAAAAGCAATCTGCTTTTTGAATTATTTTTTTATTTAAATTCCGCGCATCTTACTTCGACAAATACTCATAAGCGTTACCTTTATAGTTAACTCAAGTCAGGTAACCTTACGGCACATCAGAGCTTTTACTTAGTGCTGCTTCCTTCCAGACCTGACACGGTTCGTAAATTCTGATTGCGTAAGACCCAATTATCATCGCCACTTGTAAAGGGCAGCCTTACAAAATATAAGCCTCTGCTCGATATCACCCCTGCTATAGCGGATTGCAGGTACAGGGCACCGCTGACTCCCCGGCTGCGCGGAAACTTTTTGACATTGTATCGCAACGATAAGTATATTACTTTTATTATCCACTGTCAATACGATATGGGTTTTATTTTGCCTTATTATATAAGTCCTTATAGTTTAGGTTACATTTTTGCCTTATGATATAAGATTTTATGATCTATTGTTTAAGTCCTTATAATATAGGCTATAGTTGTTCTTTATTCTTTATTCTTTGACTTTGCCATCTCTTAATTCTTTGAAAAATCTTTTAAGCATACCTCTGCATTCTTCTTCTCTAATTCCATTTACTATTTCAACTCTATGATTATATCCCTCTGTTTGAAGCAAGTTAACTATTGAGCCTGCACTCCCTGCTTTTGGATTCATTGTCCCAATTATTGCTTTATCGATTCTGGCTTGGACTATTGCTCCTGCACACATTGGGCAGGGCTCAAGTGTAATATAAATATTACACCCTTCTAACCTCCAGTCCTTTATATAATCGGCTGCTTGCTTTATTGCAATAAGCTCTGCATGAGCTAATGGATTTTTTTCGCTATTTCTTTTATTACAGCCTCTTCCAATAATTTCTCCTTTGTACTCAACGACTGCCCCGATTGGAGCTTCTCCTAATGAATAAGCCTTTTCTGCTTCTGCCAAGGCTTCTTTCATATATTTTTCATATTTGCTTTCTAATTGACCGCTCTCCACAAAATCACCTCAAAATATATTAATTGCTTTTCAGCTATGCTATAATTATCTTGTTATTTAGCTATTATATTTTAAAAAAATTTTTTTCGCAAGTTAATGGAGGCATTATGATAATTAAGGGTTTTGAAAAGCTATCTCTTGTCGATTATCCAGGATATATCTGTACAACGGTTTTTACTCAGGGCTGTAATATGCGTTGTCCTTTTTGTCATAACAAGGATTTAGTATTAGGAAGTAATTGCTCTACTTATGAGGATGAATTTTTTGCCCATCTTCAGAAAAGAAAAAATATGCTGGATGCGGTATGTATTACCGGCGGAGAGCCTACTCTTCAAAAGGATTTGCTACAATTTATTAACCGAATTAAACTCTATGGAATAAAAATCAAGCTAGATACCAATGGTCTAAATCCTGAGCTTCTTGAAATAATAATTCGTGATAAGCTTGTTGATTATATTGCAATGGACATAAAAAACAGCCCTTCAAAATATAATCTCACCGCAGGACTTACTGAAGACCTTCAAATCATAGATAAAATAAACTTCAGTATAAATTTACTTAAAGAGAATCATATTCCCTACGAATTCAGAACTACCGTTGTTGATGAGCTTCATAATTCTGAGGATTTCAAATCAATTGCTCTTTGGCTTGAAGGCGCTTCTTCATATTATTTGCAGCCCTATAAATACTCAGAAAACCAGCTTTCCTCGGAAAGTTTTTCGTTTCCATCGGCAAGTAAAATAACTGAATATCGTAATATTTTATTGCAAAAGCTTAAAAAAGTTGAAATACGCGGCGATGTCTGATTGTATTGTTAACTAATTGTTAACACTCTATTCATTCTATGTACACATTTATTTTATATTATAATCGAGTAAGAATTAGTTACCTCTTACATATTAAATACTCTCCCCCTCATCCTTTACAATAGCACCTAGCTTCGGCTACGGTGCTCCTTTTCTTTTTATGGGTGTTTTTCATAATTATTTTTCTTCATTGTAATCCCCAATTTTTACTTTTCTATAGCTGTTAAATAACACACACAATTTATTTTCTCTTGTTTTTTATTTTTTGGCGTTTACATACTTAACCCTATTGCTTAAACTCTACAATATTTTTTCTATATTTGATTGGTACAAAGCTTTGTTGAAGCTTTAAATTTTGTCTAGATTCAATTCCTATCCTGTTGAAGTATTCCTTCCAAAGCTCCTGAAAATAATCTTCCTTTTTTGAAAAAACAATCCTGTCCTTCAAATCAATATCTCGTATATACCACTCTCCCTCTCTGCAAATTACTGCTTTTTTTCTTAGCTTATCATATATCAAAAACTGTTCCTTAAGTAATCTGTCTGCAAAGTGTCCTGCAATCAAAGGCAAAATATCGTTTTCAGGCTCTATCTCTGCTACAAGGCACGTTCCTGCATCTGAAAACCTTAGAATTCCCAAAAACAAATGCCTTTCCCTTGAAACCTTTCTTTTCATATCTATGACAGGTGCAACAAGCTCATGTGTAAATAGCAAATCAATCCTTCCCTTAAGCTTAAAGGCTAGTTCAATATATTTAAGCAGTTTTGTATCCTTATGAATATTCTTTGAGTGAAAAGAGTAATAAATATTGATATATGCCTCAGTTGAAATCTTTTTAATTAATGCCTGCTGAACTCTTTCGGCTTTTTCTCCATCTGTTTCTATAAACAGGACCTCTTGAAAAAGCACTGGCTCATAATTATCCCTTGAATATATTCCTTCTGCCTTTTTATTATAGTAATGTTCAAATACACAGCTTAAAAAACCATCAAAATTCCCATCATGTATATAAATCATATCAATCACCTACGTTTAAAATAATTACCAAAGACTAAGCTGTTCAAACTCTGGCTTTGGATTAAGCTTTGTTTCTAGAGAAGCCCTATCTAGACCTACTCCTGAATGCTTGCCCTTACAAACAATAAAATATTGTGCTCTTTTCATTACAACCCCAATTTTTTTTAAATCCTCAAATCTTACTGGGGAAATTTTACGTTGTCTGACTATTCTTCTAGCTGACAAAACTCCAACTCCCGGTATTCTCAAAAGCATCTCATAGCTCACTGTATTAATATCTGCTGGAAAAAGCTCAAGATTCCTTAGCGCCCAATTCATTTTTGGATCATAATCCAAATTAAAATTGACCTCTGCTTCTCCTAAAAGCTCCTTTGCCTTAAAATTATAAAACCTTAAAAGCCAGTCTGCTTGATAAAGTCTGTGCTCTCTTAATAGAGGGGGTGAGGTTTGAACAGCTGGCAGATTTGAGCCTGCATTAACGGGTATGTATGCCGAATAATAGACTCTTTTTAACTGAAAATCATTGTATAGCTTTTCTGCTGCCATAATTATATTCCTGTCACTGTCTTTTGTAGCTCCTACAATCATCTGTGTTGATTGCCCCGCTGGAACAAAGGGTTTTGCATAGCGATATATTGTTTTCTCCTGCTTAGCTCGTTCAATTCCGTTTTTTATTTGTGCCATTGGCAGAAACAGATTCTTAATGGGCTTTTGGGGTGCTAATAGCTTAAGACTTTCTTCTGTTGGCAATTCTATGTTTACACTCATACGGTCCGCTAATGCTCCCGCCTGTTCTATAAGCTCTGGTGAAGCTCCTGGGATTGCTTTAACATGAATATATCCATGAAAGCCTTCTCTGTATCTCAATAGCTTTAATACCTGGACAATTTTTTCCATAGTGTCATTAGGACTTTTTTCAATTGCAGAACTCAAAAAAAGGCCTTCGATATAGTTTCTTCTGTAGAATTCTATTGTAAGCTGGACAATCTCCTCTGCAAAAAAGCTTGTTCTTTTTATATCATTGCTGTGTCGATTAATACAATACGCACAATCAAATACGCAGTCATTAGTCATTAGTATCTTCAAAAGAGAAACACATCTCCCGTCAGAGGACCAGGTATGGCATATTCCTGCTGCTGTGGAATTACCAAGCCCTCCCTTATTCTTCTTGTCTGCTCCACTGGAGGCACAGGAAACATCATATTTTGCAGAATCTGCTAATATTCCAAGCTTTTCTTGAATATTTAATGAAAGCATCATCATCACCTCTAATTTCAATAATTGAACAACTTCGTCTGCATTAATTATATCACCGAACGCTTGTTCGTGCAATATATAAATAACAAATAAAATAAAAGCCTGAAATGTTTATATTTCAGGCTTTTATTTTTTCTATTTTTCTTAATTTTTATTTATGCTTTATTCTTATTAGTTATTTCTAGCATTATTGTTCTTTGTCATCTCTTATGCCTTTGTAGCTTCTAACTTTTTTTTATTATATGCTCTTATAGCATATTGCTTGTTTTATATTTATATATTACACTATTAGCTTTTTCGTAAAGCTTATACACAATTGCTGCAATATTTAGCAGCCAAATAATTTTATCAAAAATGCTATAGGCTCTTCTTGCAATTACAACTGTGCTCTTTATTTTGTTGTTTCCTTTTGTTTTAAGAAGCCTCTTTTTTCCATAAGAGCATTTTACCTTTCTGCTTGCTTTCATTACATTATCTCTACCATTTTTTCAATCAGCTTGCAGGAATTTGCTGCTGCAATCTGTGTAAATTGTGAATAATTCATCTCCGCAGAATCATCTGCCTTATCAGATATGGATCTAATTATTACAAAAGGAATTTTGTTTAGGTAGCAGGCTTGAGCAACTGCTGCTCCTTCCATTTCAGTACAAAAGCCATCAAACTCTCCAATTAAAACTTTTTTCTTTTCTTTATCAGAAATAAACTGATCTCCGCTTACAATTCTTTTTGTAAAAATATTCGTTTTAACACTTAAAACCTGACTAGCTTTTTCAGCAATGTGTATTAAACCCTTATCTGCTTTAAAACAGCTTTCAGCCATTCTGGGAATAGTACCCTTTTCATATCCAAAGCCAGTGGCATCAAAATCATGCTGAAGAGCATCTCTTGAAATAACAATGTCTCCAATCTCTAATTCATCACTCAAGGCTCCCGCTACTCCTGTATTGATAATTGCATCTACATGGAAGCAATCTATCAATATCTGTGTGCATACTGCTGCATTAACCTTTCCTATTCCGCCTCTTACTAATACTACCTCACGATTGCTAAGCTTCCCCGCATAAAATTCCAAGGATGCAATACTTCTTATATCAGAAACCTTAAGCTTGTCTTTTAAAGCCATTACTTCCTCTTCCATAGCACCTATAATTCCAATTTTACCCATTTTTCTCCTCCTGCATTATCATTAATTCTTTATTTAATATCAATTATAACAGATTGGAAAAGAATAACAATACTACATTCCTCTTTCAGCAATCTCTGCCAATGGACTTCTTTCAACTCGTTTTAGGGTTATGTGTCCTGTAATATTATATTCCTTCATTTTTTCAACAGTATATATTAAGCCGTTGGATTTTGAGTCTACATAGTGATTATCAATCTGATTATCACTTGGGTCTCCTAAAAATACAAATTTTGAATCATAGCCTGCTCGTGTTAGCATCAGTTTTGCTAAATGAGGTGTCATCTCCTGTGCTTCGTCTACAATTATAAATGCATTACTGAAGGTTCTTCCTCTCATGTAGGTAAAGGTTTTCGTCTCTATTACACCTCTGTGCCTGTACTGCTCTATAAAGTCATCTACTGTAAATGCAGGCTTTCCTCCGTATTGAGATTTTCCTGATCCTGTGTCCTTAATATCTGTAAGATTTTCAATTGCATCATAGAAGCTTCCCATCCAAGGCTTGAGCTTTTCAATCTCTGTTCCCGGTAAATAACCTATATCGTTACCTGCTGGTACTACAGGTCTTACAAATACTATTTTTCTGTATTTATTTGTTTCGATAACATTTTGCAACGCACATGCAGTTGCCAAAATTGTTTTACCTGAGCCTGCGCCTCCTGTTATAGATACAAAATGAACATCCGGATTCATTAATAGCTCAAAGGCCATTTTTTGTTCTCTGTTAATTGGTGATAGTCCCCACGCTGTATCATTTGCGTATTTTAGTGGCACTATTTTTTCTCCGTCATATCTGGCTAATAGCTCATGACCGGCGTTATCCTGACTCTTAATATGGAAAAATTCATTTGGATAAACCTCTCCCTGTAGCTCTTTTGGAAGATTAAGTCCTCCGCTATAAACCTTATCAATATCTGATGAGCTAAGAAAAATATCAAGATATCCTTTATAGATGTCCTCGCTCATTATCTTATCATTCTGATAATCTTGAACCTCAATTCCTAATGCACTGGCTTTAATAGACATATAAACATCTTTTGTAACCAGTATTGTAGGTATATCCGGATTTGCCTTTTGAAGATTTTTAACTACAGATATTATTTTTGTATCGTTTTTATTGGTGTCGATTCCGTGCGGCATCCAATCTGTGCCCATATAGTTTAACTCAACTCTTATAATACCACCGTTGCTAAGGCTAATTCCCTCTGATATATCTCCCTGCTGCATAATCATTTGAAGCTCTTTAGCTACATTTCTTGCATTAAAGCCAACAAGCCCGTCCTTCTTTTTAAGATTATCCAGCTCTTCAATACAAAGGATGGGTATTACAACATTGTTGTCACTGAATTTGTACATAAAATCAGGGTCGTGAATCATAACATTGGTGTCGATTACATAGTTTTTAATCATAATGTCCGCCTCCTGTTTTTACACTCTTTATACAAGCAAAAAGCCCGCTATTCTAGCGAGACTTTTTGCTTGTAAAGCAATGTATATTGTTGTTCACTTTTAATAATTCACATCTTGTTTTAATGATTATCATAAAATTCCCTTCTTTCTATGATTACATCTCTAGCTGTGGATAAATACTATCATTGTCTTTATATAATACCTAAATTCCACGTGTGTTTT
>DFYO01000008.1 GCA_002381865.1 Clostridiales bacterium UBA4080 | reverse complement strand
ATGCCCACATAAATCAGGTCTTCTTTACGCTTATTCGTTTGCATTTTCCTCCTATTTGGCAACCGAACTACAACCTCAACTGATAAGTCTCTCTCCTGGAATTACATCCTCTGACAACCAAGGGGACAAGGGTGGGTAAGTATTATTGGGTCTGGGAGAACCAGTCTCCGTAGCAAGAGTACACCCTGTCAGAGACAGGCAACTTCTGGAAATAGACTAACTATCTCGAAGTCGTGTGTGTGATATTAACTCTGACTCAACTCGATTACA
The DNA here is from genome assembly GCA_002381865.1 of Clostridiales bacterium UBA4080. GTDB lineage: Bacteria > Bacillota > Clostridia > Lachnospirales > Vallitaleaceae > UBA4080. The sequence continues at coordinate 58,576 of DFYO01000008.1, read as the reverse complement.
AGTCAAACTTTGAGGAAAATGTTGAAAACACTATGATTCAAAAAATAATAACAGCAGAGAAAGAAAAGTATTAAAACCTTTTTCTTCTCTGCTGTTGATTGATAATTATTGTTTTAGTTCTGGTCAGTCCAGCTAGGATTTTTGGAGAAACCGTCGCCCCCCTTAAACCCCCCTGTTGCGTCCCAGTTTACCACAGTCAAAAATAACCGTCAAGGGTGGGTTCACCATGAACTGAGGGGGTAGCGGAAATGACATTTAATCTAGCTGATCGAGGACAGAACTTTTAGCTGAGAAGTAACGCAGTTTTTAAACTTAAACCATTGGCATTGCTGGCTTAGAGATAATCTTGCCTTTGTGTGCCCCTCGTTCGCCCTGTGTCGCATTTTTTTGTCCTCAGGCGAGCAAGTATGCCACTGAGGGTAATCGAAGCCGAATTTGGGGCTTTGTGACCGCTTATTTTGTGAGCAGCCATTCTAACCTTTGACGACTAAAGTATTGCCGTTACTAGCTTAGGTGTTTGCTTGCCCACGTGATGCACACGTTCGCCCTGTGTGACGTTTTCTCATCCCAAGTGGAGTAAAGATACCACTGGCGGTTAGAAACGCCTGTTTGGGGCGAATTTAGCGAGCGTTTCACTTCGGCTTTTTAAGATCAAAACCACTGCCTGCTCTGAATATTATTTCGGTGCGGGATAAAGGGACGTGGTCGCCCCGATTCACAATCGCCGGTAGTACCGACGTTTTAAAGGCTTTTAGTACGTGGTCGAAATGACCCTTTGTGTGTCAAGTCGGTGGTCAGCAACTTCACTAACCCGCCATTTCAAGGCATTTGCACGGTTACGGTTAGGTGGATATGCACGGTAATGTACTGAAAGCTAGATTTCGACACCAGTTTCGGTATTTACAAATTTCTTAAGATTGTTCTCATTCACCAACATTATATCTGTGCCGACTGGCATGTAAAATATCTCAATAACAGCAGGTTCTATATTGACAATGGTTCCCCAATCACACACAGCCATATTGGATGAATCAGCTAAAAAATCATCAGTGTCTATGTCCGATAAAAATCTCCAACCGTTATCAAGTTCATTACGTGAAGACTCTCGAATACACCACTTGACATTTCCCAGACCATTCAAAATATTTTTTGATACTACACATCCACCTAAACCCATGCTTTCCATGCTTATTCCTCCTTGATTAGCTCTTTAATTTTATCTGGTCCTCGTTCTGTTAACAATTTTCTAACACTAATTCCTGAATTGTTCGAAATATCAATGTTTTGATGATTTGATAATACTTCTTCTAAAAATTTCATACCATCATCTGATTGACGTTTTAGAAGTTCTAAACATATCGACAACATTGCAGTGTTACCATATTTGTTATCAATTTGGCTTAAATCACATCCACGTTGAATCAACAATCGTGCTAAATCAATCGCTCCATCAAAATTTATATTTGCTGCTAGGTAGTGTAGTTCATTAAATCCCTCTTTTGAAATAACATTAATTTTCACATTTTCATTCAACAGATAATGAGCTACTTCAAACTTTCTACTAATCAGCGTTTTTTGAAATAAACTTACACCATTTGCATCAACAGTATCGATAACATCACCAATCTTTTGATTTTCAAGTTTTAGTTTACACTGTAAATCCTCAAGTGAGCCAAACTTAATGACGGTGCCATAATCAGCTTTCTGTAAATCCATCTATTTTCCTCCGTTTCTCATTATTCAAATTTGTGCCCTCTATTTGTGCTAGGAAGTTCTGGTCTATAGTTACTTGAATTTTTATACCATTCCAAGAATTCTTGTTTGCTAATTGTTCCATCCATATACAACTTTTGCATATCAGAGTATTTCTCTCCTGGAACATGTCCCATATCCCATTGACCATTCCTTGGCTTTGTTGGATCCCATTTAATTTCAACACCCGTCGGGTCATATACTTTGCCTGTAATAGGATCTTTGGCGTTGTTCCATACTTCATCAACTTGCCCTTTACCATAACTTGGTCTGCTATTTGTATATGGCTTAGCTTTTGTTGCTACATCATCTAACCCACCCTTAACATACACTCCAACTGCTTATGTTGAAGTGGGCGGTAGCTGTTCTCTAAAAAAAGTTGTGCTTTTCAGCACTCTGTTCTTTAAAAATCACTACTGCCTACATTTTACCATGTTCTGTTATTTTCGAGTATCCTCATTCCGCTACTTCACCTGTTTCAAGGCATGGAAGTCGATACTCGGTTTTGTTCTTCAGCATGCCAAAGATGATGTTCACCAATCTTCTGGCTATGCTAACTAAGACCAGTTTGGCATTTTTTCCTTCTGCCAGTTTGCGGTCATAATAGTCTCGGAATATGGGGTTTCGTGCTTTACCTTTGGTGGATACTTGGATCATTTGGATCGCAAGAAAGTAAAGAGTCGCTTGGAGTCTGCGATTGCCTTGCTTGGATGCTTTGTCTTTGCCCTTCCCAGCTGATGACAACTTGATGGGGGCTATGCCTGCGAACTGTGCCAGCTTTGCAGGGGTTGGAAACCGATTCACATCGCCGATTTCGGACATAATTTTCACTGCCGTGGTGATGTTCAACCCAGGCATGGTGGCTAGTGTACAGCCAAGGTCATGGTAAAGTTGCTCCAGTTCCTTGTCTACAGCCTTTAACTGCTCATCATAATGCTGAAGGTCTTTGACAAGTCCTCTGGTGATGGCATCCCGATAGCCTTGGTATTCCTTGGCTTTGGTGTGGTCACGTTTGACGGCATCTAAGATAAGCTTGCACCGTTTGACTGAAAAGCTGTTGTGACCAACATCTTTCATTTCTTCTGCAAGGCTTTCGGGAGTTTTGCCTCTGAGATATTTCTCAGACGGGTAGTGTTCCCAAAAGAATAAGGCAGTCTTTCGGCTGATGTCCTCGAAGAACTGCTTGTAGCTTGGATAAGCAATGCAAAGCTGTTCATGGAGTTGGTTTTTCAGTCTGATCCGCTGTGTCATGATGTTGTCTCTGCGATTAACCATTTGGGATAATGACCAATAGGCATCGTTTGGACATGCATCTGGTAGTGAATCTAGTAGGTTGATGGTGGCAAGTGCGATGGCTTCTGCATCATCGGAATCACTTTTCTTATACATGGCTCGGCATTTTGCTTGCCGATGTGCAAGGGAGGTATTTACATCCTTGACCATCAAGCCTTTGGCGATAAGCCAGACTGCTAGTCCTCGACCGTAGCCGTAGGCATTTTCTAAACCATAAACTGGTTCTTTGTTTTCAATGCAATACTTTTGAACTTTCCTTACCAGCTTTGGAAATTCCGCTGGTGTATTGGCGAAGGTAATCTCGCCGAGTTTTGTGTTCCAACAGTCTAAAATAACTGCGGTGTGAGAGTCTTTATGCAGGTCTATGCCCACATAAATCAGGTCTTCTTTACGCTTATTCATTTGCATTTTCCTCCTGTTTGGCAACCGAACTACAACCTCAACTGATAAGTCTCTCTCCTGGAATTACATCCTCTGACGACCAAGGGGACAAGGGTGGGTAAGTATTATTGGGTCTGGGAGAACCAGTCTCCGTAGCAAGAGTACANNACTATCTCGAAGTCGTGTGTGTGATGTTAACTCTGGTTCAGCTCGATTACAAGTCAAACTTTGAGGAAAATGTTGAAAACACTATGATTCAAAAAAATAATAACAGCAGAGAAAGAAAAGTATTAAAACCTTTTTCTTCTCTGCTGTTGATTGATAATTATTGTTTTAGTTCTGGTCAGTCCAGCTAGGATTTCGGAGAAACCGTCGTCCCCCCTTAAACCCCCCTGTTGCGTCCCAGCTTACCAGAAGCCAAAAAAGCTGTCAAGTAGGGGTTCACCATGAACCGAGGGGTAGCGGAAAAGACGATTTAGTCCAGCTGATCGAATACAGAACTTTTAGCTGAGAAGTAATGCTGTTTCAACCCTAAACCATTGGCATCACTCGGCTAAGAGATTATCTTTCCTTTGTGTGCCCCACGTTCGCCCTGTGTCGCATTTTCTAGTCCTCAGTCGAGCAAGGATGCCACTGAGGGTGATCAAAGCCGAATTTGAGGCTTTGTGACCGATTATTTTGTGAGCAGCCATTCAAACCAATGACAGCTAAAGCATTCCCGTTACTGGCTTAGGCGTTTGCTTGCCCACCTGTCGCACACGTTCGCCCTGTGTGGCGTTTTCTCATCCCAGGTGGATTAAAGATACCACTGGAAATTAGAAGCGCTTGTTTGGGGCGAATTTAGCGAGCGTTCCACTTCGCCTTTTTAGGTCAAAACCACTGCCTGCTCTGAATATTATTTCGGTGCAGGATAAAGCAAGGTGCTGTGAACCGNNACATCCGCTGGCAACGCTCGCGGTTTGAAACCTTTTCTTTAGGTGCTGTAAAACGGGTTTTGTGCTGTTCGAGGTGCTTTAAGTCTTGCTCAATCCCTGTTTTTATCCCTTTTTTAGGTGCTTTTCAAGGTGCTGTTATAAAATTCCAATTTGCAGTCAATTACCATATACAATTAAGATTTCGCTACTATTACTTCTTTTATCATACTCTGAAACAATTTTTCCCCAACTGTACGCCTTGCCATTTTCTATGCCATTGAGTCTAAGAACTTCATCATGAAGATTTTTTCTATGTTCTTCATCTTTCTCTGAAATTGACATGTCCGCAAGCATAAGTGTAATAGCGTATAACTTGGAGTTTCTAAAGAAAAAACTTACAAAGTAGCTATTGTTGCCTATGGTCTGTTTCTCCTTGAGTTGTATGGATTTTATACCATCATGATTATCGAAGAATGAAGTGTTTTTAAAATCTTCGAATGTAAACCATGGTGATAAGGTTAATTCCCTATTAACTCTGATTTCTCCTGTCTTTAGATTTATCATCACTACTCTCCTTATTTATTTAATGGAATATTTTCAACTGGTATTAGATAGCCCTTCTGGATTAGGTCATTTGCGTCTGGAATGAATATTTGCGGCAAGCCACCTTTTCCAAATTGAGGATTTGCTTTAGTTAATCCAAAAGCTGCCTCTAGATCTATTGTTGCTTTATATCCTTGCATTTCTGAACGATATCCATGCACTAAGTTTTTCTCAACCTGTAACCCTTCAAACAGATTATTAGCATCATAGCCTGATCTTTCAAGAGCAGACTTTGTTGTAAAATACTCTGTTCCGTTAGGTTCACCACGATAGATTATTTTATCTTGTTTAATAGTGATATCTTTGTATCTGTCTACGCCTGGATACTTTCCTGTGCCTTGCCAGCTCTTTGCTATTTCTGATGGTGATGCAGTCCCACCCTCAATAGCTTTAGTCAATGGCTTATCTGCTTTTTTTGTAATGCTACCTATATTATCTATTGTTTTTATGTTGATTGCAACATCTTTTGTTTTATCCGCTATTTTGCTTACTTCTTCCGCTGTCTTAATAGTTTTTACTCCTTTATTAACTAGTTTGCCTCCAGTTGCAAACCATCCTGCAAACGGAACCCCTGATGCTACGGATAATGATGCATTAATAGGGTCTTTCCTCAATGTATATATTCCTGCATTTACTAAATCAGCGGCTTCTCCAATTCCTGGTGCTAAGCCTACATAATCAAGTACTGTTTGAATAGTGTCAACACATTTATTAAAAACCTCACCGCTATCTCGACTTCTAGTTATCTTCATTGTTGCACTATCAAATTTTCCTCCGGGCATCTGCTTTGCCTTTTCAGTATTCCCTCCAGGCATTTGCTTTGCTTTTTCAGCATTTCCTCCAGGCATTTGCTTCGCTTTTTCAGTATTTTCTCGGGGCATTTGCTTTGCCTTTTCATAATTCCCTCCGGGCATCTGCTTTGCCTTTTCGTAATTCCCTCCGGGCATTTGCTTTGCCTTTTCATAATTCCCTCCGGGCATTTGCTTTGCCTTTTCAACATTTTTCGCAGCTATATGCATAGTTTTATTTGTTAATAAAACATTCTCTCTTACTTTTGTAATTGTCTTAACTGCTAAATTAATTTTTGAATTAGCTACATTTTTTGTTGTATTAATAACTTCACTTTCAGGTTTAGAGGCAGTAGCTGTAACTTTTTTTACCGCACTAGCTCTGTCTGCTGCTTTCTGTGTTGTCTTTTTTATTACTGATTTCGCGATTGTCGATATATTCTTACTTGCATCTGATACTATCCTTTCTGCATTTCCTGCTACTTTTAGTGCTGTTTTTTTTACTTTATCGCTAACACTTGTAATTGTCTTATTGGATCTATTGATTTCTGAATTAGCTGCTTTTTTTACATCTGTGACAGTTTTTTTGACTATACTTTTTGCCTTTTCTGCTGAACTAACTAACGAACTAATTACTCCTCCTTTGTTTTTAATACTTGGTGCTGCTTTTGGTGCTACTTTTGGTGCTGCTTTTGGTGCTACTTTTGGTGCTGCTTTTGGTGCTACTTTTGGTGCTGCTTTTGGTGCTGCTTTTGGTTTTTTAACAGGTGCATAGTTTACTTTTTTGTATGCACTTCCATTAATCCCCATTACATTTGCCATTTTTTATCCTCCCTTTCCACTACTATATTATTTATTTATTGTATTATTAATATAATAGGTCCCTTTATTCACAACATTGAATATATCTTCTAAAATAAATTCTCCATTAATAAATAGCTTTATCTTCCAACGCCCTAGCAATAAGTCTTCTTGTGCTGATAAATCTATCCAAAAACACAATGTTGCTGAATCGCTCTCATCTTCAATTTCTTTATAAATATTGCCCTCGCTTATATTCACTACATTGCCCCAAGGGTTATACCATATAAGTGTAACTGCATGAATTCCAGTTATTTCTGTAAATTCAAATTTAGCTACTGCTTTTTTATCTGTTACAATATTATATATCTTTTTACTTTCTTCAAATATTTTTGTATTCAGTTTGTTATCTAATTGATAGTTTTCAATATTTACTCTGTACTGCGTATTATTAAATAATCGTTTATCCCTATCTCCAATTAGAATTGCTGACCATAATTCTTCATTTTCATTTATTAAGTATATATTTGCCGTACTATCATTTAATTTTATAGAATCATTTATTAAAAACCTATACAAATATTCTCCTTTTTTTAGGTCTTTCTCGTAATACCATACTCCGTTTTCTTTCTTCATCTTTCCTTCTTCATGGTCAAATTCGTTAAAGCTTCCGATTACTGAAATATTCTCAACCTTTAAATCTTGTCTTTCTTCATACTCAATTCTAACTATCATATACTTCACCTCTCCCCTTTTTTTGTTATTTTATTAACCAACGCCTCCTGATTTTCTTCTCTAATACTCTCTTTAGTGACTATGTCTCTTAATTAACGTATTAAACTAATAAACCCATATTAGTTTTCAACCTTTGGCAAAATAAAGCTATTCTATTTTCTTTACACTTGAGATTTATTGAGACTACAAGAATTCTCCCCTCTTGTTCTCACTCACTTAATACAATACTACTACTATCTTTATTTCTCGTTTAAAAGAATATCAAAAAAAATATTACTTGTCAATAATATCCTGTAATAATAAATAATTGACTATTCTTATCAATGTCACTTCCGCTTAATGCATATTTAAAAATTGCCATTATAGATTAAAAACACTATAAATACACCTATTAATCATTCATAAAATTAACAAATATTTATTTCATAATTATAGGAATAAACGCTGATATTATATAATCATAATCACAGCCTTTATTCCTTATTATTTCAAGCAAAATTTCCCATTTTCTCTTTTGCTTCTTTTACCATATCCAAAAACAATTTATGCACATTTAAGTTTTCTGTAAGCTCAGGATGGAAGGCTGTAACTAGCATATTATCTTGCTTTGCAGCTACGATGTTTCCGTCCACACAAGCTAATATCTCAACATTTTCATCTACCTTTTCAATATATGGTGCTCTGATAAAGGTCATTTTAACCATACCTGCCAGCTTCATTTCCTGCTCTATCTGGAAGCTGCCCAGTTGTCTGCCATAGGCATTTCTTTTTACTTTGATATCCATTGCCTCAAAGCATTTGGTATTATCATTAGAAACCTCTTTTGCCATAAGAATCATTCCCGCGCAGGTTCCAAATACAGGAATGCCTTCATCAATAGTTTTTTTAAGTTTATCAAATAGATTAAGCTCTTTGATCAGCTTTATCATCGTAGTGCTTTCTCCCCCCGGCAATATTAAGCCCTCTAGCTTATTCTCCTCTAAATCCTTTAATTCTCTAATTTCAACTGTTTTTGCACCTAACTGCTCTATAATTTTTATATGCTCAATAAATGCTCCCTGTACAGCTAACACTCCGATTGTCATAGTATTATTTTCCTTTCGTAAGCACTCTATATTTAACTAAATTCCTCTTTGTGCCATCAGCAAATCTATTTCCTGTTCATTAATACCTACCATCGCTTCTCCCAAATCCTCTGAAAGCTCTGCCAGAATTTTAGGATTGTTGTAATTTGTAACTGCCTTTACTATTGCAGCTGCTCTTTTAACAGGGTCTCCTGATTTAAAAATTCCTGATCCCACAAATACTCCCTCTGCCCCAAGCTGCATCATAAGCGCCGCATCTGCAGGTGTAGCTACTCCTCCTGCTGCAAAGTTAACGACCGGAAGCTTGCCATTTTCATGGACATATTTTACTAGCTCATAGCTTACCTGAAGCTCTTTAGCTGCATTAAACAATTCGTCCTCTGATAACCCTTGAAGCCTTCTCATTTCCTGATTCATTTTTCTCATATGTCTTACTGCTTGAACAACATCACCTGTTCCAGGCTCTCCTTTAGTTCTTATCATGGAAGCCCCTTCACTTATTCTTCTAAGCGCTTCTCCTAAATCCTTGGCTCCGCAGACAAAAGGTACCTGAAATTTTGTTTTATCAATATGAAAGGTATCATCTGCAGGAGATAATACTTCACTTTCATCAATATAATCTATCTCAATAGCTTCTAATATTTGTGCTTCAGTAAAATGACCAATCCTAACCTTAGCCATAACCGGAATTGATACTGCTGCCTGAATTCCCTTTATCATTTTGGGGTCGCTCATTCTAGACACCCCACCTGCACTTCTTATATCAGCCGGGATTCTTTCTAGTGCCATAACCGCACAGGCTCCCGCTTTTTCGGCAATTACTGCCTGCTCAGGAGTTGTAACATCCATAATTACTCCTCCCTTAAGCATCTGCGCCAAGTTTTTATTTAATTGATAACGATTTTCCATTTTATTACCTTCCTTCTATTTTTTTAGTGTACTTCATGTAATTTTCCAGAATTTTTCTATTAAATTACATCTAATTTTCTTGCATTTGTTAAATATCTGTCTTATTATATTATATAACTGATATCTAATTAAGCACCAAAAATCCAAAACTTAATGGTGCCAGTTTATAATATAACGGAGACTGATATGGACTTATTAACCCCTAATTTGATAAATAATTCAAAAACACCTTTATATCAACAGCTTTATTCTTATATTAAGCACGAAATACAAAATGGCAAGCTTCCCTATAATTCTAAGCTGCCTTCAAAGCGAAAGCTCTCCAGCCACTTAAATCTCAGCCAAAACACTATTCAGTCTGCTTATGACCAGCTTATTGAAGAAGGTTATATTGTTTCTGCTGAGCGAAAAGGATACTATATTGCAAATATAGAAAACATTATTGATATCAAGCCAACTGCTATATCAATTTCTGCTCCTGCAGAGAAAGCTAAAGCTAAGGCTCGTTATGATTTTTCTTATCAGGGTGTTGACCATTCCTCCTTCCCCTTTAATACCTGGAGAAAGCTTTCTAGAGAAGTAATCAATGAATATGATATCAATTTTCTGCAAGCAACCCATCCTCAGGGCTATTTGCCTTTACGAGCTGCTATTTCAAGATATCTATATCAGTCTAGAGGAGTTTTATGTAATGAAAACCAGATAATTATCAGCTCCGGAACTGAATTTTTACTTCAAATACTAATACAATTATTCGGAGATGAGACCATTTATGGTTTAGAAAATCCGGGATTTGAAAAGCTTAGTCAGCTTTTTTCTGCTAACAAGGCAAGCTTTGTTCCAATAGAGCTTGATAACCATGGTATGTTGCCTGCTGCAATTACGTCAGAAGATGCTAATATAATATGTGTTACTCCTGCTCACCAGTTTCCAACCGGCAATATCATGCCTATAAAAAGAAGGCTTCAGCTCTTAAAATGGGCGTCTGAAAAAGCTGATAGATACATTATTGAGGACGATTATGATAGTGAGTTCAAATATAGCGGAAAACCCATTCCCGCCCTGCAGGGACTTGACTCAAACCAGAAGGTTGTATATATGGGTACCTTTTCTAAATCGCTTGCTCCTACAATAAGAATCAGCTATATGGTTCTTCCCTCTGTTTTATTGGAAAAATATAAGAAATTGCTCTCTTATATTATTTGTCCTGTTCCTTTTATGGAGCAAAAGCTCCTATACAGATTTATTCAAGATGGTTATTTTGACAGACATCTTAATAAAATGAGAACCATTTACAAGAAAAAAAGAGAGCTTCTAGTAAGCTCTCTAAACGCTCTTAATATACCCATTGAAATTCTAGGTGCCGATTCAGGTCTTCATCTTTCCATTGAAGTAAAAAATCAGATGAACGAATCAGAATTGGTTGAAGCCGCTGCCCAAAAGGGCGTTACTGTATATCCACTTTCAAGATATTATTCTGCTCAAGTTTCTAAAAGCAGCTCTCCAATTATTTTGCTAGGCTATGCAACCATTCTTGAAAGTGAAATCCCACAGGCAGTATATTTGCTCGGCGAAGCCTGGAAATAAGAAATAGGGTTATTACTGCTCGGTTATCTCCTCTTCCTCTCTGCCTTCTGCTGAATTTATAGCTTTTAATTTGAGGTTTATATCCTCCTGTAGTAAATGATAAATAACTGACAGCGTAGGTACTCCAAGTAGCATTCCCAATACTCCGAAAAGACCTCCCCCGATAATAATTGCAAGCAAAACCCATAAAGGCGGAAGACCGATTGATTCCCCAACTACTCTTGGATAAATTAGATTTCCTTCAATTTGTTGAAGCACTATTATAAAAACCAAAAACCACAATGCATGCATCGGATTAATCATCACCAAAACAAAAAGCGAAGGGATAAGCCCGATAATAGAGCCCACCACTGGAATTAGACTAGTCAAGCCTATTAATACACTTATTAAAACCGGATATTCAAATTTAAAAAGCAGCATTCCAACAAAACAAAGTCCTCCCAAAATACAAGCCTCTGTAAATTGCCCTGACACAAATCTTGTAAAGGTTTCACTTGCCATTCTTGTAACTTTTGTAAACAGCTCACCCTGATGCTTTGGAAGATATGCTTGAATAGCTTTTTTAAAATGTCGTTTAAGTCTTACCTTATCTGCCAGCAAATAGACCGAAAGTACAAAACCAATTACAATATTAATAAGGCTTGCAAAAAAACTGGTTGTAAAATCAAAAACCTTTGGCATAATGCCTTTAAACAAACCACCTGCAAGCTCAGGTATTTTTTTTACTGCTTCATCAAATTTAGAATAATCAAAATTCTCTAAATTCAGATAATTGGCAACCTTGATCGCATATAGTCCTAGGTTGTCCCCATATTTTTCTATATTGTCATATAGCATTTGTACGCTGTCTGAGAGCTGTGGAATAATAAAAGCAATAATTCCTGTAACTGCTCCAATAAATAATAGATAGACACTTAAAAGTGCAATTGGACTTGCTGCTTTGCTCCACTTCTTATCCTTAAGCGCTTTTTTTAGAAGTTCTAGAATAATTTTATAGGGCCTGTTTAATATAAATGCAATTGCAATACCAATAAATACAGGCACAAGTATTGTCATTCCCCTAAAGAATCCATTAATAAATAAATCTATTTTCACTAATATTGCAACTAATAATATACAATATGTTATTATTAGTATTACACTCTTCATCATTTTTTTATCCATATTTTATCTCCGTTTTTTTATTAAAATAAATCTAATATTTTTTTTGAATATAATTTTTAAGCTATGCTTATAGCAAATGTATTATACATTATTTTAGAATCATTGCTTTATCTATTATATCATTTGAAAAACCTGCTCACAAGATAAATATATTAACTAAGCCGTTGACTTTTAAAGCTTTTTTATGATATGATATGTAATTGCTATATAATGAATTTTCTCAACTAATTATGAATATATATACTTTATGAAAGGAGTCCTCAAATGAACAAAAATGAAGTACTAGGCAGATGGACTAAAGCTAAAAGCGAAGAGCTTTACGGAATTAAAAACTGGGGCGGAGGATATTTTTCTATCTCTGAAAAGGGAGAGGTTATGGTTAACCCCTACAAGGACAGGCCCTCTGCTGCAGTAAGCATGGTAGATATAATTTCGGGAGTTAGGGAAAGAGGCTTGGATATGCCTGTTTTACTTCGTTTTGAAAACCTGCTGGATTCCCAAATTTCTTATTTAAATAATTCCTTTGCTTCTGCAATAAAAAAACTTGGCTATAAGGGAGATTATCGTGGAGTTTATCCTATAAAGGTAAACCAGCAGCAGCAGGTAATAGAAGAGGTTACAAAATTCGGCCAGCGCTATCATCACGGACTTGAGGTGGGTAGCAAAGCAGAGCTAGTAGCAGCTCTTTCTCAAATGAAGGACAAGGAGGCGTGCTTGATTTGTAACGGCTATAAGGACGAAGAATTTATTGATTTAGGTCTTTATGCTGTTAAAATGGGTTTTAAATGCTTTTTTGTAATTGAAATTCCTGGCGAGCTAGATATTATTCTTGAACGTGCAGAAGCATTAAATATCAAGCCCAATATTGGCATTAGAATCAAATTATCTGCAAAGGCAGGCGGACATTGGACCGAGTCCGGTGGTGACCGAAGTATTTTTGGTTTAAATATGTCACAAATAATTGAAATTGTAGATACTTTAAAAGATAAAAATATGGTTGACTGCCTAAAGCTGCTTCATTATCATTTAGGCTCTCAAATTCCAAATATTCGAGATATTCGTTCCGCTGTATTAGAGGCTTCAAGGGTTTATGCAGAGCTTGTCAAGGAAGGCGCACCTATGGGTTATCTGGATTTAGGCGGCGGCTTGGCAATAGATTATGATGGTTCAAATACAAATTATACCAACAGTCGAAACTATTCGGTCGAAGAATACTGTACTGATATTGTTGAAGCAGTTATGACTATTATGGACAACAGTAATGTTCCTCACCCTATTATTGTAACTGAGTCAGGACGTGCCTTAGTTGCTTATTATTCTGTGCTTTTATTTAATGTTTTAGATGTTGCAAAGTTTGAGGAATATGAAATCCCAGAAACCTTGCCTGAAAACACACCTGAGCAAATAAAAAATTTATATGACGTAAAACAAAATTTAACCTTGAAAAATATTCAAGAATGCTATAACGACGCATTGTATTATAGAGATGAAATAAGAGATATGTTTAAGCATGGCAGAATATCTTTGAGAGAAAGAGCTTTTTCTGAGGAGATTTTTTGGAATATTATTCATCAGGTAGCTAAAGGCAAGCAAAAAATGAAGTTTGCCCCTGTAGAGCTCGAAAGTATTGAAAGTGCTATTGCAGATATTTATTACTGTAATTTTTCACTATTTCAATCAATACCTGACAGCTGGGCAATTGACCAATTATTCCCTATTATGCCAATTCACAGACTTCTTGAGCTTCCAAAAAACAATGCTGTAATCGCTGATATAACCTGTGATTGTGATGGAAAAATCGACCATTTTATTGACTTGCATGATGTTAAGAGCACACTTCCGCTACATGAAGTAAAAAACGGAGATGACTACTACCTTGGAGTTTTCCTTGTAGGTGCATATCAGGAAACCTTAGGTGATTTACATAATTTATTTGGTGATACTAATGTTGTAAGTGTTAGAATTAACCCTGAGGGTAATTTTGACCTGATAAACGAAATACATGGAGATAGTGTTGCAGATGTACTGTCCTATGTTGAATTCGATATAAAAGAAATGCATTCTAATTTCAGAGCAACCGCTGAAGAAGCTGTAAGAATAGGATTAATTACTCCAAGGGAACGACGTGAAATCATGTCATCCTATGATAACGGACTTCGTGGATATACTTACTATGAACGATAATTATTTCATATACAAGGAGGAAATGTAAATGGGTAAAGCACTTATAATCGGAGCTGGTGGCGTTGCAAGTGTAGTAGTACATAAATGCTGTCAAAATCCTGATGTTTTTGAAGAAATATGTATTGCGAGCAGAACAAAGTCAAAATGTGACAGTTTAAAGGAAAAATTAGATGGTGGTAAAACAAAAATCCAAACTGCCCAGCTTGATGCAGATAAAACCGAAGAAGTTATTGCTTTAATAAAAGAATTCAAGCCAGAAATTGTTATTAATGTTGCACTTCCTTACCAGGATCTTACAATTATGGATGCTTGTCTTGCAACTGGAGTTCATTATCTTGATACTGCAAATTATGAGCCACTGGATATTCCTAAGTTTGAATATAGCTGGCAATGGGCATACAAGGAACGCTTTGAAAAAGCCGGTTTAACCGCAATCCTTGGCTGTGGCTTTGACCCTGGCGTAACTGGTGTATTTTCCGCTTATGCAATGAAGCATTATTTTGATGAAATACATACCATTGATATTTTAGATGCAAATGCAGGTGATCACGGTTATCCTTTTGCTACAAATTTCAATCCTGAAATAAACATTCGCGAAATCACTGCAAAGGGTCGTTATTACCAATCAGGAAGCTGGATTGAAACAGATCCCCTTTCCGTAAAAAGAGAATATGATTTCCCTCAAATTGGTCCAAAAAATATGTACCTTCTATACCATGAGGAGCTAGAGTCTCTTGCTGTTAATATTAAGGGAATAAATAAAATTCGTTTTTGGATGACCTTTTCCGACAACTACCTTAATCATTTAAATGTGCTCCAAAATGTTGGTATGACTTCCATCGAGCCAATTATGTTTGAAGGAAAAGAAATTCAGCCAATACAATTTTTAAAAGCAGTATTACCCGACCCTGCTTCTCTTGGCCCAAGAACTAAAGGCAAAACAAATATTGGCTGTATTTATCAGGGAACTAAAAATGGCGAGCCAAAAACCTATTATGTTTATAATGTTTGTGATCATCAGGAGTGCTACGCAGAGGTTGGTTCACAGGCAATTTCTTACACAACAGGAGTTCCTGCAATGATTGGTGCAATGATGCTTATGAAGGGTCTTTGGAAAAAGCCCGGAGTATATAATGTTGAGGAATTTGATCCAGATCCTTTTATGGAGGCATTAAATCAACATGGACTTCCATGGAATGAGGATTTCGCGCCTACACTTGTTGAATAAGGAGCTAAAATGATTAAAGATATTAATAAAATACCTACTCCCTATTATGTTGTTGATACGGGACTTCTTAATAAAAATTTAGAAATCTTAGATTATGTGCAAAAACAAACCGGCTGTAAAATATTACTTGCTTTAAAAGGCTTTTCAATGTTTTCACTTTTTCCGCAAATTTCAGAAAAGCTTGCCGGTATTACTTCAAGCTCCCTTTTTGAAGCCCGCTTAGGCTTTGAGGAAATGGGCAAGGAGGTTCATGTTTTTGCCCCTGCCTATCAGGAAAAGGAATTTGATGAGATGATGCATTATTGTGATCATTTTGTATTTAATAGCTTTTCACAGTTTAGCCAATTTAAGGATCGCATCAAAAATAACAAAGAAAAGAGCATTGAATGTGGTGTTAGGATAAACCCTGAATACTCAGAATTAAAGGTTGCTATTTATGACCCCTGTGCTCCTAACTCCAGATTGGGAATAACTTTAGACCAGTTTGATGAAGAATTAGCAACGGAACTAGATGGGCTTCATTTCCATACTATGTGTGAGCAAAATTCTGATACCCTTCAAAGAACCTTAGCGGTAGTAGAAGAGAAATTCGGAAAATATTTCCATCAAATGAAATGGATTAATTTTGGTGGCGGTCACCATATTACTCGTCCTGATTATGATTTAAACATTTTAATTGACAGTATCAATAATATTAAAAACAAATATGGTGTACAGGTTTACCTAGAGCCAGGCGAAGCCATAGCTTTAAATACCGGCTTTCTAGTTGCCTCTGTTTTAGATATTGTTCATAATCAGATGCCAATTGCAATTCTAGACACCTCAGCAGCCTGTCACATGCCGGATGTTATTGAAATGCCCTACAGGCCAGAGATAATCGGAGCCGATTTGCCCAATGTCCATCCCTTTACCTACCGACTCGGAGGCATGACCTGTTTAGCCGGAGATATTATTGGCGATTATTCGTTTCCTTCTGAGCTAAAAGTTGGAGATAAATTAATATTTTGTGATATGGCTCATTATACCATGGTTAAAAACAATACCTTTAATGGAGTTAATCTGCCTTCTATTGCAATTCAAGATGGCGATACCCTCACTCTGGTTAAGCAATTTACCTACGAGGATTATAAGGGAAGGCTTTCCTGATCCTGCTTACTTAATTATTCTTTAATCTTTATGCGTTAATCTTTATGAATTAATGAGTTTTCTATTTTTAATTTATTAGTGTATTTCTATAATAAATTTATTAGTGTATTTCTATAATAAATTTATTAAGGTATTGACTTTTATTCCAATCCACTATATTATAAAAAAATGACAAAGACGTCTTTTCAGCCTTTGTCTTTTTTTATGCCAATTTTTCTACAAAAATAACCTCTGACACCTTTAATTAAATCTGACCTAAAAACAAAAAACAGGATAATGGTGGCCCTATTGAATATTAAAAAAATAATTAGCGAAAAAACCATCCAAATTATGTTTCAGCCAATAATGTCTACTCATCACAATGATTTTTTAGCTGTAGAAGCTCTTGCTAGAGGCTTTGACGGTCAAAAAATCATCTCTCCAATCAACTTGTTTTTCGAAGCAGAATTAGAAGGTTTGACTTGGGAGCTTGATGTTCTTTGTGTTCAAAAAGCTATCCATGACTTTGTAAAGCTATATAGCTTTAATTCATCACTCATTCTTTTTGTTAATATTAGCGCTACTGTATTAAGCAAATATCTTTCAAGCTCTATTCTTCTTGATATTGTAGAAAGCACCCTCATACCGCCTGAAAATATTGTTTTAGAAATAAATGAATTGCATACTGATTCTATTGAAACTATGATTAGTTTCACAAAAAAATATCGTTCTTATGGATTTTTAATAGCCCTTGATGATATAGGCGCCGGTTCCTCTAACTTAGATAGAATTCTATCAATAAAACCAAATATAATGAAAATAGATAAGGAGCTCGTTAGAGATATACATAAAAGCTTTTATAAAGAACAATTAGTTAATACAATACTTCAGCTCGCTACAAATGTAGGAGCCTTGGTTGTAATAGAGGGAATTGAAACGACTGAGGATTTAATAAAGGTTTCCGGGCAAGGTGCTCAACTAATTCAAGGCTATCTTCTTAGTAAACCTCGAAATATAGAACCTTATGAAATTCCCGTTATAAAAAATAATATTCAAGATATTCTTAATATCTTATATTTTTCTACAGAAAAGCAAAGAAGTCTTACTTCAGAAAGGAACAAAGAAATACTCCGAATCTCTCAGCTTATTTTGGAAAGATTGAAAAATAGTTATGTTTTGGAATATGAAATAATAATTATGGAATTTATAAAAGACGTAAATATGATTGAAAGTGTATATATATTAGATACAAATGGTTATCTAATAACGGATACTATTTTAAGTTCCTATGCGAATACTTCAAATAGCAGCTCCTTGTATTCTCCTTGCCAAAGGGGTGATAATGTTCAGCTTGAGCCCTATTATTCTCAGCTTATGTATGCTGAATATGATTTTTGGATAACTCCTGAATACATATCACTAGCTACTGGGAATAAAACCTGTACCTTGTCTCGAAAATTCATAGCAAGGAACAAAAAAATCTATATAATATGCATAGATTACTACAACAGCAAATTATTAGCAAATAATCAATTAAACATTAACAATAAATTTCTTACTATTTTTTAAGCGAGGTACAATACTATGACAAATCTTAAACATTCAATTGAAACATGGCGTGAAAATTTAACTGATTTTTTAACTACAAGCTTTAACCAACAAAATTATCGAAAGCGTTTCTCTTCCCTTGTTCTTCTTTTCAAAAGAATTCAAAATGAATTTCACAAGCAGCTTTTTGAAATGCAGGTTGTTGAAAATCAAATTAATCTATCCTCAAAACAAATGATTTATGCCCTTGATGCACAGAAGAATTCTTCTGATCTTATGTATACTCATTCAAAAAAACTTGAAGAAGCTAACAAGGTTAGTGTAAATCAAATTAATCAAACCTTGTCTTTAATACAACAAATAAAAACTGATATTGGTACATTAGAAAATTCCTCAAACAACCTTACTGAATCTACAACAAGCTCAAAAAACACTGTACTTGAACAAGTTGAGCATATAAATTCAATTATTCATCAAATTAATACCGTAACCACCTCCAGCTCTAGGGTATCAACTTCGGTAAAGTCATTAAACCAATCCATTGAAGAAATTGCCGTAATTTTAGCATCTGTACAAAATTTCTATAAGCAAACTCAGCTCTTGGCATTAAATGCCTCAATTGAATCTGCACGAGCAGGGGAAGCCGGCAAAGGCTTTGCAGTCGTCGCTAATGAAATACGTCTTCTGGCAGAGGGCAGTTATGACTCAGTAGAAAAAATAGTAACAATAATGGATGAAATCAACTCTTCTGTTAACGATGTTGTACATACAATTAATGATGAAAAAAAAGCAATTAACTCTGCCGTTTCCATAGCTAACAGTATTGAAAAGGGGCTGGATTCAATAAAGCTATCTTATGTTAATGTTGATGAGAATCTTATTCTTGTTAATAATTTACTTAAGAAAAATCATAGCTCTATGCTAAGTATGGATACTTCATTAACTTCAACCACAGATGCATATCAGCACGTTGAAAGTGAGATTTCATCTCTGCGCGAGCAAATTGATAAGCAAAAAGTTCAAACCGATAATATTTTAACACTTAAAGATAATCTTAGTGATATTTCCTCTAGTATCAACATTCTGACTAGTCGATATAATATGGATTTGTTATCAGAAAACCGAAAACAGCTTGAACTTATTACCCTTTCTACAATAAAAAAACTTGAAGTGTTTTGTGCAAATAATTATGCTATGTCTAATACTTCTATGTCGGAACACAAAAAACTAATTGATGATTTAATAAGAAGTGACAGCTCAATTGAAGCTGCTTGGACAAACAATAAAGCAGGTGAATTTATTTACTCTAATCCTCCTGCTGGTATTAAAAATGCTAATATTCGCGACTGGTTTCAAAAAAGCATTGCTGGAAAAAACTATATTTCTGATTTTTATATCTCAGGAATCTCAAAAGGTCCTTGTGTTACAGTTAGTATTCCTCTTAAAAATAATACTAAAGAAATAATTGGTGTATTTGGCGTTGATATCCGTTTTGAAACAGTCTAGCTTAACCCAAGACTAACCTATTGAGGTAAGTTTAAAAGCGTCCCGAATGAAGCGTTCACTTAGGGATGGAACAAAAACCAAGTGAACAGCTTCAAACGGGGGGCAAAAAGAGACCAGTCACCATCAGGCATAAATGCTTGAAGAGGCTGGTCTTTCCTTATATCGCCATATCAAATTCGTTAATAGTTTGAACAAAATTATGCAATTCTTCTAACGTTTTAAAATCTCGATAGGATTTAGTATGTGACCTTGGCTGTTGCTGCAGGATTGCATCAAACAAATGTTCCAGACTCACTCGCGGAGAAGTCCAAAGAATTGACTCCTTGAATGAGTATGAAAATAGGAACATTCGATCATCATATATCTCAGACCACTTTTTCTTTTGAGTTTCTTCTTCAGATTTCAAATTAATGATCGAGAAAGGTGCAATTGTTGTGATATTGCTTTTTTTATAGCTCTCTTTAAGTAGATTATAAGCCTCTATGTCTGTTTCAGGTGCGCCATATCCGAATACTGTAATGCCTGCAGCTCTGCTTAAGTAATCTTTTGCTACTTCCCATTCGTTTTCAATAATGCTGTTATCATAATAATTTTTCTTATGAATGGGGAACAACAGCGGCATATCATTAAATGGTTTCATGCAGCTCGGGCAAAGGTATTTTGCATATCCTTTATTTTTACAATCATAACATATTCCTACACCAACATTGCCATGAGGAAACACCAGTTGTGGTAAGTTTCCAACTTTGATATTCCTAAGATATGCTTGTAATAAAAATGGATCCCAATTAAAAGTGATAATTGCATCCTTCTCAGTTAATGATAAGACTAAATAATCGTATAGTGTAACCACATCAGGAATTTGGAGCCTTTGAAAATAGTCGCGTACAGCTATTTCCAAATCTTTTTGTAAATCATTGTACTTAGCTACTCCTACAATATTTGAGAACAGCAATTCGAAGTTTTCCATCTCTTTTTCTGAAAAGCCATAGCTTTGTAGCTTATCTGTCAGTCCTAAAATTTTATGAATATTTGCTAGTGCAGGAACCGTGTTACCATTCTTATCGAATGGACATGACGCGATAGATGCTCCTGCGCCTAAAATGACCACATGAGGATCTAACAATCTTTTCTTAGATATTGAAGGGATTCTATAAGGCAGACTAAATGATCCCACTTAATCCACCTCACCCATACCAAATAGAACAGAATCTTCTGCCACTTTACTCAACTTTTCTTTTGAAGTTGAAGTGTAAGTCCTCTTTTTAAGCTTTTCATATAATACTGCTCCGATTGACTCCATAACTTGTTTCATCATGTCAGGATCAGAGAACATTCTTACGAAGAAATCTTCATTCTGTTCGTACCTAGTAGCAGCCATTTCTGGAAAGTCTTTTTCAAACAACAGCATAAAGGTTTTTCTATCATTATTCTCTGCATAGTTCTGCCATTTTTCTTCAGTTGCATAATCATTTTCAATCTGCAGTAGCACTTTATCCATTTCAGTAAAATTTGTTCCGAACTTCTCGTTGATTTTATCGATTATTATTGTAAGAGGGTCTTTTTTCTTTTCACGACGACCAGCCTCGCCAGTGATAGGGCGGAAACCTTCTTCTGTGCTTTCTAACTCTATTCCTCCTTCAAAATCCTTTTCAAGGCGATAGTACTCTAGTAGGACCTTGTCGTCTACAAATACCTTATCACGGCCGCCTTTCGGCAGCATAGTATAAAGGAACTTTACATATACATTGAATTTATGTATATCTTTATCGAACAAACGACATACCTGGGTGATAAAAGAATAGATCCGGATGAATCTAGCTAATGTTGACTTAAACAAGTCTTGTCTGTCTTCTTCCAGTGCGTCAAAGCGATTAAGTGCAGGTCGAATAGTACCCTGTAACTTTCCTAAATCACCGGCAGACTGATCTTTTTTTGAATAGAAGATATCTGCAAAACGGTCTATTTCCATTTGTTGATATACACGGAATTCATCAAGCGTGTTCTTTATATCATATATAACATTAGGGTTAGTTTCTTCTTCCAGAACCGTTTCCTCATAATATGGTTCAAAAGATTTTCGAATATCCTCTGAAGAATTTACAAAATCCAAAACAAAGGTATCGAGTTTGCCCCTCATGGTGCGATTTAAACGAGAAAGAGTCTGAACCGCCTTAACACCAGATAGCTTTTTGTCTACAAACATCGTGTGTAAAAGTGGCTCATCAAATCCAGTTTGATATTTCTCCGCAACAATGAGCATTCCAAATTCATCGGTATGGAATGCATCTGGTAAAGCCTTTTCTCTGATGGTTTCACCATCCCGGTTTTTATTCATCTTTTCTTCGGTAAAAGTTTGTCCATTGTCTTCAATTTCACCGGAGAATGCAACCAACACCTCTAGGTCAGTATACCCCTTTACATTGATTTGACGCCTGAATTCCTGTACATACCGTACTGCATGAAGACGGGACGGAGTAACAACCATAGCCTTAGCTTTTCCACCAATTTTGTGTGCGGTGACATTCCTGAAATGCTCAAGCATAATAGTGGTCTTTTGCGAAATATTGTGTGGATGCAATGTTTCAAAGTTGCGGATTGCATTAACTCCGGCAACTGTGTCCAATTCAGGATCGTCAGGAATAGCTTTGGCAATCTTATAATACATTTTATAAGTCATATAGTTTTTCAATACATCAAGGATAAAGCCCTCTTCAATGGCCTGGCGCATAGAATATATATGGAATGGATGATACTTCCCATTTTCATCCTTCCAACCAAACATATTCAGTGTTTTATCTTTAGGAGTCGCTGTAAAAGCAAAGAATGACAAGTTTTCATGAATGCCTTGTGCTGCCAATTCATCCAGCAACTTATCGTCATCGTCTTTTCGTGCTGCTTCTTCAGCATTTTCCATCGCAGAATATTCTTCCAGTATCTTTTCCGTATCCGCAAGAGCACGCTTTAGCTTTTTCGCCGCATCACCAGTTTGGGAGGAATGTGCTTCATCCACGATTATGGCGAAACGCCTATTACCGGAGTTGACTTCCTTATAAATTACAGGGAATTTTTGCAATGTAGTTATTATAATGCCAGTCCCTGCTTCAATAGCATCCTTTAACTGCTGTGAGTTCTTATCTATTTTTTGCACTACACCATCTACGTGATCAAATTGGTATACGGTGTTTTGCAATTGGCTGTCCAATACACGACGATCGGTAACTATTATGACAGTCTGAAATATCTTTTCATCATTCTCATCATGAAGACCTACTAGTCGATAGGCAAGCCATGCAATAGAATTGGATTTTCCAGATCCTGCGCTATGCTGAATAAGATAGTTATGGCCGGATCCGTTTTCTTTTACCTGCTCTAATAGTTTGGATACAACATCTAACTGATGGTAGCGGGGAAATATCATTCGTTCAGATATTATTTCACCAGTGTTCTTGTCCCTTTCAACCTCAAGGTGCATATACTTATTTAAAATCTCAAGAAGACGATCTTTGCATAGTATGTTTTCCCAAAGATATGCAGTATCATATCCATCAATGTTTATAGGATTTCCTTTCCCGCCGACATTACCCGCGCCATTGGAGCCTTGATTGAAAGGGAGGAAGTAGGTTTTACCACCTTCAAGGCGAGTGGTCATATATACGTTAGTCAGGTCAACTGCAAAATGTACAAGTACACGGTTTTTGAATTCAAAGATAGAATCGTTACCCGCGCGGTCAAATTTATACTGCGCAATTGCATTGGCAGTGTCCTGTCCTGTAAACTGGCATTTCAGTTCCATTGATACAACAGGAATGCCATTTAGAAACAGAACGATATCTATACTGTTTTCATTTGTAAGGGAGTAATGCAACTGCCGTGTACAGTGTAGGATGTTGTTAGCATATTGTTTTTGACTGGTTTCATTAATTGATGTTTCTGGCTTCCAATAAACAGCGCGGAACTTTATGCCACGATCAGTGAATCCTTGCCGCAGCACTTTGAGTAGTCCAACCATTTTCACTTCACGGCAGAAACGGTCAATCAACTGTCTTTCGCTATCGGTGCCATATATTTTAATATATCGTTCCCAATGTTTTGGCTGAGTTGTTTTGATAAAGTAAATAAAAGTATCTTTATCCAGTGCCAATTTTCGGTCAAAACTTTTTGGATTGCCTTTTATATAGCCACCATCTCTGCAGAGGTAACTTTCAATATCTTCTTCAAATCTTTTTTCTTTCACATCAAAATCGGACATGGTTAATTCACCTCCGTTAGTGTTTTTTCAAATTCTATTTTCGCTTGTACCATACCAGATAGTAGATTATAGAAGAAATTCAAATAATGAGTATACGCTAAAACACATTCTATTAAATAATCATTCCACTTTTCAGGATGTTCGTGACTAACCTGAATCATAATGCTGTTTTCTCCTGTGATTTGTGTCGATTGAAAAAATGCTTTATCTGAAAAGTGGACATATCCACAAGCGTTTCCATATACTTCTTCAAACCTATCATCCATCTGTGCTAATTTATTTTTTAGATAAAAATCTTTCATTTTTCTACCATCTTTATCCTTGAGTTTATCCAATTTTTCTCCAGAAATCAGCTTATTGACAGCTTCGCCTCTATCAGCAGCTATATTGAGAGCATATGCTCTTAAACAATTATCCATTTGAACTCTCAGCAGTATGCCTGCACATGATAGATTCCTGCTATTTATCATTTGAACAAATCCGTCCGTTAGATGAATACTCTTATCTAGTACCGAACAGGCGTATAAATCAACATCAAGCAATGTTTCACTGATAATTCCTCGTGCAAGTTTTATGGCCTGGTTATTCATAATACTAAGTTTTTCTATAAGAGGCTCCACCGTGTTGATATATTCATCATTATTCACAATCACACCTCCTTCTTTCCTGTCACAACCTCATATATAAGAGATCTTTTGTAATCTGACAACTTGTCTATCGTGGTTTGTTTTTTTGAAACCAAATTGTCAATTAAATTACATTTATTATTCAAATAATTAGCAATTTCAATCTGTTCATGAATTGGTGGTATCAAGATTCTTAGGCGTTCAATTGTCTTTAAACCAAGAGTTTGTTGAGTTCCAAATGTCCAAGATTGTTCCATTTGCTTAATGAAGTAATCTGATTGAAAGGCATAGTAAACAAATCTAGGCTCTGAATCACTGTTGCATCTAACTGCAGCCAATGGAACCCATATATTAAATCGTTCAGACGTTTCAACCATAGCTACTTGACCTGTACTAGCGCCAAGTTTTATTACCAATATGTCATTGAGTTGCGGAGTATATCTTTGTTCACATATATCACAATAATCTGCAGATATATATCCTCTCATTTTTTTAAAGTTAATTTTTCCATTTTCTATAGCTGTTGCAGAAATGTACGGAATTCCCTCAGAAAACAACTCTGGGCTTTCATGCGCACCATCAACAACTTGCATAGATAAAATTGATATCATCTTTCGATTTTCCCAATGTTGAGGCATTAATGAACAATACTTTATTCCACTATCCTTCATCTTCACATCCGGGTTCGGCCCTTTGGTGACTGCTTCCGTAATAACCGACAATTTATAAGCTTTTAGCTTTTCGATTACTTCCTGCTGCCAGGCAATTATAGCATCGATTTTAGCGCATTTGTCATCGAGATAGTCGGCAATGCGTTTCATTGTACTTTCAGATATTGACGGAACAGGAAGAGCTATCAAATCTTTAGCATTTAAAGCACTACGAACACCATCTCCACCTAAGTGGTTAAAGACTTCATTATAGTACATGAACATAAACCAGTAGTAAAAAAAGCGGTTGTCTTTTTGCTGGTTTGTAAGAACGATATAAGCTGGAGATACCAATCCTGTATAGGGTGACAATCCAACACGGCTTGTTTTTACATTTTCTAAATCAATTAATTTGAAGACCAACTCATTTTCTTGAAGAATCTGATATCCTTCAAATTTTTCGGGTTGTAATCCATCGCTATCTTCTTTGCTACGTTTTATTACTCCGTTCATTGTCAAAGCCAATCGTTCATACTCATCGACCGATGAGCCAGCCACGCGTTTCACATTTCGAAAAAATCTTTTTACAGGTATAATATCCCATTCTTCCGGGATCTCCCCAATCCAATCTACATTGCTGTTTTTCATCTCACGCATCTTTGTTCACCGCCTTGCTGCTCTTGATTTTCCGTATACTAAATATAGCCAAGGCGCATAGACTAATAGTACCTACAATACCGCCAAAAAGCATTAGTATCATCTGCCAATTAGATATAACTAGCTTTGAAATCCATATAACACTGTATGTAAGTGCCCATATAATTGCAAAAACAAAGAATCTAATTAGCCAATGAAAAAATGACCCCGCTGTGCTACCAGATATAAAAGCCGCCCTATACAGATCTCCGACTGTGTTATAAGCGATGATATATGCAACCAAACCTATGACAGCCAAAATAATATATTCTTGATACCATACAATCGGAAGTCCAAGAGGCTCGGTTAAAAATTCGAATAGAACCTTAAACATTGAATACCTCCGCCAAAGCGCCATCTAATTCCTTCTCGATCTTCAGTATCTCCTGCATTATTTCCGCAGATGGCTTTGGCTCTTCGTATTTATAAAAATATCTGGTAAAAGGAATCTCATAGCCTATTTTAGATTTTGATTTATCAATCCATGCATCAGGAGCAAAAGGCAACACTTCCCGTTTAAAATATTCTTCAATATCTTCTTTTAACGGGATGTTTTCGGTGTCTCGCAGATTGGAATCTGGCTGCTTTTTCCCATTTTTCAGAACAAGTACACCCATTTCATCTTTGAGAGGGCGTTCTATCGTAATTTTCGTATAGCCAAAATCTTCGTTATCAAAGATCATGCTGATTTCGCTAGTTTTAAAGTCTCCGTATAAGCGTGTTATTTCTTCAATTGCTCCATCTGGAATATCATTTCTTTTGTTCCCAAGAGCCTTTCTGCGTTTTTCATATAAGCCGTTGGCGTTAATAAGCTGCACCTTGCCCTCTCGTTTGGTGCCTTTCTTTTTATTGGAAATAACCCAAATATATGTGGCAATCCCCGTGTTGTAAAAAATATCGTTAGGCAACGCAATGATCGCTTCAAGCAAGTCGTTTTCAATAATATATTTTCTGATTTCGGATGGTCCGCTTCCAGCGTCACCTGTGAATAGTGGTGAGCCATTATGAATAATAGCAATTCTGCTGCCGCCGTCCTTACGTTCTTTCATTTTGGATAGGGCAGTCATGAGAAATAACATTTGACCATCGCCTACAGAAGGAAGTCCCGCTCCAAACCGGCCAGCAAAGCCACGTTTTGCTTCAGATTCAACTTTTGCTTTTTCGTTCTTCCATTCTCGGCCGAAGGGCGGATTGGAAAGAATATAGTCAAAGGATTGACCTTCAAATTGATCTGATGAGAGTGTATTTCCTTCCTTAATGAATTCAGCATTGTTTCCTTTGATGAGCATGTCTGCTTTGCAGATTGCAAAGGTTTGGTCATTGATTTCTTGTCCGAATGAAACAAGTTCTGTTGAGGTATTTAACTCATGTAAATATTCCTCGGCAACAGAAAGCATACCACCAGTCCCGCATGCGGGATCATAAATTGTTTTCGCCACATTATTGCCAGATAGAATGTCGTTATCATCATAAAATAAAACATTTACCATAAGCTTTATAACTTCTCTAGGCGTGTAGTGCTGTCCAGCATCCTCATTGTGAGATTCAGAAAATCTGCGAATTATTTCTTCAAATATATATCCCATCTCAAGGTTAGATATAACAGATGGATGAAGGTTCGCCTTCTGTGTTGTGAACTCTTTAAGGACAATATACAAGATTCCCTTATTCGCCATTGTATTAATGTGCCCATCGAATTTAAATTTCTCAATAATATCGTGAACATTTTCAGAAAAGCCATTTAAGTAATCCCTGAAATTAGCTTCAATATTATCAGGATCATCCAGTAAACGTTCAAAGGTATACTTGCTGGTATTGTAAAAAGGCTGTGCTGATGCCTTGCGAAGCAATACATCTCTCATAGGTAGTGTTTTTACGCTTTCGTATTTCTCCAATACAACATCTTTAGTATCTGACAAGATACAATCGAAGCGGCGAACAACTGTCAATGGTAAAATAACTTCCCCATATTCGTGAGGTTTGTAAACTCCAGTCAATTTATCTGCAATCGCCCAGATTAGAGCAGCCTTTTCAGAAATATTTGCACTTAAACTCATGTTAATTCTCCTCCGTTTTTTTGTCTGGTACAAATTCCATGACATTGCAAATGTCGCAATTTAGTGCGGCGCATATCTTTTGAAGTATTTCCGTGTTCACATTTTCATTTCGGCCAAGCTTNNTTCTTATCAATCAGCAGCTTCCAGAGCTTGTTGTAGCTTATCGCCATGGTTTTGCACCTCCCGCAAATATATTCCAATTATAACTCTATTACGAGAAAATAACAATAAAATTTAAGAACGCATTATTTTTAATGCCTATTCATGTTTGCATCCGCATCTTTTGCGGGTGCTTTTTATTTTTTATTTTTGTCGACACCCCGTCCGAATTGTCCTGATCGCCTGGCATATGGTGAGCGGCAAAAATTCTTCAAGGCAATTGATCATTTTATCGTTCAAAACCGGCAAAAGTGTCCTGTGACTATTGAGGGATTAAAAATATTTCTGATTCTTTTCGTTCAAACAGATGGTTTAGCTCCATTGGTTAGTGAGGGATAAGAACTCAGCCCTCGGGAGGAGGTGAAAAAATGCAATACGACAATCTGCCAAAGGCACTAAGAGAAAACGGCAAGTTTTGCCTCTGGAAGTACGAGGAACGACAAGGGCAAGAGAAGCCTGCGAAGGTTCCACATCAAATTAATGGTAATAGAGCACAGCCAAACAATGAACGGACATTTACAAATTATTCCGCTGTACTTGAGGTGGTTAGCCGATTTGACGGCCTTGGAATTGGCATCTTTAGAGGTTTTTCAGCCATCGACATTGACCACTGCATCAACGAGGATGGAACCTTAAGTCCTCTCAGCAAGGCCATCATAGAACTGTTTGAGGGCTGCTATATCGAGAAAAGTCCATCTGGCAAGGGCCTTCGCATCCTGTTCAAAGCGAGTGGATTCAATACAACACAGCCGAGTACTACATCAACAATATCAACATCGGCGTTGAGGCATACGTCTACAGCGCGACAAAGAAGTTCGTCACAGTAACCGGCAATGTGTTTAGGGCTGGTGACATCATCGAAGCTGGCGAAAAGCTGCAGATCCTGCTGGACCGCTTCATGCTCAGGCCGATGAAAAAGAAAACCAAAAGTCAAAAGCATGCAATCTCCTACCTATCTGATGAAGAGGTCCTGAGCAGAGCAAAGACAGCTAAAAACAGCGACGAATTCATCAAGCTGTGGGAGGGTAAAATTCCCGAAGGCAAATCCCATAGCGAAGCGGACCTTGCCCTATGTGCGCATCTTGCGTTCTGGTGCGGTAAGGATACCACCCAGATGGACAGGCTGTTCCGACAAAGCGGCCTGTACCGTGAAAAATGGGACCGGGTGCAGAGCGGCACCACCTATGGACAGATCACTCTTGAAAAGGCGGTCGATGGTGTTTCGGAGACATACAGTCCTATTGGAAGGCTCTCTCAAATCGAATCAGATTTCGAAGTGCCGGGCTGTAAGCCTCTGGAGGAAATGAAGCCCCATCGCAATCCTCGTTATGGGTGGAACGACATCGGCAACAGCAACCTGTTCGCGGATCACTACAAAACCATCGCCCGGTATGTTCCAGAGCGCAGGCAGTGGTTCGTCTATGAAGGAAAAGCATGGCGTTGTGATACCGGAAACTTAAAGGTCATGAACCTCTGTAAAAAGCTGGCCAATAAACTGATGGTCTATGCCCTGTCCATTGAGGAAGAGCTACTTCGCAAGCAGTACATCGAGTTTATCAGCAAGTGGCAGACCCGTAGGCAGCGGGAAATCGTACTCAAAGACGCCCAGGACGTGCATCCACTCTCGGCTAGTGTCTTTGATGCTGATATCTATCTGCTCAACTGCCAGAACGGGACACTGAACCTTCAAACCAGTGTGTTCCGTGAACACAGGGCCGAGGACTACATTACCAAAATCGCAGGAGTACATTATGACCCATCAGCAAAGTGTCCTCGCTGGGAGCGGTTTATTGACGAGGTCATGAGCGGCGACCGGGAAAAGGCGGAGTTCTTTCAGAAAAGCCTGGGCTATGCCCTGACGGGAGATACTCGCCATGAGGCGATGTTCATCCTGTTCGGCGCAACTACCCGAAATGGCAAAGGCACCTCGATGGAAACCTTCCTGCGGATCTGTGGTGATTATGGCAGAACCTGCAGGCCGGAAACCATCGGTATGAAACAAAACAACAGCGGCTCTGCTCCTTCCGAGGATGTGGCACGGCTGGCTGGCGCGAGGTTTGTGAACATCAGCGAGCCGGACAAGCGGCTGACGCTCAGTGCCGCACTCCTGAAGACGCTGACAGGCAGTGACACCGTCAACGCCCGGTTCCTGCATGAGAACAGCTTTGACTTTAAACCCCAGTTCAAAATCTTTACCAATACCAACTACCTGCCAACCGTGACGGACCTGACCCTCTTAACCAGTGGGCGGGTGAAGATCATCCCCTTTGAGCGACACTTTGAGGAATTCGAACGGGACCTCGGTCTGAAGGACGAGTTCTTTCAGCAAGAAAATCTCAGCGGCATTCTCAACTGGGCGCTGGAAGGCTATGCAAAGCTTCGCAGGAGCGGCCTTGAAATGCCGCAATCGGTCAAGGATGCAACCTTCGCCTACCACCGGGAAAATGACAAGGTTGGACTCTTCATTGAAGAGCGCCTGGTCGAGGACGGAAGCTGTGAGGAACGCACCTCCGACATCTATTATGCCTACCAAAGTTGGTGCAGGGAAAACGGCTACTTCCCGGAAAACGCCAGAAATTTTAAAACCGCTCTGGCCAATGTGGGTGAAATCGTGAGGAAGCGCCCTCGGAATGGAGGTGAAAAGACCACTGTGTTCATCGGCTACAAGCTACTCAGAGGAACAGAATTTCTCGAGTAAATCAACACAGGGGCAGTATGTGGCAGGTATTTTAGGTAGTTTATAAATTCTATAGTCACATGAGAAACAACCCGTAAAACCTGCCACAAGATGCCCCATGTGAGAAAGGAGTAAAAGAATGGCTACTAAAACATATCTTCTGGTCCAAGACGAACACAACCTACTGTGTACTCGATACTTCTTCGGCAACCCATATCTTGTTGTAGAGGAAAGCGGCTGCCGCTTCTATATGACAGTTCACGACAACGGCGCTATCCGGGTACACGCAACAAAGCCGTATGACTTTGGAAGGCTTGAAGCCTTAATGGTACGGTGTCCCAAGTGCACAGCGCAAATGCTACCAATCGATTCGTCATTCAACAATGAAGAGACGCAAGCCTTCCAGTGCATCATCTGCAAGAAATGACCCTGGGGGATGTAAAATCCCTAGAACTTTTTCAACCGGACAGCGGCGTGGGGCTTCACGCACGAAAACGCGAATTCAAACGGGGGAATAACCCCAAATCAAATTTAGGAGGATTTTATCATGAAAACATCAACAACTTACAACAGAGCATTTTGGAATTTAGTCCGAGGTTCCAGCAATCAACACAATGATTTACGGGAAGGCTCAGACTATCAGACTGGTGCATACTTCTTGCCAAACGAATCGACCAGTCGCTTCCTCGCTGCACTCTCAAAAGAGAACCTTTTTCGCAGAATTGCTACCACGATAAATGCCACAACTAAAGGGGGATCTATCATAGCAAGCGATGCCTGCACAGCGGCAGACTGGATTCCAGAGAACAGCCCTATTCCTGACGCAGAACAGTTATTTAAGCAGTATCGTGTGCAGGAACACAAGCTTGCAGGAATCACATTGCTTCAAAACGATTTTCTGCAGGATACGGCGTTTGATGTCGAATCCTATCTCACCAATGAATTTGCTCGCAGCTTTGGTAAAAAAGAAGAATGGGCCTTCATAAACGGAGATGGTGAAAATCAGCCTAACGGCATCCTGCATCCGACCAATGGTGCTGAGATCGGTGTAACTGCCGCTGCTGTTGACAGCATCAGCTTTGATGAAATCATCAAGCTGTTCTTCAATCTCGAATCCGAATACCGTAAACGTGCTGTGTGGATCATGAACGATGAGACCGCCCTGGCACTCCGTAAACTCAAAGATGCCAGCGGGAATTACCTCTGGAGAAGCACTGATGATACGATCCTTGGCAAACCTGTTCTGATCTCCAACTTCATGCCCTCCCAAGCGTCAGGCAACAAGGTGATTGCTTTCGGAGATTTCAGTTACTACTGGATAGTTGAAAGGCAGAATCTTTCCATCAGACCAATCAAAGAAAAGTATTACGTCACTGATCAGATTGCCTATATTGGCTTTGAGTTCCTTGACGGATATCTTATCCGACCTGAGGCCATCAAGCTTCTACAGATGAGTGCCTAAGTCAAACTTAGGGTGCCGGGTCCTGATCCGGCTCGGCACCTCTTTCTAAAAAACTGAAAATGGAGGTCATTTATGGACGCGCAAAATCAAAGCCGCACCTTTGAAACGGACATTGGCGGTACCGTCTATGTCGTTGAATCCTGTGTAAGCGAATCCGCAAAGGAAAGCGCCTACACCAAGCTTAAAAGGCTGATTACCGCCAACGCAAAGCACCTGGAAAAGATATCAGACAGTTCAAATAAAGATACGGAAATCGACTCGACTACTTCAAAATAGTACGGTAATATCACAGTGCCTAACCGTTTGAAGACTGTCGGAAAGAGAGGTTAGCATGAATAGACAGTCATTCAACAAAATACAAAGGAAATCACCAGCACCCGATGAGGCACTGTTTACCGCCCTATATTGCAGACTATCCCGCGATGATGAGCTTTCCGGTGACAGCAACAGTATTGTCAACCAGAAAGCAATTCTGAAGAAGTACGCCGAGGACAATGGTTTTCGTAACCTCAGCTTCTATGTGGATGATGGCGTCAGCGGCACCACCTTCGACAGACCGGACTTCAACCGCATGATAGCAGATGTGGAATCCGGTATGGTCGGAACAATCATCATCAAGGATATGTCGCGACTGGGTAGGGATTATCTGAAAGTCGGGTACTATACCGAGATCATGTTCCCGGAGGCAGGCGTTCGCTTCATCGCCATCAACAACAGCATCGATAGCGCCAATCAGCAGGACAGTGATTTTACACCATTCCTTAACATCATAAACGAATGGTACGCCAAGGACACCAGCAAGAAAATCCGAGCTGTGTTCAAATCCAAAGGTGAATCAGGCAAACCGCTCTGCACCAACCCGCCTTACGGTTATGTCAAGGACCCGGCAGATAAGTTGAAGTGGGTCATTGACGAGGAAGCCGCCGAGGTGGTCAGGGAGATCTTCAGACTTTGCATGGCAGGCTTTGGCCCTTCGCAGATTGCCAGACAGCTTGAAGCACGATGCGTCAACGTTCCTACGGTTCATTTAAGGAGCAAAGGAATTAACACACCTGCAAGGCCGCCTGAGAATCCTTACACATGGCAGTCAAGGTCAGTAGCCGACATCCTCGCCAAATTGGAATACCTAGGTCATACGGTTAATTTCAAAACCTTCAAAAAGTCCTACAAGAACAAAACCAAGATGCAAAATAAACCAGAAGACTGGCTGATCTTTGAAAATACCCATGAAGCCATCATTGATGAAGGAACTTGGGAAACGGTTCAAAAAATTCGAGATGGGAAACGCCGTCCTTCCCGCATGGGTGAGATGGGGATGCTTTCCGGTATGATGTATTGCGCGGATTGCGGAGCAAAGCTGTACCAAGTTAGAGCTAACGGATGGACCCACGACAAAGAGCATTTCGTCTGCGCTACATACCGTAAGGTCAAAGGCGGCTGCAGTTCTCACCAGATTCGTAATGTGGTGATAGAGCAGCTTGTGGCGGAGGATTTACGAAAGGTGCTGGCTTTCGCCAAAGAACGGGAAGCGGAATTCATCCGAATCGTCACCAACAATTCGGAAAAAGAGCTTGCCAAGGAATTGCGACTCAGTCAAAAGGAATATGAGCAAGCCCGGGTCCGTATCTCAGCCATCGACAAGATCATTCAGAAGCTCTATGAGGACAAGGTGATCGGCAATATCACAGAGGAACGCTTTCACAAGATGTCAGTGGTTTACGAGGCCGAACAGAAAACTTTGGAAACTCGAGCTACTGTGTTGAAAAAGGCTCTCGAAACCGCAAAAGAACAGTCGCTCAACACAGATCGCTTTCTGGCACTTGTCAGAAAGTATACGGAAATACCGGCGCTAGACGCAGAAATCATCCGCGAGTTCATCGACAGAATCATCGTATTTAAAACAGAAAAGGTAAACGAACGAAGAATACAGCGCATCCGGATAATCTACAACTGCATTGGTGAAATCAACATTCCAGAAGAGGACGAAAAAACGGCATAGCCGCTATAAACGACTATGCCGAATTTTTCAGAGATTATTAATCCCTATTTGACCGCCCCTAAGGACGCTATTCTTGTTTATTATATGTAAGTATTGTATTAGTACATATATCTCCTGTTCCCATATTCAGATGCTCAAGCTCCACAGAGGGTTCTGCCTTGAAGGAGGACCAATAAGCAGGAACATCGTGAAGATATCCACAGACCTCACATATATATTCAAACATTTCCATATTAATACCTCTAGTTCTAATAATTTTATCAATTTTACACTGAAGGAATATCTACCTTGACCTTTTCGATTTCCCAAATTTCCTGGGCATATTCCTCTATAGTTCTGTCCGAGGAAAACTTTCCTGCACTAGCAGTATTCAGCATTGCCATCCTTGCCCATTGACTTTGATTTCTAAATACCATATCCACCTTCTCCTGAGTTTTGGCATAGGCTTCAAAGTCTTTTAATATAAAATATTGGTCTGCTCTTGCTCCGTCATGAGTAAGCAAGGAGTCATATATCATTCTAAATAAATCAGGATTTTCAGGTGAATAAAACCCGTTAATAAGCTGAGTTACGACTTTTCTGATATCTTGATTGTTGTTATACAATTCCCAAGGGTCATAAGAGGCATCATGCTCCATTTTAATTACTTCATCCGCCTTAAGCCCAAATATAAAGCAATTATCCTCTCCAACCTCTTCAAGAATCTCAATATTCGCGCCATCTAAGGTTCCCACAGTAACCGCACCATTAAGCATCAGCTTCATATTTCCGGTTCCAGAGGCCTCCTTGCTGGCAGTTGAAATTTGTTCACTTACATCAGCTGCAGCAAAAATTATTTCTGCATTTGAAACATTATAATTTTCAATAAATACAACCTTGATTTTGTTATTAATGCTAATATCATTATTTATTATATTAGCTACATTATTGATTAGCTTGATTATAAGCTTAGCCCTTTCGTAGCCTGGGGCTGATTTTGCTCCAAAGATAAAGGTTCTTGGTATAATATCAAGGTCTGGATTTTCTCTAAGCTTATTGTACAAATACATAACATGTAGAATATTCATTAATTGTCTTTTATATTCATGAAGTCTTTTAACCTGAACATCAAAAATTGAGCGTGGATCAACATCAATGCCGTTATGTTTTTTTATGTATTCTGCTAATCTTACCTTATTCTCATATTTGATATGCATAAAATCCTTTTGTGCCTGCGTATCATCTACAAAAGCTTTTAATTTGCTAATCTGAGTTAAATCTGTAATCCACTCACTTCCTATTTTTCTGCTAACCCAATCTGCAAGCTTTGGATTTGCATGAAGCAAAAATCTTCTTTGAGTTATTCCATTTGTTTTATTATTAAACTTTTTAGGATACATTTCATAAAAATCCTTTAGCGTTTCCTTTTTCAAAATCTCGGAATGCAGCCTTGCTACTCCATTTACCGAATAACTTCCGACTATACATAGCCATGCCATTTTAATCTGTCCGTCCGATACAATTGCCATTCTTCTTAGTTTTTCTGTATCTTGCCCAAATTTGTCCACAACCTCGGCACAAAATCTTCTATTAATTTCCTCAACAATCTGATAAATTCTAGGAAGCAATCTGCTAAATAATTCAATTGGCCATTTTTCAAGAGCCTCTGACATAATTGTATGGTTTGTATATGCACAGGTTTTTTTAACAATTCCCCATGCCACACTCCACTCCAAGCCCTCCTCATCCATTAATACCCTCATAAGCTCAGGTATTGTTAAGGATGGATGAGTATCGTTAATATGAAATACAACCTTTTCTGGCAATTGTCTTATGTCCGAATTGGTCTGCTTAAACTTAATTACTGCTCTTTGTATAGATGCAGAAATAAAGAAATATTGCTGCTTAAGCCTTAATTCCTTGCCTTGATAATGATTATCGTTCGGATAAAGCACCTCTACAATAGTTTTAGCCAGATTCTGCTGCTCTACCGCTTTATTATAATCCCCTCTGTCAAAGGACTTAAGATCAAAGCTTTGTATTGCTTCAGCATCCCATATTCTCAAAGTGTTTACAGTATTATTATTATACCCAATTATAGGAATATCATAGGGTATTGCTTTTACAGACTGATAGTTTTCATGAATATACTTTTCTCTTCCATCCTCCTGCTTAATTACCCTTACATCTCCTCCGAACTTAACCTCTACGCCATAATCATCTCTTCTTATCTCAAAGGGATTACCATTTTTCAGCCATTCATCTGGCTTTTCAAACTGATATCCATCAATAATCTTCTGTTCAAATATTCCATAACGATAACGAATACCGCAGCCATACGCAGGATACTCAAGTGTAGCCAATGAATCCAAAAAGCATGCCGCGAGTCTTCCTAAGCCTCCGTTTCCTAAGCCTGCATCAGGCTCCTGATCCTCAAGTAAATTCAAATCCAAACCAAGCTCATCTAAGGCTTCCTTTACAAGCTTATCGACACCAAGATTAATAATATTATTTCCAAGTGCTCTTCCTGTCAAAAATTCCATAGATAAATAATATACGGTTTTAACATCATCCTTTTCATAGGTATTATGAGTTTCAATCCACTCATCAACTATTATATCTCTTATTACATAAGAAACTGCCTGATATTTTTGTTCCTCTGTAACCTGGTCTATTGTTTTCCTAAACATTATCTTTATGTTCTCTAATACTTCGTTTTTAAAGGCTTCTTTTGTTACATTAAGTCTGTTCATCCTGCTCCTCCATTCACAAAATAGCTATTTTTATATATTATTTGTCCATATACTTCTTTCTTCAATCTGCTCATAATATCAAGTCTTAATCCACTTTAAATAAAAATCCAAAAAACACCTTCTGATTTTAGAAATAATTCATCTCTCAATAATAGAAGTAAGTTTTCTTAAATTAGCTTAAAAACATTATAGCTTATAAAAAAACAAAAAACAATAGCCTCTGGCTATTGAAGTTTCCAAGAGAAACTAGGTGCATAACAAGGGCAAGCTAATTTTTCGTATAATAATAGCCCTGCAAAAGCTTGCGGGGCTATTATTATTTTTCTTATCTCTATCATACCTAAACTGTCTAGTTTAATAAAAATATTTTATTTTTTAATTACTGTGAAAACTACATCCTCACCATTAATTTGCCAGTTTTTTGTATACCCTGAAGCACTATCTCCTGCAGCAATATTATCAGCAAGTGTCTCCTCAGCGATTTGAGCTTTGTTTTCTTCAATAATTTTTTCTAATCTTTGGTTATCCTTATATAAAAACTCAATATGATCCGTAACCTCAAAGTCTGCTTCTTTTCTCATTGTCTGAATTTTACTTACAATCTCTCTTACAAAACCCTCTTCAATTAGCTCTGCTGTAAGGTTTGTATCAATTACTACCGTAAGCTCTTTATCCGACACTGTCTCAAAGCCTTCCTGTTTAGTTGATTCAATCAAGAGATCCTCTTTTGTAAGCTGCACCTTCTCGCCATTTGCATCAAAGCTTAAAGCTCCCTCTGCTTCTAACTCAGCCATTGCTTTATTGCCGTCTACATTTGCAAGATATTCTCTTATCTGGTTTAAGGACTTGCCATATTTTGGTCCGACTGTCCTTAATTGTGGCTTAAACAGATATGTAGTAAACTCTGATAAATCATTTGAGAATATGACTGCCTTTACATTGAGCTCCTCCATAATGATTTCTTCATAATCCTTATCCAAGCTAATATCTGATTTTACGTGCATTTTTGCAAGCGGTTGTCTGTTCTTTATATTTGCAGAATTTCTACAAGCTCTTCCTGCAACTACTACTCTAAGCACTAAGTCCATTTGCTCTTCAAGCTTTTCATCAATCCTAGTATTATCTGCAACTGGGAAATCACATAAATGAATACTCTTAGGTGCTTGTTTATCTATATTTGCAACAAGGTTTTTATAAATATCATCTGTCATAAAAGGTACAAAAGGTGCTGCAACCTTTGCAAGGGTTACAAGCGCTTCATATAAGGTCATAAAAGCATTTATTTTATCCTGTGGCATATCCTTTTGCCAGAAACGCTCTCTGCTTCTTCTTACATACCAATTACTTAAATCATCTACAAAAGCTTCAATAGCTCTTGAGGATTCCGTAATTCTATAGTTTTCTAAATTATGGTCTACCGTCTTAACAAGAGTGTTAAGCTTTGATAATAACCATTTATCCATCAAGGACAATTTTTCATATTCTAGTTTATAATCCATAGGATTAAACTTATCAATATTTGCATATAATACATAGAACGCATAGGTATTCCAGAAGGTACCCATAAACTTTCTCTGTCCTTCAACTACTGCATCATCATAAAATCGATTTGGCAGCCATGGTGCGCTGTTATTATAAAAATACCAACGAATTGCATCCGCTCCGTATTTGTTAAGCGCTTCAAAGGGGTCAACTGCATTACCCTTAGATTTTGACATCTTCTGTCCGTTTTCATCTTGTACAAGACCTAATACAATAACGTTTTTATATGCAGGCTTGTCAAATAGCAAGGTTGAAATAGCTAGTAAGGAATAGAACCAGCCTCTAGTCTGGTCAACCGCCTCGCTAATAAAATCCGCTGGAAAATTATCTTCAAAAATCTCCTTGTTTTCAAAAGGATAGTGCCATTGTGCAAATGGCATTGCACCTGAATCATACCAGCAATCAATTACAGGAGTTACTCTTGTCATTTTTGCAGAACATTTTGGACAATTAATATGTACTTCATCAATATATGGTCTGTGAAGCTCAATATCCTCAGGACAATTATCGCTCATTTCCTTAAGCTCAGCAATGCTTCCAATAGCATGTCTGTGTCCGCATTCGCACTCCCAAATATTAAGAGGTGTTCCCCAGTATCTGTCCCTGCTTATTCCCCAATCAATAACATTCTCCAACCAGTCTCCGAAACGTTTTTTTCCAATATTTTCAGGCAGCCAGTTTATTTTTTTATTATTCTCTATCAGTTGGCTTTTAACCGCCGTCATTTTAATAAACCAGGATTCTCTTGCATAATAAAGAAGTGGTGTATCGCATCTCCAGCAGTGCGGATATGAATGCTCATAATCTAGAACTTTTTTCATTTTTCCTACAGAATCAAGATACTCAATAATATCCTTATCGGCTTCCTTTACGAAAACACCTGTCCACAAATGTGCTTCTTCTGTAAATTCGCCCTTGCCATCAACCAATTGTACAAACGGCAGCTTATAGGCATTACCCACTCTTGAATCATCCTCACCAAAGGCTGGTGCAATATGTACAATACCTGTACCATCTGATAAGGTTACAAAATCTGCACAGGTTACATAAAATGCTTTTTCTGTTGGATTTACAAAGTCAAATAATGGCTCATAATGCATATATTCCAAATCTTTTCCCTTGTAGGTTTCTACAATTTCGTGATTTTCTCCTAAAATGCTTACAACTAGTTCCTTAGCCATTATATAAAACTCACCGTTTTCCTTAACCTTAACATACTCCTCCTGAGGATTAACCGCAAGCGCAACATTTGAAGGCAAGGTCCATGGAGTAGTTGTCCACGCAAGGAAAAAAGTGTTTTCCATATCAACACTCTTAAACTTTGCAACCATTGATTTTTCGTTGACATCCTTATAGCCCTGTGCTACCTCATGACTAGATAAAGGCGTACCGCAGCGTGGGCAATATGGTACAATCTTATGACCTTTATAAAGCAAATCCTTTTCCCAAATCTGCTTTAAGGACCACCATACAGATTCAATGTAGTCATTATGATATGTCACATACGGATTATCCATATCTGCCCAAAAACCAACTGTACCACTAAAATCTTCCCAAAGCCCTTTGTATTTCCATACACTTTCCTTGCATTTATCAATAAACGGTACAAGTCCATATTCTTCAATCTGTTCTTTTCCATCTAGGCCTAATAGCTTTTCTACCTCTAACTCGACTGGCAGCCCATGCGTATCCCAGCCCGCCTTTCTAAGAACCTTGCTTCCCTTCATAGTTCTATATCTTGGGATAATGTCCTTAATAACACGCGTCAGCACGTGTCCAATATGAGGCATACCATTTGCTGTTGGCGGTCCGTCATAAAACGTAAATGTAGGCCCGTCTTTTTTTATTTTAATGCTTTCTTCAAAAATATTGTTTTCACGCCAAAAGTCCAAGACCTTCTTTTCTCTTTCGACAAAGTTCAAATTCGTAGATACCTTTTCGTACACTGGATTGCCTCCTCACAAATCTATCATTATAGCCCGCAGGCTAAAGTAACATAATATTTCAATGTTTTATTATAACGATTTAAAGCTCTTTTGTAAACCCCTAATCTCAATACACTCCTTATAAATAGGCATTTTGTAAGGAAGTCCTTCTACTATAAACACTTGATGCTCACCCTTTTCTATTTGCTTTCGGTTCACAAGTTTGCTTATTTTCATTGAAAGGGCTTCCTTTTAGCTTAAGTAAACAAAATTCTTCTAATACTTCATTACTGCCAGCTCAATTGCCCTATCTACAGGAAGCGGCTCGCTAATATAATATCCCTGAACCATATCACAGTTTTCTTTTCCAAGAAATTCCATCTGACTAGCAGTTTCCACTCCCTCTGCAATAACCTTAAAATTACATGCATGTGCCAGCTCAATAACTGATTTAATAATTGCTTCTCCAGATTTTTGCTTAATTGTATCGTTAATAAACTGCTTGTCTATTTTTATATAATCAATCGGTAGCTGCGTAAGATAATTCAAAGAAGAATATCCTGTACCAAAATCATCAAGCGCAACCTTTACCCCAAGCTTCTTCAGTTCTTCAAGTATAAAAATAGCCGAATCAATATTTTCAAGCGCTGTCGATTCTGTTATCTCGACTTCAAGTCTTGACATGTCTATCTGCTGATCTTCCTTTATACTATTAAAAAGCTCTAACAGGTATACTCCCTTAAATTGCTTTGGTGATAAGTTAAGAGCAATTGTCATATTATAAAGTCCGCTTGAATTCCACTTTTTAAGCTGCTCAACAACATCTCGGATAACCCATTCTCC
The DNA here is from genome assembly GCA_002381865.1 of Clostridiales bacterium UBA4080. GTDB lineage: Bacteria > Bacillota > Clostridia > Lachnospirales > Vallitaleaceae > UBA4080. The sequence continues at coordinate 17,353 of DFYO01000008.1, read as the reverse complement.
AATTGGAATTATCAAGCCTGTTTCTTCTGCCAATGGAATAAAATCCAAAGGAGAAATAATTCCTTTTTCTGGATGAATCCACCTTATTAATGCTTCAAAGCCATAAACTCTTTCCATTTTTAAATCCAGCTTTGGTTGATAATATAATTCAAACTCATTATTTTCAATTGCCTTTCTTAAATCTCTTTCCATATTAATCCTTTGGTTGAACTGTTCGTCCAGCTCAAAGGAAAACATTTTATAAGCATTTTTACCATTAACCTTAACATCATATAATGCCATATCTGCATGCTTTAGAAGCTCTTCTGACTTTTCACCATCATAAGGATAGGTTGCAATTCCCATACTTAAGGTAATATGGAAGGTTAAATCCTCATTATAAAATGGCATTTCAAACTCCGCAAGAATATCCTCTGCCATCTGCTTTATCTCTTTATTGGTCTTTACTCCTGGCACCACAATTACAAATTCATCTCCGCCAAACCTTATAAGAAGCTCATTATTAACTAAATGCTTTTCAATTTTTTTGGCTGCTTTATCAATTATCTCATCTCCAAAGCTATGTCCCATAGAATCGTTAATAGATTTGAAGTTATCCAAATCAATCAAAATAATTGCAAATTTTTCATATTTACTCTCATTAATATATTCTTCCATAATCAGATTAAAATATGCTCTATTTGGTAAATTTGTTAGTGCATCATAATAAGCCAGCTTTTTAATCTTGGCTTCTGCTAAAATTTCCTTGTTAATATTAGTAATTGATCCTGCAAGTCTTAATGCCCTGCCCGATTCATCTCTTAATGCCTTTCCCCTTACGTTAACCCATGCATACTTATCTTTTTGTACCCGAATTCTTATTCTGGCTTCTATGGTGTCTGTTTTATTGTCTATATGCCTGCAGTATTTTTCTATAAGCTCTTCGAAATCACCATCTAAAACAATCTCCTTTATTTGCTTTGGAGTTAAAATATTGCCTTCAATATCCTGTCTTCCCAATATTTCTTTGCCTTTTTTTGATGTATAAACCTTTTTTTCTGCTACATCATACTCCCATATTCCCACCTCTGCTCCCTCTATGGCAAGCTTGTATCTTTCCTTGCTTAAACGAAGCTTTTCTTTTTGCTCTTGAATTTCAAGGAACTGTCTATGTAGCTCCTCTTCACTTGCAATTAGCTGAAGATTAGCTGATTCAAGCTCTATCATGCTTTCCTCAAGGCTTCCCTTTGCTTTTTTATATTCTTTTTCCAGCTTATGCTTTTTTTTGCTTTGCAAACATATTATAGCCGAAGCTATAATTACTATTAAAGCACAGAAAAAAAGAACTGTTCCAAACGAAACATTCTTGCTTAAACTTATTGCAAAAGGAATACTCTGAAAAAATATAGCCAATTTTGTCAATTTAATAACCTCCGGTAGTGTCTCCCCAGACGGACTTTCCTATTCAACCGCAATAATGTCATTGCGAGCGCTTTACTAATTATAAAGCAAAAATATAAGTGCTTATATACAATCCATATCTTTGTTTTACAAAAATCAATTTCCTCATGTAATATTATACATATAATACTTGTATTTATCAATATTTTTAGTGCTTTTTCACCTAGTACTTATGTCTTATTGTCTTGCTAGTTTTTTGTAAATGTTATACACTATTTTATAGAAGAAATAAGAAGGGACGGTATGGATATGAATTATGATTTAACCCTTTTAACTGATTTTTATCAGCTAACAATGATGCAAGGCTACTTCAAAAACAACAAAGCAGACCAGATTGTAGTTTTTGATCTTTTTTTTCGCTCAAATCCTCATGAGGGCAGCTTTTCTGTTGCCGCAGGCTTGCAGCAGATAATTGAATACATTAATTCCCTGTGCTTTTCATCAGAGGATATTGATTATTTAAAATCCCTCAATGTGTTTAGCCCTGATTTTATTGATTACCTAAAAAATTTCCGCTTTGAAGGTGATATTTATTCAGTTGAAGAAGGAACGATTATTTTTCCTAATGAACCAATATTAAAGGTAATTGCTCCTATTTTTCAAGCGCAGCTAATCGAAACTGCTCTATTAAATATCTTTAACCACCAAAGCTTAATTGCTACTAAAGCCTCTCGTGTCAAATGGGCTGCAGGCTCTGATGCAGTTTTAGAATTTGGACTTCGTCGTGCTCAGGGCCCTGATGCCGGCGTTCTTGGCGCAAGAGCCGCTGTAATAGGAGGCTGTGACGCAACCTCTAATGTTCTTGCTGGAAAGAAATTCAAAATACCCGTAAAAGGCACCCATGCTCATAGCTGGGTTATGAGCTTTGATTCGGAAATAGAGTCCTTCAGAAAATATGCCGAATTATATCCCGACGCATGTCTGTTATTGGTGGATACCTATGATACCTTAAGATCTGGCGTTCCAAATGCTATCAAGGTATTTCAAGAGCTTAAGGAAAAAGGCATTAATTCAAAGTCTTACGGAATAAGGCTTGATAGCGGAGACCTCTCTTATTTATCAAAAACGGCACGCAAGATGTTGGATGAAGCAGGCTTTAAGGATGCAATAATTAGCGCTTCAAGTGATTTGGATGAATATTTGATTCGCGATTTGAAGCTTCAAGGCTCTCAAATTACCCTTTGGGGCGTGGGAACTCACCTTATTACCTCTAAGGGCTGTCCCTCCTTTGGTGGAGTTTATAAGCTTGCTGCCATAAAATCAGGCGATGAATATATTTCTAAAATAAAAATTTCAGAAAATCCTGATAAGGTAACTAACCCTGGAAACAAAAAAATTTACAGAATATACGGAAAGGAATCCGGAAAAATAATTGCTGATTTAATAGCATTAGAGCATGAAGTCTATGCAGAAAGCTCACCTATAGTATTATTTGACCCACAGAACACTTGGAAAAAGAAAAAGCTTGAGCCTGGTACCTTTACTCTTCGTTCCTTGCTTATTCCGATTTTTATTAACGGAAAATGTGTATATAAGTCTCCTGAAACCTTTGACATAAAAGCAAATTGTGAAAAAGAGCTTTCTACGCTTTGGGATGAGTCAAGGCGTTTGGTTAATCCTCAAACTGTTATTATTAATCTCTCAAAAGAGCTCTATGATCTCAAGCATCAAATGCTTGAATAATTTAGTTTAGAATATTAATCATTATTTATTGTAAAGGAGTTTTATATGGAGCAGCAAATGACGGTTTTACCATTACGACAAAGTGGTGTATTATTGCACCCCACCTCCTTTCCTAGTGAATATGGAATAGGTGACCTCGGTAGCTATGCCTATGCTTTTATTGATTTTTTAGAAGCCGCTGGCCAGTCACTTTGGCAAATACTTCCCCTAGGTCATACCGGCTATGGCGATTCCCCTTATCAAGCTTTTTCAGCTTTTGCAGGGCAGCCCTTGGTAATCAGCCCTCAAAAACTTATTGAACAAGGCTTTTTGTCTAAAGAGGATTTTTGTGATATGCCTTTATGGGATGCCTTGAAAATTGATTATGGCCCTGTAATAAACTATAAGTTTTCTATTTTAAATAAAGCCTTTAATAGGTTTCAATCACAGCCCGAGCATCCTCTGCAAAAGGATTTTATAATTTTTTGCAGTGCTGAAGCTTTTTGGCTTGAAGATTATGCGCTTTTTATGTCTTTAAAGGATGCACATAATGGCGAAATATGGACCCAATGGCCAAATGAAATTGCCTTTCCTAACAAAGAAGCCAAGCAGAAATGGGCATCAATTCTTGAGGAACAGGTACGCTTTTATAAGTTTATTCAATTTATTTTTAATATTCAATGGAATTCCTTAAAGCAATATGCAAATAGCAAGCAAATACAAATTATTGGGGATATTCCAATTTTTGTTTCCTTTGATAGTGCTGACGTATGGGCATCAAAGGAGTTATTCTTATTGGACTCAAAGGGCAATCCTTCCTTTGTCGCAGGTGTGCCTCCTGATTACTTTTCCGAAATCGGTCAATTATGGGGTAATCCTCTTTATAATTGGGATTATCACCGACAAGAGAATTACAAATGGTGGATTAGCAGAATACGCTATGGTTTAAAGTATACGGATTATTTAAGGATTGACCACTTCAGAGGCTTTGAAGCCTGCTGGGCTATTCCCTTTGGCTCACCTAATGCAATTAACGGTTCTTGGACAAAGGGCCCTGATAAAGAACTCTTTAAGGCTTTAGAAGCTGCTCTTGGCAATAACCTTCCTATAATTGCTGAGGATTTAGGAATTATTACGGATTCTGTGCGTGAGCTTAGAGATAGCTTTGCCTTCCCTGGAATGAAGATACTACAATTTGCTTTTGAAAATATTGAAGATAACGATTATCTTCCACATCATCATTGCTATAATAGCATCTGCTATTCTGGAACACATGATAATGACACAAGCCTTGGATGGTATTTAAAGGCAAGCTCTCAAAGTCAGGATAAGTTCCGTAGATATTTTAATACGGATGGAAACTGCGTTTCATGGGATTTTGTAAGAGCTTGTTTTTCCTCCAGTTCAAAAATGGCAATCGTACCTCTTCAGGATATTTTATCGCAGGATAGTTCTTGTAGAATGAATACTCCAGGTACAACCCTAAATAATTGGCAATACCGATATAATCCGGATATGCTTTCAGTTGAGCTTACAAAAGCACTGCTTGATATATCCGTCTTATATGGCAGAACAGATGCTTCAGAAAACACTAATATTTAGAAGGTGACTTATGATTCAAGCAATTATCTTATTAATTCTATTTATATTATTTCTTCTTTTGACCTTTCCGTTGGTATTAATCGGCTTTTTGGTTGGTGGCTTCTCTATGAAGCTTCGTTATAAAATAAGTCATTTTATCGGTGTATTAGCCGGAACACTCTTATTTATTGTTACCAGTTCAAAGGTCGAGGTTAAGGGTTTAGAAAATATTCCTCTAAACACAGGCAAGGGCTATCTTTTTGTTGGAAACCATAAAAGTGCAATGGATATTCCCTTACTCGCTAAATACATTCCCTTTCCTATTGCATTTATTGCTAAGGCAAGTCTTAAAAAAGTACCCTTTATTAGTCAGGTAATGATATTAATGGACTGTCTTTTTCTTCAGCGTGAGGATGTAAGACAGGCTGTTGAAATAATCAAAGCTGGGGTAATAAAGCTGCAAAGGGGTGAATCCTTAGTAATTTTCCCCGAAGGTACAAGAAGCAGAGGTGAAGCTTTGCTCCCCTTTAAACAAGGAAGCTTGAAGCTGGCAGAAAAATCAAATTCTCCAATCATCCCCTTTGCATTAAAGGGAACTGAAGATTTATATGGAAAAAACGGCTTCAAAGTAAAATCTGCCAGAATACAATTGAGCTTTGCAGCGCCTATATATCTTGATACCCTAAATGATGAGGACAAGAAAAAAAGTGCTCAGTATGTTCAGCAAATTGTTCAGCAAATGTATTCTGAAATGGGTTGATTTTTTGTAATTCCGTGGTAAAATAAAGAGTACGCTCTAAATTGAGCTATGCTTTTATAATATTTTTTCAAAACGCTTTAATACTTAGGAGGAATAATATGCATTGGTATCATATACTACTAATAGTACTTGCAATAGTAGCTGTTATAATTGGAGTTTTATATTATTTTGGAAGAAAAATGCAATTAAAGGCTGACAGTCAGAAGTCCTTAATTGATCAAAGCAAGATGACCACTTCAATTCTTGTAATTGATAAGAAAAAAATGAAAATTTCAGAATCTAATCTGCCTAAGATTGTTCAGGATCAGGTTCCGTTCTACTTAAAGTTTAGGAAAGTACCTTTAGTAAAGGCTAAAATAGGTCCTAAAATAGCAACTCTTCTATGTGATGAGAAGGTTTTTAAAGAGCTTCAAGTTAAAAAACAGGTTAAGGTTGAATTAGCCGGAATGTACATTATGTCAATAAAAGGTCAAGCAAAATAAAATACCCGCAAAAAAAGAGCTTACGCTCTTTTTTTTGAAAGCTTAACTATCACAGTCAGAATTTTAGCTTGATTATATTTATTTATGACCCTTGGGTTTTTATTGGATATACCCAGAATGAGACTTAGTTTGAGATAATAAAACGAATAGATGAAGCTATTAATAAAACATATATAGGAAATAATTTATAAAAGTAAGTGTATGAACTTTTTTCTATAATTACTTCATCATAAACATTAATCCAGCCCTAAATGCAGTAATGGAGCTGAATTCAAATGGATTCAACTCCAATTATTGCAAAAGAGCCTCTCTATTATGTTATTATTTTATACTTGCTCCAATAAAATCTCTGAATAAAGGATGGCATCTATTAGGTCTGGATTTGAATTCCGGGTGGAATTGTACTCCTACAAACCATGGATGCTCTTTTATCTCAACCATTTCAACCAATCTTCCGTCCGGTGACAGGCCTGAGATTGTTAAGCCCTTGCTTACCAAAGCATCTCTATACTCGTTATTAAACTCATATCTGTGTCTATGTCTTTCATATATTAAATCTTCTGAATAGGCACGATATGCAAAGGTATCTTTCTCCACCTTACATGGATAAGCTCCTAATCGCATAGTTCCTCCCATTTCATCAATATCCTTTTGCTCAGGCATTAAATCAATAACAGGATTGCTTGTATTTGAATCTAATTCGGAGCTATGTGCATCTGAAAGCTTAAGTACATTTCTTGCAAATTCAATCACTGCACACTGCATTCCAAGACAAATTCCAAAAAACGGTATTTTATTTTCTCTTGCATATCTTGTAGCGGTGATTTTACCTTCAATTCCCCTTTCACCAAAGCCTCCTGGCACTAATATGCCATTAGCCTCTGCAAGTAAGGTTTTTGCATTTTCCTGCGTAACCTCTTCTGAATTAATCCACATTACCTCTACATTTGTTTCATGGAAAATTCCTGCATGATAAAGTGACTCTACTATAGAAATATATGCATCGTGAAGCTCAACATATTTACCTACAAGTGCAATCTTTACCTTATTTTTTCTAGCTCTTTCCTTTGCCAGCATTGCATGCCATTCCTCTAAATCAGGCTTAGTATCCTTAATACCAAATTTTTTGCATACAATCTTTGCAAGTCCTTCTTTTTCTAGCATTAATGGAACTTCATATAAGGAGGCTGCATCCATATTTTGAATAACATTTTCCTTAGAAACGCTACAGAAAAGTCCCATTTTTTCTTTCATATCCTCTGATAATGGTTGCTCAGTTCTGCAAACCAATACATCTGGCTGAATACCAATTGAACGTAGCTCCTTAACAGAGTGCTGTGTAGGCTTTGTTTTCATTTCTTGAGAAGCCTTCAAAAATGGAATCAGCGTAACATGCATATATATAACATTTTCTCTACCTACCTCTGAGGCAACCTGTCTTATTGCCTCAAGAAAAGGAAGGCTTTCAATATCACCAACCGTTCCGCCAATTTCTGTAATAACTATATCAGATTGAACACTTTTTCCTGCTCTATATACTCTTTCCTTAATTGCATTTGTAATATGAGGAATTACTTGAACTGTTGCTCCAAGAAATTCACCCTTTCTTTCTTTGTTTAAAACAGACCAATACACCTTTCCAGTTGTAACATTGCTATATTGTCCAAGATTTTCATCTACAAATCTTTCATAATGTCCAAGGTCAAGGTCAGTCTCTGCACCATCTTCAGTTACAAACACTTCTCCATGCTGATATGGACTCATAGTACCAGGATCAATATTAATATACGGATCAAATTTCTGTATTGTGACCTTGAGCCCTCTTGCTTTCAATAGTCTTCCCAAGGATGCTGCTGTAATTCCCTTTCCAAGTCCTGACACAACCCCGCCAGTAACGAAAATGTACTTTGTTTCCATGCCTTTTCACCTCGCAAATAATTATTATAAGTTTCTCTGAAATTTACAACTCTTATATTTTATTATTAGCCGTCTTATAAGTCAAGGGCTAAATATTATTTCTCTGTTTTGTCTAAAATAAGGCTGACTGCTTTAGATAATTGTGGGTCATATGCTTCTATTGAATTATATAACGCATCATTCAGCTTGTTTTGTGTTGTAAGGTCGCAAACCCCATAAGGATAAAGCTTATTATTTCTCTGGAAAATTTTTAAGGCTTCAAAGGTATTTAAATCAAAGAAATCATCTGGTTCAGCTATATCATAGCCAAGATATTTAAGTATTTGTTCTATGTTTTTAACACTTTCATTTGTATCATTGATGTAATAACGGGTAGTCCCAACAAGAAAATCCGGTATCTCTACATAATAATCCGGAGTTACTCCTATCTCGTGAATTTTTTTATTATCTCTGGAAAAAAACTCCTCCATTGTAAGCTTGATATCATAGCCAAATTGATAAGTAAAATAAAACTGGCTAACACCTTTTCCGTAAGTTGTCTCCCCCACTAAGCTACCAACCTTTGAATCTTGAATAGCCGCAGCTACAAATTCTGTTGCAGATGCAGAGTTTTCATTTATCAATGCTACTATTTCAAATGGTGGATTCTCCAAGCTGGAGTTATAGGACTTCTTTTGGTTTTGTGAATTTACAAAGGATACGATTTGTCCTTTTGGAATTATTTCTCTTGCGGCCTCTACTGCTGTCGAAACATAGCCACCGCCATTATCTCTTAGGTCTAATACCAGCTGGTTAATACCCTTTGCTTTGATTCTTTCAATTTCCTTTTTAAATTCCTTGTCTGTTTCATCAGAAAAGCTCGTTATTGCAATATAACCAATTTTCTTTGACTGCTCATCAGTCAGCTTTGGCATTAATTCTTTTATATCTGCACTTTCTACAGAAGGAGCATTAACTCTGCCTCTGACAATAGTTGCCGTATAGCTTGTGCCTCCCCTTCCAAATACAATTGTAACCTCAGTTCCTTCTTCTCCAAGTACCAAGCCTTGAATTTGTGATGGAGTAAATCCCATTGTATCTTGTCCATCGACATTAATAAAGTAATCGCCCTTTTGCACCCCTGCTTTTTCTGCAGGAGACTCTGGAAAAACCTTAGCTACACTCACATACTCATTGGTTTGCTTTAATACAACACCTATCCCAACGTACGCACTTTGAAGAGAGTTTGAAAAGGCTTCGCCCTCTTCAGGTGTAAGAAATTCTGAATAAGGGTCTATTTGATCAAACATACCCTTCATTGCAGCTTCAAACAGCTCCTTCTCCGTTAATTCATCGCCAAACGCATATCCATCCTTTACAAACTCCAATACCTCACCAAACATTCTCTGATAATCAGCTGCTGTTGGCTCTGCTGCCAAGGCTGTTGCTGGCAAGCTTAGTATCAACGCAACCATTATTAATGCTGTAAATAATTTTTTCAATTTATTCCCTCCGTTAATTATATTTTTATTGCTACGGACAAAAAGCATTCTTCTTTTGGGCTTTCTACAAGCCCAAGTCTAAGAGCTAGCCCTTTGCCATTATTGAATACTTAAGTACCCACAAATTTTTGAAGCAAGTTCTCCTCGTAAAGAAGCAGCAAACTTACTTCATTGGTTAAATTATACCATATAAAATATCTTGTTTGATATTTATTGTGTTACAGTTTTATTATGTTATATTTTCAACAAACATCAAAGTATACTCATTAATATCTGTAGTCAACTGCTATTTCTTCTCTCAGATAGCCAATCAATCTGTTGATAATTGCTGCCGCCTCTGCCTTTGAAATCCATTGTGTAGGAAGAAGCTTGCCATCTGTATTACCTTTTATTATCCCAAGCTTATAACCTGCCATAATTTCTTTTTTTGCCCAAGAGGCAATTTTTGCATCATCTACAAAGGGTGTCTGTGGACTATTAGAAACACCTAATCTTTCCAGTCCGATTACTCTTATATAAATTGTAAAGGCCTCCTGTCGGTTAATTGGAACATCCACGCCAAATTGCTCCCCATTTCCTTTTATCAGTTTAGCATCATAGGCTGCCATTATATACTTGTATAAAGGATGGTTTGTTGGCACATCTCCAAATACTACCGGTGAGGTTCTTGTTATTTTTTCATATTTTTCTGTACTAATATTCATTGCAAGACAAAGCGCTTTTACAAAATTCCCTCTCTGCATTGCTTGAAACTGCATTCCTTCATTTGGAAGGTCATCAAATATCTCCAGACTATACATTTTCTTAATATCCTCTTCTGCCCAGTGCCCTATAAGAAAATCAAGATTTTCTGGAATAGGAAGCTTTTCAATTTCCTTTGCAGGAGAAATAATTCTAGTTCCGCTTTTTTCACTGCTTGTTAATGCCTGCTTTGAAGCCAGTATGCGATATGAAAGAGTTGCCTCTCTCTCAAGCCTTTGGTTAAATGTCCCCCCAAAGCTTATCGGGTATGGGTTTGCTTCATTATAATACATTGTTTTTTTTGCCTCCATAAAAGGCTTGAGCTCTACAATAGTATCAAAATCAGCTCCTCCGTCTTTTGATATTTCCATTCTAAGGGTTTGAGCTTCTACCTTTGACCATGGCTGTGAAAAGCCATATATATTACCATCACTAATAACAACTATAGGAAGTGCTCCATCCACATCATATTCTGCATGATAAGAAACCGTAGTATCATAATAGCTCACTCCTGGAGTTAAATCCTCCATTGAGGACTTTGAAAAGGTTGATGCTGCTTCATTTAAAGAATAATCTACTCCCTCAGAGGTTATAGTTTCATTCCATCTTGTAACCTGAGAGTTTCTGACTATCTGTCTTTTAAAATCTCCCTCAACAACTCTATAGGCAGTCGTAAGATTAAGCACTCTGTCAATAACCGTATTGCCATCAACACTTTGTGCATCTATTGTATACTTTTCTGTATAGGTTCCTGTAGGTGATTTCAAGTAATCCGGCGCTCCCTTAACAACAGTTATTGTTCCGGTACACTCAACGGGCTTACCTGATAAAAAAACCATCTCCTTATATGCAAATACTGTTTGTGCTTTAATTTTCGAGTCCACATACTTATCCATAGTATAAGGCAGATTGGTTCCCTCAGAAATTCCTCCAAATGTTCCCATTACCCCACCGTCATCAGCAAAGGCTACACTGTTAAAGCTAAATATTAATGCTAATAAAACCCCGAATAAAACTGATTTTTTCATAAATATCACCTCATTATTTTTCTACAAATACTATTGCTCCGCTTACCGTTCTATCCTGTGTAAGCATAAGCTTTTCTGCTAAATCCTCTGTAGTCATTACTCTTATCACATCACCCTTTTCCAGCTCACCAGGTGATATTACCTTATTGTTTTTCAAAATAACGGTATTTTCTTCAAATAAAATTTCTGCATAGCTGTTTGTTAAGCTTAACAGTGACCATTTTTTATCCTCACTCGAATAAACCGTAACATCCTTTATCATTGCCTTTCCGTTATCAGAGGTATATATCTCACCCTTTACGCCTTCCTTGGCATAAGGATTCTGAACAAGGTAGGAAGCCTTGGTTCCTTCTGCAATAATTGTATAGACCTCATCCACCTTTGAGAGCTCAGAGTAATCAATAAATTCCTCTAAGCCAATAAGCCCTTCCTCAGTAATAACTCTGGTATTGTAATCTATTTCAAAAATTCTTGGTATCGGTGAATAAATCCATTCCATAGCAAGCAATACTGCATGAGATTGAACCTGGAAGCTTTGTCCATCCTCAACTGACTGTATCCTGCCCCTAAATACTGAAACTGCATCATTGTTAGGCTCAGCCTTGATATTTATAATCGCAGCCTTTGCTCCACCATTAAGAACAATTTGTGCATAATCCGGAGCTACAACATTTCCTGCCTGCAAAATTTTCCCATTCTTTATAACAATTGTACCAAGGTCCATTCCAATAGTACCTCCCTGGGTTAGCAAAGCAAGCTTATCAATTCCATTAGAATAGGTAATATTTGAAGGTGAGAGAACGGAATCTCTTCCACTTCTAAAGGTAACCTTTTCCACCTTTTCAGCTCCATAATAATCAGAGGTTACTATATATGCCTCAGTATCCTCATTCGTTAAATATTTGGCTGCATAATCTAAAGAAATCCTTTTGCCGTCTTGATAATACTCTATATCTCTTCCTGAAATATCCAGCGACTTTGCTGCTTGATAATTACTCCAGCCTGTATTTGACAAATTATACGTATTATAAATTGAAAGCGTCTGCTGGGTATTATTAATAATGCCTAGCTGCCCCTTATAAACATTAGCATAATTACTTGTTTGAACGTCTATTACCATTTCCTTGACCGTTTCTTTAAGTGTTCCCGGCTGTAATACTGCCTGATTAATAAGCATTCTCACGCTATCGCCTGCTATCAGGTTCAATATGCCAACATTTTTTCCTCCCTTTAATATCGGAGTTGTCGATTCAAGATTAAAGCTTCCCACCGAGCCATCGTCATTAACCACTACAACACTGGCACCCTCTGCACCTTTATAGGCTATATCTCTAATAGTTCCATGCCTGGCAATATAGTTTGTTTTAGCACTAATCATTGTTACATAATCTCTGTTCTGAGTGTCAATTCTCATGTGAACTATATCTCCTGCTTCAATGTCTTCAGCAAAGGCATCTCTTCCGTCAAAGCTATATTCTGGAAACATTTCATCAATATAACCAATTTCGTCTGATTCATCATAATAATTCTGTTTTTCTACTAGTAAAGAAGATTTTTGATAGCTTTTAGTAATCTCATTTCCATTCCAATCTATAATTGTGATATAAGAAAATTCAGGGTTGTTCTCCTTAACAATCCCACTTATTTCAGAATATACTGTATTATTTCCAATATGCTCAATGTTAACCACAATATTATTTTTAATAGTCAGCGTAACCTTGCTGTTTACTGGTGCGTTTTCAAGTTTTATAGTATCCTTTCCAATAACTATAACCTGCTGAGTTAAATCAAAAAGACCGTCTCTAAGCGGATAGGAAAACACTGCTCCTGTAGTTGTTTTAACACTTATTAGTCCCTCTTCAAGCGAATTAATCGGCTGAAGAATTCCCGTTACGCTTTTGGGAACAGTTGTCCCATTATTCTTTATATATAGTATTTCATTGGTATCTTTGTCAACTAAGTACTCAATTTCGTCGCCTTCCTCTAAAGACTGCATCCCCCTTATCTGACCATACTGAAATACTGGTGCATCCTTAGTAGAAACTTGATTAGCTGTATTTCTGTTATATTCATAAACCAGCTTATCTACATTTCCTGTATTATTCCTTACCAGAAAATTTTTCTTTGCAGTGCCTGAAAGAGGATTGTTTACTGTGTCCTCCAATATTGCACCTACAACACCAGCTTTTTGTTCAATATTCATAGACTGATACAAAACCGAATCCATATTTTTTATTACCTGTGCAAGCTCAGCTCTTGTAAGAGAGCTTTTAGGTAAAAAAGTTCCCCCGCTTCCAACCATTATTTTCTTCCTAGATAGCACCTCTATATATGGTGTGAACTCTGCTCCCATATTTCTCCAGTCAGTGTACTGAAAAATCGCCTGCTGAGTATACTCCGGCTGAAGCTGTTCTGGATTGATTGTAGAAACAGCTTGAACCAGCCATTTTGCAAGCTGTTCTCTTGAAACTGTACTTTGTTTTCTAAAGGCTGTTTCCTCAAGTGCTTGCTGATCCTCCTGAATAGAATCTCTATAATCTGCCGCTGTAATAAGACCCATTTGATTTGCAATCTGCATATATCCCTTTGACCAGCTTTCTGTAACTGTTTCTCCCTCTGCATTAGCTGCCATATTTTCTGCTGCTAACACTGCATCCTGCTCTCTGCCAATTAATCTTATTAGCATTGCAAGTGCCTCTTCCTTAGTTACTCGACCTGAAGGACTGTATGCATTGTTATATCCCTTGACAATATCTAGTGCTCCTAATCTTGAAACAGGTTCCTTAGCCCAGTTATTAGCAGCAATATCGGTAAATCTGATATTATCAATTACAGAAACACCTACTTCTTTTGCCAAATAGGTGTTTGTTATTGTTTCTGATAAAATTGTGCCGTCAATAGCTCCATAGGCTGTTACAAAGCCCTGTGCTAGTATTGTAAGTATGCAAATTGCTGTAATAATTTGTTTTTTCATATCAGTCACCATCTCCGTAATTTCTTCTCTTACAATCATATTTCGGCAGATAAACTATAGAATCTTAGATTTATTGATTTACAATTCTGTTACAGCTTTTAATCTATCACTTTTCCTTTTAATGAGAAATTTGCCATTCCAGTAGAAACCTTATTAACCTCAAGAATATATTTCAAATCCAACCATAACTCTTCCTTGTCTAAGCTATACTCAATTTGCTCTGTGTGCGTCATAATCTCAAAAATTCCAAAGGGTGTTTCATAAGGGGTAAAATGCGTTACTCCTTCTTCAAATATCATGTGGGTATTGGCTCCCCCAAACCTTGAAACCGATACCTTCCCTGGCTGAACCTTAACTGTGGTTTTTGTTTCAGTTTCACTATCTAGTGCAGTATCTGTATATTGAATATAAAATTTTCCGTTTTTTTCATATATTGTTCCTGTCGTTTTCATCTCAATATCTTCAGCATTAATTGTATTTCCTTGCATACCTTTTATTGTAATTAATATGTTTTTTTTCATCTTTTTCTCTCTTAGTAATTTTCAATATTTATTTGTTTTACGGGCAGTGTTGAGGTTTTAATAATCTGTTTTGCAAAGCCTTCAAATTTTTCTGCCAAATCGCTTACATAAAATTCATGCTCAGGTATCTGTTCCTGATGCATCATATCCTTTGAGTTAAGGAGCTTTTCTAACACCAATGCAGTTTCATTTGCAGGATTTATCAGCGTAACTTCTTCTCCCATAATTGTTCCGATTGTCTTTTTAAGCAAAGGATAATGTGTACAGCCTAAAACCAAGGTGTCTATAGCCTTGTCAGAAAGATTTTCAAGATATCTTTGTGCAACCATATATGTAACCTTATCCTCAGCCCATCCCTCTTCTACAAGCGGAACAAAAAGCGGGCAAGCTGTCGAAAACACCTGAACATCCTCTGTCTGTTCTTTTATTACTGCATCATAGCTTCCGCTTCTTACCGTTCCCTCAGTAGCTATAATGCCTATTCTCTTATTCTTGGTTTTATTTACTGCAGAAACTGCTGCTGGTCTTACAATTCCGATAATAGGAATATCATAATTTTCCCTGACCGTATCAAGAGCCATTGCACTTGCCGTACCACAGGCAATAACAATGGCTTTTACATCCTTTGTTAGTAAAAATCTAATTATCTGATTTGAATATTTTATTATCGTGTCCTTTGATTTGCTTCCATAGGGCACTCTTGCTGTGTCTCCAAAATAAATTATTTTCTCGTTTTTCAGCTGCTTCATAATTCCCTTTGCTACTGTAAGTCCTCCGAAGCCTGAATCAAAAACTCCAATGGGTCTGTTATCCATTTTATTTCCTTCCTAGTCTAAAATATTATAATCTGTTGTTTTTATAAATCCAATATCAATTATTTTATTCGCGCCGATTAGCTCTAAATTGTATTTTTTTATTAATCCAGCATATTAACTACAGCTTTCTCCTGATTAGAAATATGCTTGATTGCAATTTCCTCAGCTTTCTGGATATTTCCACTTTTTACAGACTCTACTATTTCCTCATGCTCATCAATAAGCACTTGAAAATCTGTCATTTCCTGAATATATTTTACTCTAAAACGATAAATCTGCTCTCTTAAATTATTTAATATATGTATCAGCTTTTCATTCCCAGATGCATTAAAAATAGAATCATGAAATTCAACATCTTTTTTTATAATAAGCTCAACATCTCTTTTTTTTGCTGCCTTTATAAATTCATCCTTTAAAAAATCAAGTCGCTGTATTCCCTCAGCATCTATTTTTTTACAGGCAAGCTTTACTGCCAAGGCCTCTAGGGTTGCCCTTATTTCTAACAAATCCCTAATATCCTTTTCACTTATTTTTGCCACCTCTGCTCCCTTCCTTGGCACCATTGTAACAAGCCCCTCAAGCTCAAGCTTTCTTATAGCTTCTCTAATAGGGGTTCTGCTTACACCAATTCTTTCAGCCAGAGTTTTTTCCATAAGTCTCTCTCCTGGCGGAAGCTCTCCCTTAAGAATCGCTTCTCTCAGGGTATTAAATACAACATCCCTTAAAGGCAAATATTCATTAACGTTTACACTAAAACTCGCTTCCATGAATTCATCCCCTTTCTCGGTTATAAACTGTTGTTGCGTTTGCAAATTTAACGTATTTCTGTTTTTTCATACTTATCGCCGCAATTTTTGCTTTTTCCTTGTTTTCAAATATTCCAAATACCGCAGAACCGCTGCCACTCATTATTGCACCTTCTGCTCCAAGCTTAATCAGTGCTTCTTTTATTTTTTCAATAATAGGATATTCCTTAACGGTAACCTCTTCAAGCACATTAACCATATTCTCAGATATTTTATTGATATTCTTTTCCTTAATTGCCTCTTTTAAAAATTCATTGTCTGGTCTTTTTCTTATATTGCCTAAATCTAAATTATTATACACAAAGGCTGTTGAAACTCCAAAGTAGGGTTTTACAACCACTATGCTGCAATCCGGAAACTTAGAAAGCGGAGTAAGTATATCTCCAATGCCTTCTGCCAGCATAGTTCCCTCCATAATGCAATACGGAATATCTGCTCCGAATTGTTTGCCTATTTCCTTCATTTCCTCTTCTTGGAGGTTTAGATTAAAAAGTCTGTTCATAGCCTTGATTGCTGCTGCCGCATTTGCACTTCCTCCTGCAAGTCCAGCTCCCACCGGAATTACTTTAAATAAATCTATATATATATTATCTTTAATTTCATATTTGTTTTTCATAAACTCAACAACTCTGTAAACCAGATTTTTACTATCTGTTGGCAGAAAAGCAAGATTAGTTTTTAAAACTATTGGTGCTGCTTTTTTTGAGCCTATTCTAAGAGTTACCTTGTCATAAAGATTGATAGTCTGCATAATCATAGATAAATCATGATACCCATCCGGTCTTTTTCCCAAAACATCCAGGGAAATATTAATTTTTGCTCTGGCTTTCAGCCTGATTTCCTTCATTATGCTACCTCGCATATAATATTGCATTTTGTATACCTTGTATTATATACAAGTGCTCTTTAAATATCAAGGGAATGAAAATATCTTGACACAAAAAAACCAAGATTATTTTCTTGGCTTATAAAAGAATTCTTATTCAGTTTCTGGAAACAAAGATAGTTCAACATTATTAGTTATAATATCTGTATAACTAAAGGATACATTTCTAAATGAATCCGTTTGTTCGTTTTGAACCTTGACTACAAAAATACTTGGATAGGTGCTTTGAATTACACGGGTCTTTGACACTTGCATAAAC
>DFYO01000055.1 GCA_002381865.1 Clostridiales bacterium UBA4080 | reverse complement strand
ATGTTCAATTCTTCCTTTCTGATTGTCATCACCTCGATGTAAATATTCATGAGGTTTTATTATATAATATCTATTCCATTTGGTACATAATCAAATGTGGTACAATACGACATTATCATATGTGAGTCAGATATTAATAAAAATGAACCTCGATAGAGTTGACTTAAATCTTTATTAGTGGTATCTTATTTGAGAAAAGAGTTAATTATTAGAGTTATATAATTAAATGGAATGCCGTTATTCGTTGAGTGCAGCAAATTAAGTATATTTTTTTAAAGCTAGGTATTATTATGAAAATGGTAAATAAAGGCAGTATTAGCATACTTGTGAATGGAGGTGGTTCTATGGATAGTTATCCGGAACATAGTCAGTATTTATATAGTGTCCATAGAGAAAGAAAAAACACCATTCGATTAAAGGAGTGTACTGCTTATGATGCAAATTTACAATACAAGAGAAATAAATGGATATCCTGAGCTAGAGGAATTTGACCAAATTTCTATTGGCTCATGGATAAATCTAATCCAGCCTACTCAGCAGGAAATTGATGAGGTTATAGATAAATTGGGAGTTCCAATGGATTTTATGAAGGCTGCATTAGATGAAGAGGAAAGAGCCAGAATAGAATCAGAGGATGGGTTTACGCTTCTGATTATTGATATACCTACAATTAGTGTTGATGAACATGCGGGTTTGTTTATAACTATGCCCATGGGTATTATCATCAATGATAGCAATCTGATTACCATATCTTTAAGGGATACACCAATACTTAAGGATTTTATACAAAACAAAATTAAAGGGTTTTATACCTACAAAAAAACAAGGTTTTTATTTCAAATTCTGCATAGAAATGCTACTTATTATTTGCAACATCTTAGAGCTATTGACAGACAAAGCAGTAAAATTGAAAAAGAGCTTCATAGATCAATGAAAAACAAAGAGCTTATTCAGCTTTTAGACTTGGAGAAGAGTTTGGTGTATTTTTCAACCTCATTAAAAAGTAATGAAGGTATTTTGGAAAAGCTATTAAGAAGTAAGCCTTTAAAAATGTATCCTGAGGATGAAGATTTACTAGAAGATGTAATTATTGAAAATAAACAAGCAATAGAAATGTCAACAATTTACAGCGGTATTTTAAGTGGAACAATGGATGCCTTTGCTTCTATTATTTCTAATAATCTAAACATAGTAATGAAGTTTTTGGCTTCTATTACTATTGTTATGGCAATACCAACAATGATTGCCAGCTTTTTTGGTATGAATCTTGATCCGATGCCATCAATTGTTACTTTTCCGCATGCCTTTTGGATTATTGTTGCAATATCATTTGGGTTATCAGCAATACTTGGATTTTTTATGTTCAAAAAGGATTTATTTTAATAAATATTGCTTACTTGAAATTATAGTTGAGGATACTTTTTTATTAAGGGGAGGTAGTAATTATGAAGCATTTGAATAAGCTGATGATTTTTTTCTTGCTAATAGTTATTTTTTGTGGCTGTACAAAAAAGCAGGAGGAAGCAGCTAGTACTAAGGATAGTGCAACTGAGAAAACTATTACAGGAATTGTTTTCTTTGACCAAAACAATAATAGTGTATTTGATGAAAATGAAAAAGGGCTGGCAGGTATAAAAATAACAGGTGATAGCAATACCGTTTCGGTGGTAACAGATCAAGATGGAGCATATTCTATTAAGCTGAAAAAAGTGCCGATGGAGATTAAGATTGAGGAGAGCTCTGTTTTAGCAGGATATACACTAACAACAAATAATAGTGTACAGACATTTAGTGTAGAACAGGAGAATTATAAGGCAACGCCTATTGGATATTCAAAAACAGCAGCCTCAAAGGAGGTTAGCTTTGAAAAAAGCTTTTCAAATAAAAAAGATTATGATAATTATTACTTTGATTTGATTGTTTCAGGAACCGGAGTTGCAAACTCATCTAATAAGCTATGGGTAATTGGAAGCAGCTTTAAGTCTGAAACGCAAGGAACAGTAACTTTTGTAAATCAAAAGAAGAAAAATATGGGTGTATATATACAAGCACAAAACCAAGTTATTATAACCCCCCTTCAGGAAATGGAAAAACTTACAACTCCTTTTACGGTAGTTGATGATATTCCCAAAGAGGTATTGTCCAAGATGGAATTTTTAGGCAAAGAAAAGCTGGATGATAAAAATGTTTTGATTTTTGAAGGAAAGTCAAATGCGATTAATGTTAAGCTTTATATTTGGGAGGAAGAGGGTATAATAATTAGAATGGATACAAAAAAAGGTCAACATACAGATAGCTACTATTTTAAGGATTTAAAGTTTGATTCAGTAAAAGATTCAGATATTACATATCCAGCAGGAGCAAATGTAATGGACTTAACGGCATATTAAGATAATTAGCAAATACTATTAATAAGCAGAGCTGATTTGCTTTAAAAAAAGACTTATCTGATTTTGATAGAGTCTTTTTTTTGTTAAAAGGAAAGAAATGAATCTAAAAGTTGCAAAAAAGGTTTTGCTGTATTTGATAGGATTCTCCTCTTTCATCTGATTGTATATGTTTCTAGCAGAAATGTATAAATATTAAACAAATAAATTTGCAAAGAAATATTTTTAATCCTGCAAAGTTATGATATAATTACAAAGGATAAAAATCATTATTACAAGGAGCATACTTATGACTATTAAAATTGGAATAATTGGATACGGAAATTTAGGACGTGGAGTTGAATGCTCAATTGCACAAAACCCCGATATGGAGATTGCTGGTATTTTTACTAGAAGAGAGCCTTCTACATTAAAGGCTTTAACAGAAGGAGTAAAGGTTTACTCAATGGAGGATTTAGAATCAATGGCAGACAGCATTGATGTTGCAATCCTTTGTGGAGGAAGTGCTACTGATCTTCCAGAGCAGACACCACAATTAGCTGGAATTTTTAATGTAGTGGATAGCTTTGATACACACGCAAATATTCCAGAGCATTTTGAAAACGTAGATAAAAAGTCAAAGGCATCAAATAAAGTTAGTATTATTTCAGTTGGCTGGGACCCAGGAATGTTTTCTTTAAATAGATTATATGCTAATGCAATATTGCCAGAAGGAAAAGATTATACTTTCTGGGGAAAGGGAGTAAGCCAGGGACATTCAGATGCAATAAGAAGAGTTGAGGGTGTTAAGGATGGCAAACAATATACCATTCCAGTAGATGAAGCTCTTGAGAAGGTAAGAAAAGGTGAAAATCCTGAGTTTTCAACAAGAGAGAAGCATATCAGAGTATGCTATGTTGTTGCAATGGAAGGCGCTGATAAGGATAAAATAGCTCGTGAAATCAAGGAAATGCCAAATTATTTTTCGGATTATGATACAACAGTTAATTTCATTTCACAGGAAGAGCTTGAAAAGGAGCATTCTGGAATACCTCATGGAGGATTTGTTATAAGAACAGGCAAAACAGGATTAAACAAAGAAAATTCACATGTTGTCGAATATAGCTTGAAGCTGGACTCTAATCCGGAATTTACGGCTAGTGTTTTAGTTGCTTATGCAAGAGCGGCGTATAGATTAAACCAGGAAGGTCAATCAGGATGTAAAACTCCTTTTGATATTGCACCTGCATATTTATCACCAAAGAGCGGAGCAGAGCTAAGAAAAGAATTGCTATAAAGTTTTTTACAACATCCAATAAATAATAAAATATTTTCATATAATTAGACAAAAGCATCAAAGTGATGCTTTTGTTTTGCTTAAACGCATATCCTGTATATTAGTATAATAACAGCTTAAGCAACGTTAAAATAATAAAAAAGAATGATTTTATAAATTGCAGAAATAAATATATAGTATTTTTTTGCTTGACAGATATTGAACTATAGTATAAAATAACCTCTGTAAAGCTTTTGACCTTTACAGAGGTGAATATATGGATGAAATTTTTGAAAAAACTCTCTTGTATGATTTTTATGGAGAACTTTTGACAGACAATCAAAAAAAAATATATGAATTATATCATTTAGATGATTTATCTCTTGGAGAAATTTCACAGCAAATGAATATAAGCAGACAGGGAGTACATGATACCCTTAAAAGATGCGATTTATCTCTGAAAAATTTCGAAGAAAAGCTAGGATTAGTAGATAAATTTATTAAAAATAAAAATGCTATGAATGAAATACACAAAATTACAACAAATATTTTAAATGATTACCAACAAGATGATATTCTAAAAAATAGCTTGAATGCTATTGACAAGATTGCTATAGGAATACTAGAGGAACTATAGATAGGAGGAAGCAGCATGGCATTTGAAAGCCTATCAGATAAATTTCAGAACATATTTGCAGGACTAAAAAGAAAAGGAAGACTTACAGAGCAGGATGTTTCTGCTGCTATGAGAGAGGTTAAGATGGCTCTTTTAGAGGCTGATGTTAACTTTAAGGTTGTTAAGGATTTTGTTAATACCGTTAAAACCAGGGCAGTAGGTCAAGACGTTATGGAAGGTTTAAATCCTGGACAGTTTGTGGTTAAGATTGTTCATGAAGAATTGATTTCATTAATGGGAAAAGAAGAAAGCCAACTAACCTTCGCAAAGCAGGCGCCTACTATATATATGATGGTTGGACTACAAGGCGCAGGTAAGACTACAACTACTGCAAAGCTGGCTGGCAAATTGAAAAAATCAGGTAAAAAACCACTTTTGGTTGCCTGTGATATTTACAGACCGGCAGCAATTAAACAGCTTCAGGTTGTGGGCGGACAGCTTGAGATTCCGGTTTTTTCTATGGGAGATCAGAATAAGGCAGTTGATATTGCAAAGGCTGCAATTGCTCATGGCATAAAAAACAATAACGATGTAATTATTATAGATACAGCAGGAAGACTTCATATCGATGAAGATATGATGAATGAGCTTGCTGATGTAAAGGCTGCAACTAATCCGCAGGAAATACTCTTAGTTGTAGATGCTATGACAGGGCAGGATGCAGTAAATGTTGCAGAAAACTTTAATGAAAAGCTCGGCATAGATGGTGTTATTTTAACAAAGCTAGATGGAGATACCAGAGGTGGAGCAGCTCTATCTGTAAGGGCAGTTACTCAAAAACCGATTAAGTATGTTGGTCTAGGCGAAAAGCTGACTGATTTAGAGGTTTTTTATCCAGAGCGAATGGCATCAAGAATACTTGGAATGGGAGATGTACTTTCTCTTATTGAAAAAGCACAGGATGTAATTGATGAAAAAAAAGCTGCAGAAATGGAAAGAAAGTTCAGAAAAGCCGAATTTACATTTGAGGATTTTCTAGAGCAGATGCAGCAGATTAAAAAAATGGGTTCCTTAAAGGATCTTTTGGGCATGATACCAGGTATGGGTGCACAAATGAAAAATATTGAAATAGATGATAGAGAGCTTAATAAAATCGAAGCAATTATTTTATCTATGACACTTGCTGAAAGAGGTAATCCAGACCTTATTAATCCCTCAAGAAAAAGAAGAATTGCTCTCGGCTCTGGAACAGATATTCAAGATGTAAATAAGTTTATCAAGCAATTTGAACAATCTAAAAAGATGATGAAGCAAATGAGTGGAATGATGAAGGGTAAAAAAGGCAAAAAAGGAATGAATTTTCCTTTTATGGGATAGAAATATCCTGATAAATTTCTAAAGAACTGAAATATTTAAGGAGGTGAAACAAATGGCAGTAAAAATCAGATTAAAAAGATTAGGTGTTAAAAAAGCTCCTTTTTACAGAATAGTTGTAGCTGATTCCAGAGCACCAAGAGATGGTAAATTCATCGAAGAAATTGGTACTTACGATCCAACTAAAGAAACTATGCAATTAAAGGTAGATGAAGAAGCAGCTAAGAAATGGTTATCAAATGGCGCACAACCTTCAGATACTGTGAAGAAACTATTAAAGATTGCTGGTGTAATCCAATAATCTTTTAGTATAGGAGGCCATGTAGTATGAGGGAATTAGTTGAAGTCATTGCAAAAGCATTGGTAGATCAGCCGGACGAAGTTTTTGTCAAAGAGCTTTCTAATGAAGATGAAAATACTATAACGTTAGAGCTAAAGGTTGCTCCTGACGATATGGGAAAAATCATCGGCAAGCAAGGAAGAATTGCAAAAGCACTTAGAACGGTAGTGAAAGCTTCTGCTACAAAAGAAGGTAAAAAGGTTATAATAGAAATACTTTAAGATTAAGGGTTAGGGAATGCTCCCTAGCCTTTTTCTATAATGGAGGAAATTTAATGGAAGACTTTATTTATATTGGAAGAGTTGCAAATACCCATGGTGTTCAGGGCATGCTTAAGGTTTTTCCTACAACTGAAGATCCAAAGAGGTTTGAGCTATTAAAGGATATTTACATTGAAGATATAAGAGGAATTACTAATTCCTATACAATAAAAAACGTGAAATATTTTAAAAATATGGTTATTTTGGGGTTGAAAGAGATTGAAGATATGAATCAGGCTGAAAAGCTGAAAAACGGAATAATTAAAATTCACAGAAAAAATGCACTTCCCCTTGAAGAAAATGAGTATTATATTTCTGATTTATTAGGGCTGGAGGTATTTGATATAGAAGATAATAAAATTGGAATATTGAAAAATATTATTTTTACAGGAAGCAATGATGTATATGAAATTGATAATTCAACAAAAAACGGACTTTTACTTCCAGCTATTAAGGAATGTGTACTAAAAGTTGATATTAATAATAAACGTATTATTGTAAAGATACCAGAGGGGCTATAGCTATGAAATATCATGTACTAACACTTTTTCCAGATATGATTACACAGGGGCTTGGAACTAGTATAATTGGAAAAGCACAGGAAAGCGGAAAGATACAATTGAATGCAGTTAATATTCGTGATTATGCAAAAAATAAGCACAAACAGGTTGATGATTATCCTTATGGCGGAGGTGCGGGAATGGTAATGCAGGCGGAACCTATTTTTGAAGCCTATGAGGATATTATGAAGAACAGAGATAAAAAACCTAGATTTATTTATCTTACGCCACAGGGGAAAACCTTCAATCAGAATATGGCTAAGCAGCTTGCCAAAGAAGAGGAGCTGGTTTTCTTGTGCGGTCATTATGAAGGTGTTGATGAAAGAGTAATAGAAGGGCTGGTATCAGATGAGATTTCTATTGGAGACTATGTTTTAACAGGTGGAGAATTAGCCGTTATGATAATAATTGATGCAGTTTCCAGATTATTGCCCGGAGTGTTAAATAACGATGCTTCAGCGGACACTGAGAGCTTTTCTGATGGCCTTTTGGAATATCCACAATATACAAGACCTCCAATCTATAAAGATATGAAGGTGCCCGAGGTTTTGCTTTCAGGTCATCATGCTAATATAGAGAAATGGAGAAGGGAACAATCGCTGCTAAGAACCGCTAAAAAAAGACCTGACCTACTAGAAAAAATTAAAACTGCAAAAAAAAGCAATATGTGATTGATTACAATAAACTTATTTATTTCATAGGAAAGACCTTGCTATGGTAATGTGTAAAAGTATCTTTCCTATGAAACAAAAAAGGCACTGCGTGCCAAAGATGCGCACCTCGCGGATAAGAAGGTATTGCTTCGCAAACCGCTCGGGCGCGTAGTGTCTGACTTGTCAGACACTTTGTTCTATTGGTTTTATAATATATTTGTATAATAAGCAATAATTAGCAAATAAATATTGCATAAAAAAAGCTGATGTGCTATAATTTTAAATTGTGAACACGGATGGTCCGCTATTATTGCATTTTAAATAATAAGAACATCTATGATGGAAGGAGGAAGACTGATGAGCGATATTATACGTAAAATTGAGCAAGCTCAATTAAAGGCTGAAGTTCAAGAGTTCAAGGTTGGTGATACTGTAAGAGTATATGCTAAGATTAAAGAAGGAACTCGTGAAAGAATTCAGATGTTTGAAGGCGTTGTATTGAAGAGACAAAATGGTGGAGCACGTGAAAACTTTACTGTAAGAAGAATATCTTATGGTGTAGGTGTTGAGAAAACTTGGCCATTACATTCTCCAAATCTTGACCGCATAGAAGTAATCAGACGTGGTAAAGTAAGAAGAGCTAAATTGAATTATTTAAGAGATCGTATTGGTAAGGCTGCAAAAGTAAAGGAATTAATCTAATACTTAAGTTAAGCTAAGAAAGCTGGGGACTATACAACCTGTATTAGTCCCCTTTTTGTAGATTGATGAGTTAAAAAGCATATAGTATAATAATAAAATACCAGTATAAAGATAGAGTTTTTATAAATAAAAAGAGAGGCTAAAAAAATGGATGAAAAAAATAATAATCTAGAGAGTGAAAACAATAATTTTTTCGAAAACGAAACAAAAAAAGACGAGAATGAATATCTACCTGAGGATAAGGAAAATTCTAATTTACAAGACACAAAAAATGAAGAAGAACAATCATTAAATCAAGAAGAAAATAAAGATAATAAGTCTGTTGGATGGGAAATATTACTGTTTTTAAGAGACTTAGCTATCATGATTATAGTAGTAGCATTATTTACTACATTTATTGCTGATCGTACAAAGGTTATAGGGAATTCAATGGAGCCGCATATACATGATGGAGATTTGTTTGTACTAAACAAGATTACTTACAGATTTTCAGAGCCTAAAAGATACGACATTATTGTATTTCCATATAATCACGGACAGGCTAATTATATTAAGAGAATTATAGGTTTGCCAGGAGAAACTGTACAAATATCAAACGGCGAGATAATTATTAATGGAGAGCTACTTGGTGAAGATTTTGGGATGGAAGAAATTCGCTATGATGGTAATCAAGATTATCCGCTTACAGTACCAGAAGGTGAATATTTTGTAATGGGTGATAACAGAAACAACAGTACAGATAGCAGGTATCAGGATGTAGGAACAATAAAGAAAGAGGATATTATTGGAAAAGCAGGACTTAGGATATATCCCTTCAGTGGTTTTGGATTTGTAGAATAAAATAAAGGCAGGTTAAGTATATGAATATTCAATGGTACCCAGGACATATGACAAAAGCTAAAAGAATGATGGAGGAAAACCTTAAGCTAGTTGATGTTGTTATAGAAATGCTAGATGCCAGAGTTCCGTTAAGCAGCAGAAATCCTGAAATATTAAAAATTGCAAACAACAAGCCTAGAATAGTTGTACTTAACAAAATAGATTTAGCAGATGATTTTATTACTAAAAAATGGGCGGCTATTCTAAAAGAAGAAGGGGCTGAAGTAGTTACCGTTAATGCCAGAGATGGAAAGAACATGAATAACGTTATGGCTGCTGCAAAAATAGCCTGTAAAGAAAAAATAGAAAGAAATAAAGCGAGAGGAATTATTAACAGGCCAATAAGAGCGATGATTGTAGGAATTCCTAATGTAGGAAAATCAACCTTTATTAATAAGCTTATAGGAAAATCAAGTGCTAAAACGGGTAATAGACCTGGAGTTACAAAAGGTAAGCAGTGGCTAAAGGTGAAAAAGGATTTTGAATTGCTAGATACACCAGGATTGTTATGGCCAAAGTTTGAGGACCAAAGCGTAGGAATTGCACTTGCTCTAATTGGTTCAATAAAAGAAGAGCTATTAGATACAAGAGAGCTTGCATTTCATATGATAGATTTTATGAGAAATAATTATAAAGACAGGTTTTTGGAAAAATATAATGTTTCAGATATAGAAACCAAAGAGCTAATGGAAATTCTCACAGAGGCAACCTGCTTAAGAAGGCTTATGAAGGCAGGAAATATACCCGATACTGACAGAATGGCACTAGTTTTATTAGATGAATTCAGAAATGGAAAATTTGGCAAAATTACCTTAGACAGAAACATAGAAAAACAAGACAATATTGATAATAATGAGGGTTGATTAATGAAGGAATTGTCAATTACCGATATAAAGAATATACTTAATAATACCTCCTCTGAAGAGCTGGATTTTGTTATTAACAGATTTTCAGACGATAGTCGTGTAGGCGTAAAAAAGCTTATAGCCTCAACAAAACGTAAAGCTGAAAAATTAGCTCTTGAGCTGGAAAGAATAGATAAAATGCATATATATGAAAATGAATATAAAGCGTATGAGTATATTGCAGGGGTTGATGAAGTTGGAAGAGGACCCTTAGCTGGTCCAGTAGTTACTGCAGCAGTTATCTTGCCAAAAGACATAAAAATTTTATATGTAAATGATTCAAAAAAGCTTTCCAAGGAAAAGAGAGAAGAATTATTTCAAGAAATAATGGATAAAGCTATTTCAACTAGTATAGGAATTGTAAGCTCAGAACAAATTGATAGTATTAATATATTGAATGCAACCTATAGAGCAATGAAAGAGGCGGTTGAAAGCCTTAAGGTAAAACCGCAGGTTGTGTTAGTGGACGCTGTTACAATACCTGATATTACAGTATTACAAAGAGGAATAATAAAGGGCGATGAAAAGAGCATATCAATAGCAGCAGCAAGTATTATTGCAAAGGTAACGAGAGATCAGATTATGGAGGGCTATGATTCGATTTATCCTGAATATAACTTTTCGAAAAACAAGGGCTATGGAACTTTGGAACATATAAATGCAATTAAAAGATATGGACCTTCACCCATACATAGAGCTACTTTTATCAAAAACTTTATCTGACAGAATTATACTTGCTTTTGGAGGTATATAATATGAAGATTAATCCGTTTAACCCTTATGAAAAAGCATCGCAGCTTAAGGAAGCACCTAAAGGTAAATCCTCTGATAAAGCTTCATTACCAAAACAAGGGGATTCGATTAAAGGTGAAATAATTGATTTAAATCAAAATACGGTAAAAATAAAGCTAGATAATGGACAGATTATTCAAGCGAAAATGACTGAAAACTTTGAGTTCAATATTGGACAAAAGGTATCATTTACGGTAAAAGAGGCGGGCTCTGACCAGATATTACTTAAGCCATTCTCAGACCCAACATCAATATCAGAAAACAAATTAATCCAAATTCTTGAAAATGCAGGGCTTTCTCCCACAAAAGAAAACCTGAGTATTCTTATGAAGCTTTTAGAAAACAGCATATCTGTAGATAAAGAATCTATTCAAAAACAAATCCCTTTAATTAAACAGACCATGGCACAATCTCAAGCTGATTTAGACAATATTATTTTTCTGATTAAAAATAATATTACTGTGAATAAAGAAAATGCAAGCCAATTAAAGCTCTTAATAGCCGGAGAGAACCGTATTTTAAGTAACTTGGCTGCTATTAGCGACGATTTATCTAAAGAGATAAAAAACCCTAAAACAGATGCAATTATTCAATCCTTATTTGACGATAACGTGAATGCAAAAAATACCTTGGCAGCTATTAAGGAAGCTTTATTAGCGGCTACAAGTATAAAGGACCAAGCTGTTTTAAATCAGAGTAATTTTGAGACTAAAGGAGCAATTCTACTTGCAGAGCCTTCTTTAAGCGAAACAAACGCTCTAAAGGAAGTTGCTTTAGAAAAAACAGGAATTGTTGAAAATTTGCAGGACAAGGCTATATTAGAAGCAAATAATAGCAAGGATTCTCAAAATATTGACTTGAAAATCAACAATACTAATGATAAAGCTTTGTTAGATGGTTTTTCAGAGATTATTAAAACAAAAGATGATATTTTAGGAGCTGTCAAGGATAATAGCATTGAAATAAAACAGAACAATCTACAGGAAACTCAAAATTGGATTTCTTCAAAGCTTTCTGAGCATTTAAACCCTCAAGAAATTGAGTTGCTTAACAAAGAAATACAGGATATTTTAGGTAAAACTAATAACAGAGATATTACAATATTAGAAAACAAATCCATTGATAAATTATTTAAAGAAATAGATAGCATGGATTTATCGCCGAAAATCAAGGATAAAATAATAAGTATTATTGGAGAAAGAGTTGGTTATGGGATATTAAGAAAGGAGTTGTTTGCTAAGCTTGATCAGCTAAAAAGCCCTCAGGAGCTCAATGCTTTTTATGAAAAGCTATATAGTAAGGCATTAAGCTTGATTGAAAATACCTCTTTAAAGGGCGAGGAAGCTTCTATTAACAAGGAGGCTGTTCAAATTAAGAACGCCTTAGAGTTTATGAGTCAGTTAAATCAAAAATACAGCTATACTCAGCTTCCTATTTTTCTTGGTGACAGACTCACTCATAGCGAGCTTTATATTTTTAATGACAAGAAAAAATTAAAAAATGAAAAAGCTATGGTAACAACATTGTTAAGATTGGATATGGTAAATCTTGGGCATTTAGATATTTATATCAATAAGCAGGAGAAAAACCTTACAATACAGATTTATACTGAGGATAATGAAAAAAATAATAGGATAGATAATAAGCTTTTTGAGATGCATAATATTCTTAATAAGCTAGGGTTTAAGGTTTTGGGTATTTCGACTGCTATTATTCAAAAGGATTTTAATATTGCAGAGGATTTTTTGAAAAGAGAGAATACCCATGAAATAAAGCGATATACATTTGATATGAGAGTGTAGGTGAAGCTTATGGATAAAAAAGTTAAAAAGGCAGCAGCTATTAAATACAATGCAACTGATGAAGCTCCTAAGCTTATTGCTAAGGGTGCAGGGATAGTAGCAGATAAAATATTAGAGGTTGCACAGGAAAATACGCTACCCGTATATAAAGATGAAAAGCTGGTTGAGGAGCTTACAAAAATGGATCTGGGAGATTTTATACCACCTGAGCTATATCAAGTGGTTGCTGAAATAATGGTCTTTGTTTCGGATATTGACAGATTATATGATAAAGTAAAATAAGCTTACGCTTTGGAAAAGAAAGGGAAAATATGGATAATAAAAAAAGGGGAGAAAAAGGCGAAAAGGCGGCAGCAAGCTATCTGGAGAGTAAGGGTTTAAAGATTTTACATAGAAATTATACCTGCAAGCTAGGTGAAATAGATATTATTTTGGAGGACGATGGTGTTATTGTATTTGTTGAAGTGAAATACAGACATAATTTATCTAAGGGAAGACCTCTAGAGGCGGTTAATTACTACAAGCAAAGAAAAATACAAAACACTGCGCTTTGGTATGCAAAGGAATACTCCTTGTTCGAAAAAGCAATCAGGTTTGATGTTATTGAGGTTTTAGGTCAATCAGAGAATATAACTTGGATAAAGGAAGCATTTTGGATAAATAATAATTCCAGATTCTTGTGAATTTTTAGGAGGATATAAATGATAAGTTCTAATATATTTGAAGTAAAAAATAAAGATGGAGTTATATTTTTGCAATTTCCAGCGTTTAATAAAACTGAATTAGTAAAGCACGGCTTTTCAACAAAAGTAGGCGGGATAAGCACAGGAATATTTAATAGTATGAATTTGAGCTATAATAGAGGAGATAATAAAGATAATGTTGATATTAATTTTCAGCGTTTTTGCAAGGCAATTGGAGTTAATAGAGAATCCTTATTTTTTTCTGACCAGATTCACGAGGATAAAATTCATATTGTAAAGGAGCTAGGAGAAGAAATATCAGGTATAGACAGCCTTATTACTGACAATTTAGATGTAACACTTGTAACCTCCTTTGCAGACTGTGTGCCATTGTTTTTTTTAGACCCTGTAAAAAGAGTAATTGCTTTAGCACATGCGGGCTGGAGAGGGACTGTTAAGAATATTGCGGGCAAAACAGTTGAAGCTATGAAGAGGGAGTTTGCTTGTGATGAAAAAAATATTCTTGCTGGTATTGGACCTTCGATAGGTGCTTGTTGCTTTGAAGTATCAGAAGATGTAAAATTAGAGGTTGAAAAATTGTTTCATCGTGATATAATTGATAAGATTGTAAAAAAGAATAATGATAAGTATATTGTGGATTTGTGGCAAGCCAATAAAGAGTTGCTCTTGAGAGCAGGGCTATTATCACAAAATATTGAAGTAACTGACCTTTGTACAATGTGTAATAAGGATGTATTGTTTTCTCATCGAGGTACAAATGGAAAAAGAGGAAATATGGTTGCCATGATGGCATTAAAGTAGGTGATAGATTGAAAGGACATAAAATCTTTGCAGTAGAAAAATCAAGCATTGCAGAGCAGGTTGAAATAGAAGCAGGAGATATCCTTATATCTATAAATAATGAGCAAATTGAGGATGCACTAGATTATCATTTTTTAGTAAATGATGACTATCTTAGCCTAATTATATATAAATCTAAGCTTGACGAAGAATGGGAAATTGAAATAGAAAAAGAACCTGAAGAAGATTTAGGGTTAGTATTTGAAAATAATTTGATGGATGAATATAAATCCTGTACAAACAATTGTATTTTTTGTTTTATAGATCAGCTGCCTCCTAATATGAGGGATACCCTATATTTTAAAGATGATGATTCAAGATTATCGTTTTTACAAGGGAATTATATTACACTAACTAATATGAAGGAGAAGGATGTTGAAAAAATAATCAAATACCATCTTTCACCAATTAATATATCAGTTCAAACAATGAATACACAGCTAAGAAAAAAAATGCTGAACAACAAGTTTGCAGATAGAATTATAGAATATATGGAGCTCTTTTATCAGGCTGGAATTGTAATGAATGGACAAATTGTATTATGCAAAGGAATTAATGATGGTAAAGAGCTAGATTATTCAATTGACATGCTTACAAAGTATATTCCCTATTTACAAAGTGTTTCAGTTGTACCTGTTGGTCTTAGCAAATATAGAGAAGGGCTTTATCAATTAGAGGCTTTTGAAAAAGAAGATGCGAAACAGGTGCTTAGTATTATTCATAAATGGCAGGACATGATATATCATAAACACAATACGCATTTTATTCATGCGGGTGATGAGTTTTATTTTTTAGCTGATGAGGTATGTCCTGATGAAGACAATTATGATGGCTATTTGCAATATGAAAATGGAGTTGGAATGACCAGATTGTTGTTAGATGAATTCAATAAGTGTTATAATGATATTAAGGGAGACGATAGAATAAAAAATATATCTGTTGCTACAGGGGTGCTTATAGCTCCAGTTATAAGAGAGCTTATTGATAAAATAGAAATTAAGTTTCCAAACATTAAAGCAAAGGTTTATCCTATCATCAACGATTTCTTTGGACATAAGATAACAGTTTCAGGACTTTTGACCGGGCAAGATATTATTAGCCAGCTTTCAAATAAAGAAATAGGAGATTTGTTGATTTTACCTCGCAATTTATTGAAAAATAACGAGGAAATATTGCTAGATGACATTAGTATTAGAGATATAGAAAGCGCCTTAAATACTAAAATTTTAATAGTTGAGCCTACTGGAAAAGGAATTTTTCATGGGGTATTAGACAAGGAGTAAATACATGAGTAAACCAATAGTTGCCATAGTTGGCAGACCTAATGTGGGTAAATCTACATTATTTAATAAATTAGCAGGTACCAATATATCTATCGTAGATGACAGACCAGGGGTAACCAGGGACAGAATTTATGCTGATGTAGAATGGTTAAAGTATAATTTTACTTTAATCGATACAGGAGGGATTGAACCAGATTCTTCAGATATAATTCTTTCATCAATGCGTACTCAGGCAGAAATTGCAATTGAAACTGCAGATGTAATAATCTTTTTAGCAGATGTAAGAGTAGGGCTTGTGGATGCAGATTTTAAGGTTGCAGATATGCTTAGAAGGTCAAAAAAACCGGTAATTCTATGCGTAAATAAAGTAGATAATTCTACAAAGCTAGAAAATGATGTTTATGAATTTTATAATCTTGGATTAGGAGATCCAATTCCAATTTCAGCTGCAGCGGGCAGCGGGCTAGGTGATTTTCTTGATGAAGTTGTTAAGTTCTTTCCAGAGACTGAAGAGGAAGAGGAAGAAAATGAAATTCCTAAAATTGCAATAATAGGCAAGCCAAATGTAGGTAAATCATCAATTATTAATAAAATTCTTGGAGAAAACAGAGTTATAGTATCTGATATTCCTGGAACTACAAGAGATTCAATAGATCTTAATGTTAAATATGGTGAGAATGAATATATATTAATTGATACTGCAGGATTAAGAAGAAAAAGTAAGATAAAAGAAGATTTAGAAAGATATAGTATTATAAGAACCGTTGCAGCAATTGAAAGAGCAGATATTGTTGTTATAATGATTGATGCAACAGAGGGAATAACAGAGCAGGACGCAAAAATTGCAGGGATTGCTCATGATAGAGGAAAAGGGGCAGTTATAGCAGTCAACAAATGGGATGCTGTTGAAAAGGACGATAAATCAATATACAGATTTATGGATACAGTTCAAACAACATTAAGCTATATGACTTATGCTCCGATTGTATTTATTTCTGCAAAAACTGGACAGAGAATAAACAAGCTTTTTGAATCAATTGACATGGTTGTGCAAAATCAATCCTTAAGAGTAGCAACGGGCGTATTGAATGATATTTTATATGACGCAATGGCAATGAATCAGCCGCCTTCTGACAAGGGTAAAAGACTAAAAATTTATTTTGTGACGCAGGTATCTATTAAACCGCCTTGCTTTGTTTTGTTTGTAAATGATAAGCAGCTAGCTCACTTTTCTTATATTAGATATATTGAAAATCAAATCAGAGATTCTTTTGGTTTCAAAGGAACACCTGTTAAAATGCTGGTGAGAGAAAGAAAGGAGTAGTTAAATATGATTAGAATTCCTGCACTTATTATCGGATATTTTTTTGGATGCTTTCAAACGGCCTATCTGGTGGGAGAAGCAAAAGAAAAAATTGATATAAGAGAATACGGAAGCGGTAATCTTGGAGCTACTAATGCTCTTAGGGTTTTAGGCTTAAAATATGGAGCTATAACCTTTTTGGGAGATTTTACTAAAGCCTTGCTTGCTGTATTAATAGTAAGATTTCTTTTTAAAGATCCAATGGCGGGCTTTTATGCTGGAGTCGGAGCAATTATTGGACATAACTGGCCTGTATTTCTTAACTTTAAGGGAGGTAAGGGAATTGCCTCAACGCTTGGAGTTGCCATGGCTATAAATCCTATTATCGGATTGATTTTAATTGTTGTAATGGCTTCAATTATTTTTGCATTTAGGTACGTATCTTTGGGTTCTATAATAATGGTATCCTTATTTCCTATATTAATGTATATTTTTAAACCTGGACAATGGGAATACTTTGCGCTATCTTTAGCTATTGCAGTTTTTGCAATATACAGGCACAGAGCTAATATAAAAAGACTTTTGACTAAAACTGAAAGTAAAATAGGCTTTAACAAGCAAGAGAAAACTAAATAGGTAACCTAAAATTTACCCCGTCTGCGTATAGTGTTATAGAAAAAACATAATATGCTGACGGGAGATTTTTATGAAAAAAATATTTACTTTAATTATAATTACCATGTTTACAATGATGATAAACTGTTTTGCAGATACAGATAGTAAAACTGAGATTAAAACTATAAATATTATGGACTTTAATGCTGTTGCAGATGGGTTTACAGATAATACAGCCGCAATTCAAAGGGCTATTGATTTTTTAGGCGAAGAAGGAGGAAGATTATATTTTCCAGAGGGCGTCTATTGTGCAAATAATATTAAGCTTAAGTCCAATATTATAATTGAAGGTGAAGGCTCTAAAACGGTTCTTAAACAGCTAGAAGGTCTTTCGGGTTATCAAACGCTGATAGGAGCTAATCAGGGAGGAGCAGGAACATTAAAACCAGAAGGGAATAATTCCTTAACAGGTAGCATTACAAATATTTCCATTAAGAACATAAAGCTTAGTGGTACAGTTGAGAAGGAAGGTTTTAGTGAGTGGGTTCATCTGCTTGCATTGAATTCAGTCTCAAATGTAAAGATTGATAAGGTTGTGTTTGAGGGTTTTAGAGGAGATGCAATTTTTATAGGGGTTGAATCAACAGAGGAAAGACATAATTCAAATATAATAATATCTAATTCGGTTTTCGATGGTATTAATAAGGACAATAGAAATGCAATAAGTATTTTAGACGGAAAGGATATTATTATAAAAAATAATCACTTTACAAGATTAACTCGAGAAGATATGCCTGGTGCAATTGATATTGAGCCAAATGAAAATTCCAGCATAGAGTGGACGGTTCTACAGAATATAAATATACTAAACAATACCTTTAAGGATCTGGGTAAAATGGCTATCGTCTATAAAAATCCAAATCTTCAAAGCGAAATGCTTAAGGGTTCAGCCAACAATATTATTGTTGAAGGAAATGAGATTGATGGAGCATTTGTGGGGATTTACTTGGATCAAGAGTATCAAACACTTGACGATAATACGCCAAGTCTTAATATAAGCATTAATAATAATATTATTAAAAATTGTTTTTCTCCCTTACAGGCACTTGGAACTAGAGGGGTGGAAGTAAGTAATAATTATTTTGAAAATTGTGAAAGTGGATTAGGTCTTGGAATAAACAAAAAGAAGGTACTAGATATTACTATTTCAAACAATACCTTTAGCAGACTAGGTAAAACAGCAGATGTAAGCGGTGTCTTTATTAATGTGGCAAGCCGCGTAACAATAAATGACAATTACTTTATTGATTGCGGGGCATCTTCAAAAAGCTATAAAGAAGGATACGCAATAACTTTTTACGAGGGAAACACAGATTATATAACAATTGAAAGAAATATTTTGCTATCACCAAATGATATTACTACTAAGTTTATATATATATCTAAAGCTCATATAATTAATACCAAAACCAATATATGGAGAGAAAACATATTATAACACTAAAATAACTTGAACATTGGACTAAAAAACCTTGTCAAAGGCGGAGTTTAGTGCTATAATAAAAAAAGTTACAATAAATAGCAAATTTTTAAGGAGTGGACTTTGGTCCACTCCTATTGTTTAGCTTGGGAAGGAGTATGAAGAATGTCTGTAAAAGAAGATATTGAAAAAACTGTAGAAAATATGCTGGAACCAATATTAGAAGCTAATAGATTTGAATTGGTTGATGTAGAATATCTTAAAGAGGCAGGTAACTGGTTTTTGAGAATTTATATTGACAAGGAAGGCGGAATTACAATTGATGATTGCGAACTTGTCAGCAGAGCTATTGAAGTTGATTTGGACAGATGTGATCCGATTAAAGAGCCTTATATTTTAGAGGTTAGCTCGCCAGGATTAAGCAGACCCTTGAAAAAGGAAAAGGATTTTGAACGAAGCATAGGAAAGGTAATTGAAATCAAGCTATATAAAGCCATTGATAATGAAAAAGAATTTATCGGTGAATTAATTAGCTATACAAATGAAGAGGTTGTAATTAATCAAGAAAAAACACAGTTAACATTGAAAAGAAAAGATATCGCAATGATAAGATTGGCTATTATCTTTTAATATATTTAAGGAGGATTAAAGGCAATGAATGCTGAATTCATTCTAGCATTGAACCAAATCGAAAAGGAAAAGGGTATCAGTAAGGAAATTCTTATTGAGGCAATCGAAAACTCATTAATAACAGCATGTAAAAATAACTATGGAACTTCTCAGAATATTAAGGTCATTATTGATAGAGTTAATGGTGATGTAACCGTATATGCAGAGAAAGAAGTAGTAGAAAAAGTTGACGATCCTAATCTTACAATTTCGTTGGAACAAGCGAAGGCAATTGATAAAACTTACGAAATAGGAGATATTGCACAGGTTGAAGTAACACCAAAAAATTTCGGAAGAATAGCTGCAGGCAAAGCAAAGCAGGTAGTAGTACAAAAAATAAGGGAAGCTGAAAGGGAT
The DNA here is from genome assembly GCA_002381865.1 of Clostridiales bacterium UBA4080. Classification (GTDB taxonomy): domain Bacteria; phylum Bacillota; class Clostridia; order Lachnospirales; family Vallitaleaceae; genus UBA4080. The sequence goes on along the minus strand of DFYO01000055.1, from coordinate 74,573 downwards.
GTATTGTTTAATCAATACATAACCAAGGAAAAAGAAATAATTACTGGTATAATTCAAAGAGAAGTTAAAGGCAGCATAGTAGTAAACCTTGGTAAAATTGATGCGATGCTTATGGAAAAAGAGCAAGTACCTGGGGAGAAATACCCTCCGAATGAGAGACTTAAGGTATATGTTGTTGAAGTAAAAGAAAGCACAAAAGGTCCTAAGATATATGTGTCAAGAACTCATCCAGAACTTATTAAGCGTTTGTTTGAACAAGAGGTTCCAGAGGTTCATGATGGAACAGTTGAAATTAAATCAATATCACGAGAAGCGGGATCAAGAACAAAAATTGCAGTAAATTCCAATAATCATAATGTAGACCCAGTGGGTTCATGTGTTGGACATAACGGCACAAGAGTTGGAATTATTGTCAATGAACTCAAGGGTGAAAAAATCGATATTATTCCTTGGAATGAAGAACCAGCAAAGTTTATTGCTGCATCATTAAGCCCTTCAAAGGTAGTTAAGGTAGCGGTAAATGAAAAAGAAAAAAGTGCTAAGGTTGTTGTGCCTGATTACCAGCTATCACTAGCTATCGGAAAAGAAGGTCAAAATGCACGACTTGCTGCAAAGCTAACAGGTTATAAAATTGATATTAAAAGCGAGACGCAGGCAAAGGAAACTAACTTTATACTAGAAACAGATGATGTAATTATTCCGTCAGAGGAAGATATTAGAAATGTACATGTTTCCGGAGAAGAAATGCTTTTTGGAAGACCTGTAAAAAAACAGGAGCCAAAAGACGACTTGTTTGAGGAGTAGTGATTATATGCAAAAAAAGATGCCATTACGTAAATGCATAGGCTGTCAGGAAATGAAAAACAAAAAACAACTAATAAGAGTTGTAAAAAATAAAGAAAATCAATTTTTTGTAGATTTGACAGGAAAGCAAAATGGAAGAGGCGCTTATATTTGTTCCAGCAGTGAATGTATTGATAAAGCAATAAAAAATAAAGCACTAGAAAGAACATTTGCATGTCAGGTTCCAAAAGAGATATATGAGCAAATGCAAGAGGCTATTTTAAAAAATGAATAAAGTTTACTCTTTACTTGGGTTGTGTATGAGAGCAGGCATGCTAGTCTCAGGTGAATTTATGGTTGAGAAGGCAATCAGGGCTGACAAGGTAAAGCTTGTTATTGTTGCTGAGGATGCATCTGACAACACTAAGAAAAAGTTCAGAAATATGTGTAATTACAGAAAATTAGAACTCATGATTTATGGAGATAAAAGCAGTCTTGGAGCTGCACTCGGAAAAGAAATCAGAGCTTCTATCGGAATAACAGATGAAAATTTTGCGAAAAATATTTTGTCAAAAATAGATTAAAATTAGCTTAGAAAGGCTTACGGAGGTGATTTGATGTCAAAAATACGAGTATATAAGGTTGCAGAACAGATCGGAGTGAGCACGAAAGAGCTTCTTGATGAAATTTTGAAACTTGGCATTGAAGAAAAAAAAGCTCAAGGTTCATTCACTGAGGAAGAACAGAAGATAATTGCGGAGCATTATAAAAAGAAAGCAGAAGCAGCAAAAAAAAGTGACAGCAAAAAAGTAAAAGAAAAAAGTGATGAAAAAAAACAAAAAGAAGATAAAGAAAAAACTGTAAAAACTGCTAGCGGTGACGTTAATAAGACACAAGCAGGAGAAAAGCCTAATACAAACAAGGTGTCAAAGGATAAAATTAAAACTGAGTCTAAAAAGCCTGTAGAAACAGCAAAAAAAGAGACAGCAAAAGTAGACAAGCCTGAAAAAACAGAAACAAATAAAGCAGAGGCTAAGGTAGAGGATACTAAAGCAGAAGCTCCAAAACAGGAAGAAAAGAAAAGACCTGAAGGTAAAAAGAGAAAAAATCAAGAGCAAGAAATTGATGAAGATGCTATTCCAATCATCAAAATTGGGGAAACAATAACAGTTAAGGATTTATCCCTGAAAATAAATATGCAGGCATCTGAAATTATTAAAATGCTATTTATGAAGGGAATAATGGCTACAACAAATCAAGAGCTTGATTTTACACTAGCTCAATCTATAGCTGAAGATAATGGATTTTTAGTTGAAGAAATGGAAGAAATTGATTTAGTTGAGGAGTTTTTTAAAGAAGAGCCTGATAACCCTGAGGATTTAAAAAGCAGACCGCCGATTGTTGTAGTTATGGGACATGTTGACCACGGAAAAACCTCTTTACTTGATGCTATAAGAAAAAGCAAGGTTACTGAAGGTGAACATGGTGGTATTACTCAGCATATCGGGGCATCAGTGGTTCCAATTAACGGACAAAAAATTACTTTTTTAGATACTCCTGGTCATGAGGCTTTTACAGCTATGAGACTTAGAGGAGCTATGGCTACGGATATTGCAATACTTGTTGTTGCAGCAGATGATGGTGTTATGCCTCAAACCATAGAAGCTATTAACCATGCAAAAGCAGCAGGGGTAAAAATTATTGTTGCAGTTAACAAAATTGATAAGCCAGGTGCAAACCCAGACCGCGTTAAACAGGAATTAGTTGAATATAAGCTAGTTGCAGAGGAGTGGGGAGGAGATACCATTTGTGTTGAGGTATCTGCATTAAATGGAACAAATCTTGATCAGCTTCTAGAGATGGTGCTATTGGTATCAGAGATGGAGGAGCTTAAAGCAAATCCGAATAAGACTGCAAGAGGTACGGTTATTGAAGCACAGCTGGATAAAGGCAGAGGTCCTGTTGCAACTGTGTTAGTTCAAAATGGTACACTTAATGTAGGTGATTCGATTGTTGCTGGCTCTGCTTATGGCAGAATAAGAGCTATGGTTGATGATAAAGGAAAAAGATTGAAACAAGCAGGACCTTCAACTCCGGTAGAAGTTTTAGGCTTATCTGAAGTTCCTATTGCAGGAGAAGCGTTCTATACTGCAAAAAACGAAAGAGAAGCAAGACATATTTCAGAAAAAGTAACGGAGAAAAACAGAGAAAAGCTTTTAATGCATACTCCTCATAAAGTTACTTTGGATGATTTATTTACTCAGATTCAAGAGGGTGAAACTAAAGAACTGAAAATCATTGTTAAAGCAGATGTTCAGGGCTCGGTAGAAGCAGTTAAGCAAAGTTTGGTTAAGCTATCAAATGAAAAGGTTATGATTAATATTATTCACGGCGGTGTTGGTGCAATAAATGAATCGGATGTTATGCTAGCATCAGCTTCAAATGCAATTGTAATTGGATTTAACGTCAGACCTGAAGCTGCAGCAAAAATAACAGCAGATAAAGAACAAATAGACTTAAGACTATATAGAGTAATCTACAATGCAATTGAAGACATTGAAGCTGCTATGAAGGGAATGCTAGATCCTGAATTTAAAGAAAAAATTATTGGACATGCAGAAGTAAGACAGACCTTTAAGGTTTCAGGAGTAGGAACTATTGCAGGTACCTATGTTTTAGATGGTAAGCTTCAAAGAAAAGCAAGTGTAAGGCTCTTAAGGGATAATATTGTTGTTTATGAAGGTGAGTTAGACACACTTAAAAGATTTAAGGACGATGCTAAAGAAGTTAATACAGGTTATGAATGCGGAGTAACTCTTGCCAAGTTTAATGATATTAAAGAAGGCGATATTATTGAAGCATTTATTATGGAAGAGATTCCTAGATAGTTTAGGAGAATATTATGAAAAAAACAAACAATAGAATTACACGAATTAATGAAGAGATAAAGCATGAAATAAGTAATATTATTAGGAATGGACTTAAGGATCCTAGAGTTTCAACCCTTGCAAGTGTTCTGAGGGTTGAAACTACTCCGGATTTAAAGCATTGCAAGGTTTTTATCAGCGTCTTAGGTGATGACGATACAAAAAAGAGCACAGAGGAAGGTTTAAAAAGCTCTTCAGGTTATATTAAAGGTGAAATCTCCAAAAGAGTAAACCTTAGGATAACACCAGACCTGCACTTTGTGATGGATCAGTCTATTGAATATGGTATACATATGTCAAAACTAATAGATGATGTGATTAAACAGGAAGGACAGGAATAAGTATATGTTTTTAAAAGACATTGAAAAACTGTCAGAGAATTATAAAAATATTTATATTTTTGGGCATGCTAATCCAGATGGTGATAGTGTAGGGGCAACTCTTGCCCTTGCAAGGCTGCTTAAAAAAAATAATATCAATTCTAAAATTGTATTAAAGGATGTACCAAGTACTTACAATTTTTTGGATTTTGATGGATTTCTGCAAAAAGAAGCAATTGAAAGTATTGACTTGGCTATTGTGCTAGATTGCGGAGATATTGACAGACTTGGAGATTTCAAGGCAATCGTACAGCAGGCAGAATGTATTATTAACATTGACCATCATATAAGTAATGATAATTTTGGACATCATAATTTTGTCAGACCTGAGGCTAGCTCTACTAGTGAAATAGTATATGATATGCTGCAGGATAAAAGCTTGCTTGACAAAGATATTGCTATGGCCCTGTATACTGGAATTATTTATGATACAGGTGTTTTTAAGCATAGCTGCACAACTGAAAATACTCATATAATTGCAGGCAGTCTTATTAAGCATGGCTTTGATTTTACAGAGGTTATTAACAAGGTGTTTGCATATAAATCCTTAACAGGCTTAAAGGCTCAAAGCAAGGCTATTGAAAATATTGAAATGTACTTATGGGATAAAATTGTAGTATCGTATCTAACAAGAAATGAAATTCAAGCACTTGATATTACAAAAAAACACACTGAAAGCATTGTGCAAATGATTAATGATATTGAAGGTGTGGAATTCGCTGTATTTATTTATGAAATGGAGCTGCATGAGCATAAGGTAAGCTTAAGATCTCATGGTAAGGTTGATGCATGTAAAATTGCTCAAAGCTATGGCGGAGGCGGTCATTTCAGAGCATCAGGCTTTTCTTATGAAGGACATTTATCAATATTAATTCAAGAGCTGGTTAAAGCAATCGAAAAACAGCTTAACTAAGACTTGAGCACCCAAAGGGGAGGATGCTTTTGCCTAAGGGATAATTACATAAACATAAAAGAGGATATTATGAAAGATGGTATTATAAATATTTACAAGCAAAAGGGATATACCTCCTTTGATGTTGTTGCAATTTTAAGAAAGAAACTAAAAATAAAAAAAATTGGTCATACTGGCACACTTGATCCTGAAGCTGAAGGAGTTCTGCCGGTTTGTATTGGAAAAGCTACAAAAGCCGTAGACTTTATGATTGATAAAGACAAGGTTTATTATGCAAAAATGATACTGGGACAAGAAACTGATACTCAGGACAGCACAGGAACAGTTATTGACACAAAAGAGGTTATAGTTTCAGAAGAAGAGATTATTGCTGCAATTAATAGCTTTGAAGGTGAATACAAACAAATACCTCCAATGTATTCGGCACTTAAGGTTAATGGAAAAAAGCTATATCAGCTAGCAAGAGAAGGAAAGACTATAGAACGTAAGCCTAGAGATATTGTTATTCATAGAATATGGGATATAAGCATTAATGTTCCGGAGATATCCTTCAGGGTAAAATGTTCAAAAGGAACCTACATTAGAACCCTATGTCATGATATTGGAAATCAATTGGGCTGTAAAGCGCATATGACAGCTTTAACTAGAGAGGCTTCCGGCGATTACAATCTCAGTAATGCAAAAAAACTTGAAGAAATTGATGCGTATCTAGAGAATGATAATATTGATAACTTAATTGAGCCAATAGATAAAGTGTTTTCAAAGCACAAAAAAATTATCATTTCTGAAGCTGGGCAAAAGAAGCTTTACAACGGAAACAAGCTAACCTCGGAAATAATAGAATCTATTGATAATAATGAAAGAAATGATATGAATATACTAGAATATTACAGGGTGTATGATTTTAAAGATAATTTTATAGGCTTATATAGGGCGGTTGATTTAGATGAAAAGCTTATTTTAAAGCCAATTACCTTGTTTTTATAAGGAAGTGAATTATAATGGAAAAAATACTTATGAATGAATATATTAAATTACCTAAAACTGCAGTTGTTCTAGGTAACTTTGATGGAATCCATAAGGGACATATGCTGCTTATAGAAAAAGCAAAGGAAATTGCCAAGGAGGAAGGTGTAAAAACTGCAATTTTTACTTTTTTTCCACATCCATCCTATGTACTTACTGGAAAAATGCCAGTAGATTTAATTTACACAAACAAAGAAAAAGAAGAAATTATGGAGAAAGCGGGAATTGATTATTATATTGAATTTCCCTTTAACAAGACCACAGCAGCTATTACTTATAAAGAGTTTATTGAAGATATTGTTCTGACCAAGCTAAATGCTCAGGTAGTTATTATTGGAGCGGATTACAGGTTTGGAAGTAAAAAGCAAGGAGATTATAAAACCTTAGTAGAATACTCAGAGCTTTATGATTTTGACGTAATTGTTGCACATAAGCTTAAAATAGATAACAAGGCAATAAGCAGTACCTGGATTAGAGAAGAGTTAAAAAATGGTAATATAGAAATGGCTAATAAACTAATGGGAAGGCCTTTTATAATAAGCGGTAAAATAGTTACTGGAAGACAAATAGGACGAAATATCGGTATACCAACAGCTAATATTATTCCAGACCATACTAAAATTCTTCCGCCGCTAGGGGTATATATTTCCAAGGTAATGGTAGAAAAAAGAGAATACTATGGTATTACCAATATTGGTAAAAATCCCACAATATTAGATGATAAAAATATAAAAATCGAAACGCATATTATTGATTTTGATAAAGAAATTTATGGCGAAGAAATGACAATCAGCCTTTATAAAAGCCTTAGACCTGAGATTAAGTTTGATAGTCTGGAAAAACTTAAAAATCAGATTGAAAAGGATATAGAGGTTACGAAAAAATATTTTATGCTATAAATAATTATTGCATATACTCAAATAACTCGTCAGACCATTTAACGGAGTCGCAATATATTTTTGGCAGCTTATTAATATCAAAGGAAATTGAATCACAAAGGGAGCTTAGATTATTGAAGTTCCCTTTTTCATATATTCTCAAAATATTAAAAACAACATTATATTCAGTATCCTTGCCTAAAAGTGTCGCCTTTACCATATCGCTTACAGGAAGATTTTCAAGCAGCTCAGACATAGGCATTTCAAGCAAAGCATCAAGTACTGAAAGAAGGCCGGAAAGAGCAACCTCTTCAGTATGCTTTTTTAATGATGAGAAGAAAGCAATTTTTTCCATAAATTGCGAACGTATCATAGCGGTTTTAACAAGCTCAGAGGTCTTGTGAGTAGCTATATTCTGCATTACTGCAAGGCTTAGCCATTTTCTAAAGGCATTTATTCCAAGAATTGCCAAAGCATGCTGTACGGAAGAAATATCATTAACAAAAGAAAAGCGGGAATTAATAAGCTTTAATAATCTATAGGTAAGAGTAACATCTATTTCGATTATCAGGCTTATTTCTTTATAATCAGGTTCTTCTACATTCATTGCTTCAATTAGTCTGAAGTATTGATATGCGGAATCAGGTAAGGTCTGTTTTTTAAACAATACAGGTTTGCTGAAAAAATAACCCTGGAAATAATCAAAGCCTATTTTTCGAGCCCAAAGATAAAGCTCGTAGGATTCTAGTTTTTCTGCAAGAAGTATCTTGCCTTGTTTTTTGTATTTAAGTGATATTTCAAGAATATGCTCTAAGGAATTGTTCAAAAAATCAACCTTTAATATATCACATAGATTTATTAATTCGTCAAAGGGATAGTAATAAGTAAAATCATCAAGTGCGATTTGATAGCCTCTTTCCTTTAAATATTTCACCTTATTTAAAAGGTTGTCATCTGGGCGAACAGTTTCTAAGAGCTCAATAACCACATTTTTTTCGTCAAGTAATAAAGGTATATCATTTTCAACAAGAGCCTTGTTAAAGTTGATATATGCAAGCTTATCGCCAACAAGATTATCAATTCCAAAGGAATAATAAGTATTCATTAAAAGCAAAGAGGTTGCTACATTAGAAGAAACGCTATTATCAAAAAAATTATTTTCATTTGAACGATAAAGGAGCTCGTAAGCAACTACCTGATTACCACGATCAAAAATCGGCTGTCTTGCTACAAATACATCCATAATCATTACCTGCCTTTGCGAGATTCTTTTTTTTAGTAAGTTTAAGCTAATATTAATAGTATACAACATAAGTTGATAAAATTCTATAAAAATGAAAGCGAAAAAATGAATATATAATTAAGGATAAAAGAAGTAGTTTGACAAAAGAATAAAAGTGAAAAAGAATAGAAACAAATCATCATATCTATAATAAAAAGCATATCATTTAAATGTCAATATTAAAAACAAGAAAAAATTTAGGCATAAATTAAGTTTCGGTAAAGATATTCAATACTTACATGTTAAATACAAGTTTACAAACCTATAATTATGTGTTAAGATATCTAGTGGTAATAGCCGTTTCTCGGATGTTGGAAACTCCGCCCACACCTTAGAAGCAGGCGATAATAATTTATTTAGGAGGCAATATTATGGTAATGGACAAAGAAACAAAACAAGAAATTATTAACAAATTCGGAAGAAACGAAAAAGACACAGGTTCACCAGAAGTGCAAATTGCATTACTTACGCACAGAATTAACCACTTAACTGAGCATTTAAAAATGCACAAAAAAGATCACCATTCAAGAAGAGGACTTCTTATGATGGTTGGACAAAGAAGAGGTTTATTACAATATCTTAAAAATAATGATATTGAATCATATCGTAAATTAATTGCAGACTTATCTTTAAGAAGATAAATAATAATAGAGCGGATTTATCCGCTCTATACTTCTAAAAAATATAATATGTCCTAGAGAAGACCTTTAGTCATTAGTTTGTGTTCTTTAAAAGAGGTTAAAGAATAAAAACTAAGGACTAAGGAACAGGGCATAAAAATCAAAGGAGACTAATATGTCAAGAATTTATTCAATGGAGCTAGCAGGTAGAACACTTAGTGTTGAAATTGGAAAGGTTGCAGAGCAGGCAAACGGCGCAGCTCTTGTAAAATACGGAGATACAGTTGTTCTTTCAGCTGCAACAGCGTCAGAAAAACCTAGGGAAGGAATAGATTTTTTTCCTTTAAGCGTAGACTATGATGAGAGAATGTATGCTGTAGGTAAAATCCCTGGAGGATTTATAAAAAGAGAAGGAAAGCCTTCAGAAAACTCAGTATTGACATCCAGAGTAATAGATAGACCAATAAGACCTCTTTTTCCAGATGATTATAGAAATGACTGTGCAGTTGTAAATACAGTTCTTTGCGTTGAAAATGACTGCCAGCCCGAAATTGCAGCAATGATTGGCACTTCAGTTGCACTTTCAATTTCGGATATTCCATTTGCAGGACCAGTAGGTTCTGTAATAATGGGGCTTGTAGATGGAGAGATTGTTGTAAACCCTAATTACGAGCAAAGAGAAAAAACTAAAATGAATGTTACGGTTACTTCAACAAAAGATAAGGTGGTAATGATTGAAGCAGGAGCAGAAGAGGTTCCAGAAGATATCATTATTAAATCTATTCAGATAGCACACGAAAAAAACAAGGAAATCATTGCTTGGATTGAAAATATTGTAGAAAAAGAAGGAAAAGCAAAGAAAGATTATCAAAAGATGGTTGTGCCGGCAGATTTATATGCTGCTATAAAAGAGTGGGTTCCTTCAGAGAAAATGGAAGAAGCAGTTTTTACTGATGTAAAACAAATCAGAGAAGACAGAGTAGGTGAAATCAAAAAACAAGTAGAAGAAAAAATACTTCAAACTAATGAAGAATGGCTTCCATATTTAGGAGAAGCAATTTATAAATATGAAAAAGCAACTGTCAGAAAAATGATTTTAAAGGACCATAAAAGACCTGATGGACGTGCGTTAGATGAAATCAGAACTCTTACTGCGGAAGTTGATTTTCTGCCGAAGTCTCACGGCACAGGATTATTCAGCCGTGGACAAACACAGGTTCTTACAATTACTACATTAGGACCTTTATCAGAGGCACAAACATTAGATGGGTTAGATGATCTTAATACATCAAAAAGATATATTCACCATTATAACTTCCCATCATTTTCTGTAGGGGAAACAAGACCAAACAGAGGACCGGGAAGAAGAGAAATAGGGCATGGAGCGCTTGCTGAAAAGGCATTGATACCAGTTCTTCCAAGCGAAGAGGAATTTCCTTATGCATTGAGATTAGTATCAGAGGTATTAAGCTCAAATGGTTCAACCTCCCAAGGAAGTATATGTGCAAGCACATTGTCACTTATGGCAGCTGGTGTACCTATTAAGGCACCTGTTGCAGGTATTTCTTGTGGATTAGTTACTGGAGATACTGATGATGATTATGTACTACTTACAGATATCCAGGGATTAGAGGATTTCTTTGGAGATATGGACTTTAAGGTGGCTGGAACACACAAGGGAATCACAGCAATTCAGGTTGATATGAAAGTAAAAGGTTTAAGCCAGGAAATAATTGAAAAAGCTATTATGCAGACTAAGAAGGCTAGAACATACATCTTAGATGAAGTAATGCTAAAGGCTATTGATAAGCCTAGAACTGAGCTTTCACCATATGCACCTAAAATTATTCAAATTAATATTAATCCTGAAAAAATCAGTGAGGTTATTGGAGCAAGAGGAAAGGTAATCAACAGAATCATTGAAGACACAGGAGTTAAAATTGATATTGAGGATGACGGAAGGGTATTTATCTGTAGCGAAAACACTGACAAGGTTAATGAAGCAATCAAAATCATAACTACTATTGCTAACGGAGTTGAGGTTGGTGCAATCTATTCAGGTAAGGTGGTAAGAATTACAACCTTTGGAGCTTTTGTTGAGCTTGTGCCAGGTAAAGATGGATTAGTACATATATCAAAGCTAGATAAAGAAAGAGTTAATAAAGTTGAAGATGTAGTTAGCATCGGAGACGAAATTCTTGTTAAAGTAATGGAAATTGACCAGCAAGGTCGAATTAATCTTTCAAGAAAGGCTGTACTTGAACAGGAAGCATAGGTAATATATTCAAAGATAAAACAAGTGATGCAACTGTCAGATGACATTTGCATCATTGTTATATAGAGACAAATTGTCCAAGCTACTTTCGAGCGCTTGACAATAAACTGAAAAAAGAGTTTAATAAAAAAAGAATAATAGAATAGCTTATTAAAGAAACTAATTAAAGGGAGCGGATTAAACATGGAGCATATAAAGGTTTTTGTAGAAAAAACTAAAGAAGGACTTGATTTGCCACTGCCAAAATATATGAGTGAACAAGCAGCAGGAATGGACTTGTTTGCATGTGTAGAAGAACCGATAATTGTTAAGAAGAATGAAATCCAGCTGATTTCTACAGGAATAAAAATAGCCCTGCCTAGCGGCTATGAGGCACAAATAAGACCACGCAGCGGGCTTGCGCTTAAGCATGGCATTACCCTTGTTAACACGCCAGGTACTATTGATGCAGATTATAGAGGCGAAATCAAGGTTATTATGATAAATCTAGGGACAGAAGATTTTGTAGTTAACAGAGGAGAACGTATTGCACAAATGGTGCTTAATAAAATAGAGCAAATTCGATGGGAAGCAGTTGATGAGCTTGAGGATAGTCAAAGAGGAGCTGGTGGCTTTGGTCATACAGGTAAATAGCAAGGAGAACAACAATGATTAAACTTACATTAGATGCAATGCTTATTTCGATATTTTGGTTTGTTGCATTGTACACATTAAAAACAGAACGTATTCAAGCTATATTAGTAAAAAAACCAAAGCTTATATTCCACAAAAAAAGTATTTTTGCTGCTAAACTAATAATATTTATATGGTGTATTGCAGATATATTGCTAGTAATTGTCGGCAACAATTTTTCTTTTAAAATAGTTAGTGATATAATAAGCATGCCAGGTGTTTCACATGCTCTTTATCTTGCACATTTATTTATTTTATTTACAATGGCTAGAAATTTAACTTCAAAAGCGCTTGAAACAGAAAAATATTTAGTTAAAGCCGAAAAGAGAGCTGTAACACTTGCAAATGGACTTTTTGTATTGGGAATGTCCGTGGTTTTATATTTTTTCCAAAGTACGTTTTGGGGAGAACTAAGATATATTTATTCAAACAATGAAGAAATGAATATTCTACTTGAGGGTTCCTATAATGCCCTTTTGATATTATTACCGGGTTTATTAATTTTGTATAATGCTGTGAATTTTGTTAAAACAGATAAGCTTAGAATACTTGCTACAAGGGTTTCTTTTCCAATTGTACTGCTTTTAAGCTTTTCACAAGCAATAATGTCAAAGCTACTGGTTATTTATGATTTTACAGTTATTATACACAGGGTTTTTATTAAGCAGTTTGGTATCATAAGAAAATCGGATAGTGATGACAAGCTATACCTAGGTTCTTCAATGAACTACGGCTCATTAATCGTAAAAATCAACGCATATTTTCTGACAGCCTATGCTTCTACAATATTGATATTGTGGACCTCACAAATAAGCCCTTTGCCAATATTTACAAGTGTTTATTCTCAAGGGACTAGGGTTGCGTTTTTCTTTACACTTGCAATTGCGTCATTTTGGTTTACGGAAGGTATTGCAAGATCCTTTGTTAAGGTTTCAAGATATATAAGAATTAGCTTTATACCGTTAATGAGTATTATGACTGTTCTGCCATTTTATACTGTAATGGCTAATAGCAATTATTTTTCAAGAACAACAGAGGTTATATCTATTTATCATAAAATGTCTTTGGCGCTTGGAGCCAATAAATTCTTGTTCTTTTTATGTATTTTTATAATTCAGGCAGCGCTTGCATATATATTGCATATGGTAACAGGGGAGGCACACAATGATAAGCACTATTATTCAATACTGCCTGTTATTGGTATTGCACAGTTGTTTTTTATGGCGGTAATGTATCCGATATTATTAATGATTCCTCCGTATGTATTGGAAAACAATAGAATATTTATCAGCATAATGCTTTTTGTTTTTGCTATTATTCTTACAGTTGGAGCAGGATTGATTTCTTACAAATTATTTACAGAGGAAAGCAATGAGTGGTCGCATATTGTTCATGGGTATTGGAAAGATAGACCAAGGCTAATGATAATAGTAGCAATAATTACTTGTTTCGCGTTTGTCCCGCTGGGTTCTACTGTTGTAGCGCCAATACATAATATTAATATTACTAAGGGCTGGGAACAAAACTATATTAAGGAAGGTGAAAGGCTTTTTGCAAATACATTACTTCAGACCTTCGACAAAACGACAGCATATGTTGTTGTTAATGATGATAAAGGAAAAACCAGATTAATTGCTATTTCTACTGAGGACGGAAAGGTTAAATGGCAAAAGGATTATGATAGTCATTATGTGAGCTTTAAGGTATGGAAAAATGGGCAGGCTGTATTTACTAAGGTTAAAAATACCGGCTTTTCTATAATAGATCTTCAAACGGGATATGTACATTATGAATACAAAATCCCAGAAAGAATGAAGGTGGAACATACCAATATTGAAATAAACGACAGAACAGTTCTTTATACAATTAATAATTGGCAGATTATTTATGATATGGATTATGGATATCATAAGCTTGACACCAACAGCAATAATTATTATCAGCTAATTGCTGGTGACCAGTGTGCACTTATTAAGAATAATATTATTTATCAATATCAATATGAAAGATGGGAAAAACAAAACACAAAATTCAATATTGCCGATGCAGAGCTAATTTATTACGATAAGAACGGATTAATTGTTTTTGGAAAAGAAAAGATTGAACAATATAATTATTTTCTGACAGAAAAAAACAAGATAAGCTATAATAAAACATACCAGCATACAATGACAAATAATAAATCCTATTATAATAAGATTGGCGATCAGGTTGCGTTTTATTTGTATAGCCAAGATGATGTTTTTTCTTATCTTTTTGACAGTAAAAGCTTCACATTTAAGGTTATTCCACTGGCACAGAGGGTTAAGGAATATGCAGACTATCAAAAAATACAGTTGACAGATGAGCCAGGGAGTTATTTTTTGTATGATGAGCAACAATTTACCTTGTATAAAAATCAAAATATAATTTCAAGGCAGTGGTATAATCATCCCTTAACTGATGAAGATATGCCAGAAGAACCAATTTATATGGTAGGACAACCATTGAAATCAAATAATAAGCTATTATGGCTTGAAAAAAATGGAAAGGTTCATTGTGTTATTTCAAAAGTAAATTAAGTAATAAAGGGAGGTTTTCATGGCTCCAAAAAATATTAAAACAAAAAAACGAACATATGTAAAAAAAGAACAAACTGCCAACAATAAGCTCAGAGATGAGATAATTGCTATTTTTGTAATAGGAATATGTATTTTTTCAATGCTTAGTATGTATCTTAAGCTTGGAGGAGTTGCAGGTGAATATTTATCGGATTTTTTATTTGGAATATTTGGATTTGTAGCATTTTTAATACCAGTAATACTATTAGCGGCCACAGCATATAAAATAGCAAATAAAAACAATAAAAGACTTCATCACAAGTTGATACTTATTTCTTTGTTGATTTTTGCAATAGCATCTTTTATTCATGTTATATATACAAAGGGCTCCCAAATTAATATATATTTAATGGGTAAAAGCATGTTTTTTCCTGCACTTAAAAACTATTTTATGATATCAGGTAATGCAAAGGCAGGAGGAGGCCTCGCAGGAGGATTAATTGGAGATTTATTTGTAATTATTCTTGGAAAAACTGGAAGTATGCTGATATTATTTTTAATTAATCTATCGCTTTTAGTATTGCTAACAGAAAAATCTTTTTTTGAAATAATAAAAAAAGTATCTGTTAAGCTTCATTTAATTGGAAAAACTACTTATAACTCTGGCAAAGAGCAAATAAATGAAAAAAAACTGAAATATCAAAATAATAAAAAAGAAAAAATTCAAGAAAGAGAACAAGAAACGGTTAGTGAAAGATATGAGCGACAAAATAATAGGTCAGATATAAAACCTTTTAATATGCTGGATAAATCTCTTATATATGATGATGAGGCTAGCAAAGCTAAGGAGTCTGATATTTCAGCTACGATTAATCAAGAAGCTTCAATTGATATTGAAGAGGCTGATGATTTTAATGAGGCTCTTAGAGAGAAGTCTTTAGATGCGCAGAATAAAAAAGATTCGATACAGATTTCATTTTTTGAGGAAAAGGATAGTAAAAAGCAAGAAAAAATCAAAATAGACAAACAGGACATTGAAAAATTCAAGGAAGAAATTAAGATTCCCGTAAGCAAATCGCTATATGAATTTCCACCCTTGCAGCTATTGAAGGACAATCCTAATTCGGGAGTTAAAAGTTCATCTGAATTGCTTCAAAAAAACGCAGAAAAATTAGAACAAACATTAAATAGCTTTGGAGTTCAGGCAAGGGTTGTAAATGTAAGCTACGGACCTACAGTTACACGATATGAGCTGCAGCCTGAGCAAGGAGTTAAGGTAAGTAAGATTGTAAATCTATCCGATGATATTGCGCTGAATTTAGCAGCCTCTGGCATAAGGATAGAAGCGCCTATTCCTGGGAAAGCATTGGTTGGAATTGAAGTGCCGAACAAAGAAGTGAGTTCTGTATATATTAAAGAAGTGATAGACAATGAGAAATTCAAGCGTTTTCCTTCGAAAATTGCCTTTGCATTAGGTAAGGATATAAGCGGTGAAACAATAGTAGCTGATATTGCAAGAATGCCGCATATGCTTATTTCTGGCTCAACAGGTTCTGGAAAAAGTGTTTGTATCAATACGCTGATAACTAGCATTCTTTATAAAGCAAGTCCAAATGAGGTTAAGCTCTTAATGATTGACCCAAAGGTAGTTGAACTAAAGGTGTATAACGGAATTCCACATCTCCTTATTCCTGTCGTAACAGACCCAAAAAAAGCAGCAGGAGCTTTATATTGGGCAGTGCAGGAAATGTCTGAGAGATATCAGCTATTTGCTAATTCAAATGTAAGGGATTTGTCAGGATATAATAAATATGCTGAAATGGAAGGTTTAAATAAGCTTCCGCAGATTGTAATAGTTGTAGATGAGCTAGCAGACTTGATGCAGGTGGCGGCAAAGGATGTTGAGGATGCGATTTGCAGATTAGCGCAGATGGCTAGAGCAGCAGGAATTCATTTGATTTTAGCTACGCAAAGACCATCAGTAGATGTTATTACAGGCATTATTAAAGCTAATATTCCATCTAGAATTGCATTTGCAGTATCATCTGGAGTTGATTCAAGAACTATTATTGATATGAATGGTGCAGAAAAGCTTGTAGGAAAAGGAGATATGCTTTATTATCCTGTAGGACTTCCTAAACCTATTCGTGTTCAAGGAGCTTTTATTTCTGATAAAGAGGTTGAAAAGGTAGTTGAATTCTTAAAGGCTAGCCAAAAACCTAATTATGATAAAAGTATTTTGGAACAGATTTCAAATGAAGATAAAAATGATACTCAGAGTAATGGAGACACGGCAGATAATGACAGCCTCTTCGAGGAAGCCTTAGAGCTGGTAATTGAAAAAGAAAAGGCCTCAGCATCTATGATTCAAAGAAGATTCAGAGTAGGCTACAATAGAGCTGCAAGAATTGTTGACCAGCTTTATGAGGCAGGATATATTGGACCTGAGGAGGGAAGCAAGCCAAGAAAAGTTAATGTTTCAATGGACGAGTATTATAGAATGAAAAATCAATCAATTAATGAGGAAGAACAGCTAGAGGATAACGAGCAAGAAAATCAGAAGGATTACATATAAATTGATGCGGAGGTTTTGACGTGAAAACAGACATTCAAATTGCGAACGAAGCAGTAATGGAGCCTATTGTAAAAATAGCTCAGCAACTAAATATTTCAGAAGATGATTTAGAATTATATGGAAAGTACAAAGCGAAACTATCAGATAACCTGTGGGATAAAATAAAGGATAATCCTAATGGAAAGCTTGTACTTGTGACAGCAATTAACCCTACTCCGGCAGGGGAAGGAAAGACAACAATTACTGTAGGTCTTGGACAGGCAATAAACAAACTCGGATTAAGCTCTATAATTACCCTTCGCGAACCTTCATTAGGGCCGTGTATGGGGATTAAAGGAGGAGCTGCTGGAGGAGGATATTCTCAGGTTGTACCTATGGAAGACATTAATCTTCATTTTACTGGAGATATTCATGCAGTCAGCTCTGCTCATAATTTGCTATCTGCATTAATTGATAATCACCTCCATCAGGGAAATGTTCTAGGTATAGACCAAAGGTCAATACTTTGGAAAAGAGTTATAGATATGAATGACAGGGTATTAAGACATATTGTTGTTGGCTTAGGCGGAAAAAACCAAGGAATACCAAGGGAAGATGGTTTTATGATTGCGGTAGCTTCAGAGGTAATGGCGATTTTGTGCTTGTCTGAGGACATTGAAGATTTAAAGAGGCGACTTGGAGAAATGCTTATAGCCTATAGCTATGAAGGTAAACCTATTTATGTAAAGGATTTGAAGGCAGATGGCGCAATGGCAGTACTACTTAAGGATGCAATTAAACCTAATCTTGTTCAGACATTAGAGAATACGCCGGTAATAATGCATGGTGGTCCTTTTGCAAATATTGCTCATGGCTGTAACAGTGTTATAGCTACAAGATATGCTTTAAAGCTATCTGATATTGTTATTACAGAGGCTGGATTTGGAGCTGATTTAGGAGCTGAAAAATTCTTTGATATAAAATGCAGAAAAGCTGGTCTAAAGCCTGATGCTGTAGTACTTGTTGCAACAATAAGAGCATTAAAATATAATGGCGGTGTGGCGAAAAGTCATTTGGACCAACCTGATACAGATGCAGTTAAGGATGGCTTTGTTAATTTAGAAAAGCATATTGAAAATTTAAGATTATTTGGAGTACCAATAGTTGTAACCCTAAATACATTTTTACATGATAGCGAGGAAGAAATTGAATTTGTTAAAAATGCATGTGAAGCACTTGGTTGTGAATTTGCATTAGCTGAAGTATGGAAGCATGGAGGATATGGCGGAGTTGATTTGGCAAAAAAGGTAGTTGAAGCTGTTAATAATGTTGAATCTAATTTTACTTATCTATACAATGAGACAGATTCAATAAAAGAAAAGATAAATATAATAGCAACCAAGATATATGGTGCTAAGGGTGTAAAATACTCACATAAAGCTAATAAAGCAATTCATAGAATTGAAGATATGAGTAAGGGTGGACTTCCTATTTGTATTGCCAAAACACAGTATTCACTTTCAGACCAGCCAAAGCTTATTGGCAGACCGACGGATTTTGAAATTAATGTAAGTGAAATAAAATTATCCGCTGGGGCAGGCTTTATTGTTGCAATAACAGGTGACATAATGGTTATGCCGGGATTGCCTAAAATTCCTGCTGCAGAATCAATTAATATTGATAAGCATGGAATTGTATCAGGATTGTTTTAGAACGCTTATTAGCTTAAGCACAAGAAGCTTGCAATTGGATAATGATTTTTTGCACAAGCAAAGGTCGGGTATCCGTTTATTATTTATTATAAATAAAGAAAATTTTTGGAGGAATAAGCAAATGGAAACAATAATATTAGATGGTAAAAAAACGGCTCAAGAAATAAAGGATGAATTGAAGGTTGAGGTTTCAGAGCTTAAAAAAAATGGTATTGAACCAACACTCGCAGTGGTATTAGTAGGAAGCGATCCAGCTTCACAGGTATATGTTAAAAATAAAAAAATTGCATGTGAATATGTTGGAATTCGCTCATTATCCTATGAGCTAGATCAATCAACAACTGAAGAAGAGCTTTTAGAGCTAGTTAATCAGCTAAATAATAGAGACGACGTACATGGAATATTAGTTCAGTTACCATTACCTAAACATATAGATGAAGATAAGGTATTATTGGCAATAGATTATAGAAAGGATGTTGACGGGTTCCATCCAATTAGTGTCGGCAACTTAAGCATTGGCAGTAAGGGGTTCATTTCCTGTACACCATATGGGATTATTGAACTGTTAAAAAGATATAATATAGAGATGCAAGGTAAAAAATGTGTAGTGATTGGCAGAAGCAATATTGTTGGCAAGCCAATTTCACTATTAATGCTTAGAGAAAATGCAACAGTTACTATATGTCATTCAAGAACAAAAGACCTGGCATCAGAGTGTAAACAGGCAGATATATTGGTTGCAGCAATTGGAAGAGCTAACTTTGTAACACCTGATTTTGTAAAAGAGGGTGCGGTAATAGTTGATGTTGGAATTAACAGATTAGAAACAGGAAAGCTTTGTGGTGATGTTGATTTTGAAGCGTGTAAGGAATTAGCAGCTGCTATAACTCCTGTTCCAGGAGGAATCGGACCTATGACAATTGCGATGCTTATGAAAAACTGTGTTCAGGCAGCTAAGGAATAGGGTGATTATATTGAATAAAAAAGTGTTTTTTGTATCGCTAGGCTGCGATAAGAATTTAGTAGATAGTGAAGTAATGCTTGGAATATTAGCTGACAATAGCTTTAGTATAACTGCCGATGAAACTGAGGCAGATGTTATTGTAGTTAATACCTGCAGCTTTATTCATGATGCAAAGGAAGAAAGCATCGAAACCATTTTGGAAATGGCTGAGCATAAAAAAACAGGGAAATGCAAGGCTCTTATAGTTACAGGCTGCCTTTCTGAACGATATAAGGATGAATTATTTACTGAACTTCCAGAAATAGATGGAGCCATTGGAACCTCAAATTATGATGAAATTTTAGAGGTTATTAACCAGGCATTAGAAAATGGAAGATGTAGTTCTTTTTCAGATATTAATTATTCCCCTGATTTGAAATCAAAAAGAATGGTTAGTCCAACAACAGCATTTGCTTATTTGAAAATTGCTGAAGGCTGTAATAATAACTGCACCTATTGTATTATTCCAAAGCTAAGGGGTGTTTACAGAAGTAGAAAGCTAGAAGACTTAATATTAGAGGCAGAGCAGTTAGTGGAAATGGGTAAAAAAGAAATTATACTTGTTGCACAGGATACAACCAAATATGGAATGGATTTATATGGAAAAAGAATGCTGCCAAAGCTCCTTAAACAGCTTGCTGAAGTTGAAGGATTAGAATGGATAAGATTATTGTATTGTTATCCAGAGGATATAACAGATGAGCTTATTAATACAATAAAAACAGAAAAAAAAGTACTGCCATATATTGATATTCCAATACAGCATATAAATAATCGCATACTAAATAATATGGCAAGGCTTAGCAATAGAGCAACAATTGAAAATGTAATCAATAAGCTGAGAAATGAAATACCTGATATATGTATCAGAAGCACCTTGATTGTTGGCTTTCCAGGAGAAACAGAGGAGGAATACATTGAATTACGAGATTTTGTTGAAAAAACAAAGCTTAACAGATTAGGGGTATTCACTTATTCTCTTGAAGAGGGAACACCAGCAGCAGAGATGGATATGCAGATTCAAGAGGACGTTAAGAAAAAAAGACAAGAAGAAATAATGATAATTCAACAAGAGATTTCATTTCAAAACAACGAAGCTTTGATTGGTAAAAGTATTGATGTTATAGTGGAAGGATATTTGCCAGAGGAAGAGGTTTACTGTGGACGGTCATATATGGATGCACCAAATGTAGATGGAATGGTATTCTTTAAAAGCTCATTTGAACTGTTAACAGGGCAAATTATTAATGTAGAAATAGTACAAGCACAGGAATATGATTTAATAGGAGAGGCGGGAGAATAATATGAATATCGCAAATAAACTAACTGTATTGAGAGTAGTACTTATACCATTTTTTTTATTGGCCTTGTATTTATTAAAAGGGGATTTAGCAAACTATACTGCAGTTTCCATTTTTATTATTGCAAGTGTTACTGATTGGTTTGACGGCTATCTGGCAAGAAGCAAAAATCTTGTAACTGATTTTGGAAAATTTATGGATCCTCTTGCTGATAAGCTATTGGTATCTGCTGCGTTGATTTATTTTGTTGAGCAAGGAATGGTTCCAGCGTGGATAGTAATTGTAATAATCAGCAGGGAATTTGCAATTAGTGGGGTTAGGCTTGTTGCTGCAACAAATGGAAAGGTTATTGCCGCAAACTGGTGGGGGAAAATAAAAACCTTTACAACACTAATTATGATTATTGTGTTATTATTCCATTTTAATTTTGAAGGAATAAAATTAGTAGAAATGATTTTAATATATGCATCACTACTGTTTACAGTTGTCTCAGGAACAGAGTACATTATTAAAAATATAAGTGTGTTTAAAGAAAACTAAAGCAGCCAAGGAGAAAAAATATGGTAGGAGAAATTATATCAGTTGGCACAGAGCTGTTATTAGGAGATATTTTAAATACTAATGCAAGATATTTAAGTCTACAGCTTGCTGAACTTGGGATTGACCTCTATTATCAAACAGTTGTTGGTGATAACGAAGATAGATTAACTGAGGCAATAATTCAAGCAGGTAAAAGAAGTGATATTGTTATTTTAACTGGAGGCTTAGGCCCGACAGGTGACGATATTACAAAGGAGACATTGGCAAAAGCAATGGCAAAAAAGCTTATTTTGGATAAACAGTCAGAAAGCATTATTAATGATTACTTTATTTCCAGAGGTATTTCTCCTGGAAAAACAAATATTAAGCAGGCTTATATTCCAGAGGATGCAATTGCAATAAAAAATGACAACGGTACAGCTCCTGGCATTTTTCTTAAGCATAATGATAAAATGTATTTTTGCTTACCGGGGCCTCCAAATGAAATGAAACCAATGTTTGAAGAACAAATCAAACCGATAATTCAAAAGATAAGTTCAACAAGTATTTTTTCTAGAACAATAAAGCTAATTGGAATAGGCGAAAGTAAAGCTGCAGAGCTTGTTCAGCACGTAATAGACAAACAGACAAATCCAACGATAGCCCCTTATGCAAAAACCTCTGAGGTTCACTTTAGAATAACCGTAAAAGAGAACGATAAGGAGAAAGCAATAGAACTTTTAAATCAAGCAGAGGATGAATTGAGGATATATCTTGAAGAGTATATATATACAAATGATGATAAAGAGCTTAATGAAGTAATAGTTAAGCTTTTAATGGATAAGGAACTTACTTTATCAGTGGCAGAATCCTGCACTGGAGGCTTGTTTTCAAGTAGTATTATAGATGTTACAGGAGCTTCAAAGGTATTTGTACAGGGAATTATAGCTTATTCCTATGAATCCAAAAACAAATTACTTGGAATCAGACCTGACGTTCTTCAGTCACAAGGAGCTGTAAGTGAAATTGTGGTGAAAGAGATGGCTAGAAATATAAGAATGATATCAGATACAGATATTGGAATTAGCATTTCAGGTATTGTTGGTCCAGGAGGCGGGACTGAGCATAAGCCAGTTGGACTTATTTGGATGGCAATTGATTATAAGGATAATATATATACAAAAAAAATACTCTTAAAGGGTAATAGAAATAAAATAAGAGAAAATACCACAAAACAAGCCCTTGCATTTTTATATAGAGTGCTCAATAAACAAGAAGAGCCTTTTTAATAAACAAGAAGAGCATCCAGGGGATGCTCTTCTTGCTTGGATAGCTTAAGTGTTCTATACAAAAGTATAGAATAAACTGTTTAATTATGAAAATAATTATATTAACATAAATAAAACAGTATAGAGCAGCAGTTTAGATTTCGTAGTCGACGGAAACACGATCTTTAACAACTGAACGTACATACTCACCAACTTTTTTGTGTTCAGGGTGTTCAATGTATTCTTCTAAAGCTGATTTAGATGCAAATTCACTATAGAGCACAATATCATGTGCAGATTCCGAGGACGAGTAATTTGCACCTAATTCAATTTTGATTATTACAGGAATTTTATCAGCTAATGCCTCAAGCTGACTTTTTAAATTTTCAAAGGTAGCAGTCTTGTCCAAAGTATCCTTTATATTCCACATTACAATATGCTTTACCATAAAAATCTCCTTTTTATTTTGAATTATATCATATATCAGCTAATCAAAACAATCTGTTCGCTCAAATTATATATAGAGCGCTTGTTTAATAGCGGTTGACTAAAATTAGGGGGTAGGTTATAATAAATCCACTAGGATTTTTTGGGAAATCCTATAAATATAAAATATAAAACGTGAAATGAGCTGAAAATATGATTAAAAGTATGACGGGTTTTGGAAGAGGCGAATTCGAAAAAAACAAAAAGAAAATAAGCTTAGAAATCAAAACAGTAAATCATAGATATTGCGAGGTAAACATTAGAATGCCTAGGAAAATAGGCTTTTTAGAGAATGAAGCTCGTAATTATATAAAACAAAGCTTATCCAGAGGAAAGGTTGATATTTACATTAACTATGAAGATAATGCAGAAAAAGTTGAAAATATCAAATACAATAAGGCTTTAGCACAGGAATATACAAAATATTTTTCAATGATAAGCGAAGATTTTGGCTTGGATAATGATATAAAGGTTTCTCATATGTCAAGATATCCGGATGTTCTTGTTATTGAAGAGCAGGAGGATGACCTTGACGAACTGTGGTCAATACTTAAGGGAGCTTTGGATGCAGCATTATTACAGCTTGTTGAATCAAGAACTGCTGAAGGCAAGCTGCTCAAAGAAGATATACTAATAAAACTTGAAATAATGGAACAATCAATTGAGTTTATCAAAACAAAGGTTCCAGATATAATAAAGGCATACAAAGAAAAGCTTGAGAATAGAATTAAGGATTTATTAGAAAATCCAGTAATTGATGAATCGAGATTAGCTCTTGAGGTTGCGATGTTCGCAGATAAGTCCTGTATTGATGAGGAAATTGTAAGATTGTTGAGTCATATACAGCATATGCGAGATTCTTTAAAAAGCCAAGAGGCGGTAGGTAGAAAACTTGATTTTCTTACACAGGAAATGAACCGAGAAGCTAATACCATATTGTCAAAGGCTAATGCAATAGAAATTTCTAACCAGGCATTAGATTTAAAAACTGTAATTGAAAAAATAAGAGAACAAATACAAAATATAGAGTGATGAATATGAATAGAAAACTAATTAATATTGGATTTGGAAGTTTCGTAATGATAGATAAAATTATATCTATTGTTAACCCGGATTCTGCACCAATTAAACGTTTGGTTCAGAATGCAAGAGAAAATGATAGGTTGATTGATGCAACATATGGAAGAAAAACCAGAGCAGTTATTATTATCTCGACTGGACAAATTATTTTATCAGGAATTCAGGTTGAGACAATAGCTGGCAGAATGGAAAATAATGAAGAAAGAGAAAAAACCAAATGAGAAAAGGAATTTTAATAATAATATCAGGTTTTTCGGGTGCAGGTAAGGGTACGATTGTCAAAGAGCTTATTAAAAATAAAGACTTTTGTCTATCAATATCAGCAACTACCCGAGGTGCAAGAGAAGGTGAAGAAGAAGGTGTTCATTATTATTTTATTGAAAGAAATCAATTTGAACAAATGATTTCTACAGGTGAGCTAATTGAGTGGGCATCATATTGTGATAATTACTATGGAACACCAAGGAAGTATGTAGAAGATATGCTAAATAATGGCAGAGATGTCATTTTAGAGATAGAGATGCAGGGAGCTTTACAAATCAAAAATCAATATCCGGATAGTTTGTTGGTTTTCGTTACGGCCCCAACGGCAAAAGATATCAAGCAAAGGCTAATAAACAGAGGTACTGAAACACTTGATATTATAAAGAAAAGGCTTGAAAAATCATTTACTGAAATTGATGCGATTGATGATTATGATTATATCGTTGTGAATGACGGATTGAATGATAGTGTATCTCAGATTAAGGCAATAATTATTGCTGAGCACGAAAGAGTTGCTCGCAATAAGGACATAAAGATTAGATTAAAAAAAGAATTTGAAGAACTACTGAAAGGAGACAACTAAATGCTACATCCATCTTATACCGATTTAATGGCTAAAATTAATGAAAGAAATCTCTCTAAGGACCAGCTGGTTAGCAGATATTCAATTGTTATTGCATCAGCAAAAAGAGCAAGACAGTTAGTAAATGGTGACGAACCAACTAATTCAAGGATATCTCCAAGACCCTTATCTAATGCAGTTTGGGAGCTGTTCGAAGGACATATTGATGTAAAATAAGAAGATTTACTTCCCTTGCTGTTGAAAATATTTCAAAGGCAGGGGATTTTTATTGAAACAAAGCACTGATTATTAGATTTATTATAAAAAAACAAGCAGACTGAGGCAGTACAAATGAATAAATATGCGAATATTATTATCGAAGCTACAGCTAAAAATCTAAATAGACCATTTACCTACAGAGTTCCTCAGCATCTGAAAAATGATATTGATATAGGGAGTATAGTAGAAGTTCCCTTTGGGAAAAATAATAAAGTTATAAATGGCTATGTTATAGATTTTACTGATTCGATAGATTTTGATGAAAACAAAGCAAAGGATATTATTCAAATCAATCATACAGTAGCTGTTGAAGCAGAGATGATAAAGCTTGGAAAGTGGATGGAGAAAAGATATATTACTAGTTTTCATGCGGCATTTAATCTTATGGTTCCTTCATCACAAGTACAGAATAAAAAATATAAAAATAGGGTCGTTCTTTTGCTTGATCAGGACACTGCAGAAGAAGAGCTTATTAAGTTAGCTGATAAAAAGAAAAATAACAAACTAATGGCATTAAAAATATTAATTGAGCTAAAAGAGCTTTCGGAAGAAAGTCTGTTAAATAAAAGCGGCATTACAAAGGCTGTATTAAAGACAATGGAAAAACAGGGATGGGTAAAAATAATTAAGGACGAAATTTACAGAAATCCATTTTCGATAAACAACAAATCAAGTAAAAAAATACAATTAAACGAACAGCAAAGAAACGCTTTAAATAAAATAAATCAAGCCTCTGACAATAATGAAAACAAGGTGTTTTTACTACATGGAATTACTGGAAGCGGTAAAACTGAAGTGTATATGCAGGCAATAGAAAATCAACTAAATAAAAATAAACAAGCGATTGTACTTATTCCAGAAATAGGTCTTACACCACAGATGGTAAATCGATTTACAGAGCGCTTTGGAGATATAGTAGGGGTCATGAATAGCAAGCTTTCTCCTGGAGAAAAATATGATCAGTGGAGAAAAGCAAAGGAAGGAATAATATCAATTATGATAGGGCCAAGGTCTGCTATATTTACTCCATTTAGCAATATTGGAATAATAATAATTGATGAAGAGCATGAAATGACCTATAAATCTGAGATGCCACCAAAATTTCATGCTAGAGAGGTTGCAATCAAAAGAGCAAGCCTTGGGAAATATCCAGTTGTCTTAGGCTCAGCAACACCTTTACTTGAAAGCTATCATAAGGCATTGGACAACAAGTATGAATTGCTGGAGCTTGATAGCAAGGCAATTGAAAATGCGTCTCTTGAAACTGTGATTGCTGATATGAGGGAGGAGCTTGTTAATGGGAACAAAACCATACTGAGCAGTGAGCTTAACAATGCGATTGCTTCAGCATTAGCAAGGAAAGAGCAGATAATATTGTTTATTAATCGAAGAGGCTATGCTAGCTTTGTATCTTGTAGAAAATGCGGATACGTGATAAAATGTTCAAGTTGTGATATATCAATGACCTACCATGCGACTAATAAAAAAATGATATGTCACTATTGTGGAAATAGCCATGAAAAACCTAAGGAATGTCCAAACTGTGGCTCAATTCATATTAAAGAAGTTGGGACTGGAACACAAAAGGTTGAACAGTCAATTAAAAAATTGTTTCCAGATGCAAGAGTTTCAAGAATGGATATGGATACAACCACCAAAAAAAACGATACAGAACGTATTTTATTGGATTTTAATAATAAACAGTCCGATATACTAATAGGAACTCAAATGATTGCAAAAGGCCATCATTTTGAAAATGTTACCTTAGTAGGTGTAATTCTTGCGGATACCTCTCTTTTTTTAGAGGATTTTCGTGCCTGTGAAAAAACCTTTCAATTGATAACACAGGTTACAGGCAGGACAGGAAGAGCAGAAAAACCCGGAAAGGCTATTATACAAACTTATTCTCCTGAGCATTATGCAATTATTACAGCAGCAAATCAAAGCTATAGAGAATTTTATGATAAAGAAATAGCCTACAGAAAGCTTATGGATTATCCGCCATTTTCGAATATAGGAACAATTATGATAAGCGCTAGAGAAGAAAGAGACTTGATTTCTGAGGCTTATCAGATTAAAGACCTTATTGTAAAGCTTGCAAAGGATAAGGAAATTACAGTATTAGGGCCTACACCAGCACAGGTTTCAAAAGTGAAAAATGTTTTTAGATGGAGAATCATTGTTAAATCTAAAGAATATAAACCACTTAATATACTTTTATATAATTTGAATCAGAGCATAGTATATGACAATAGATATAATAAAATTAATTTACAGATAGATATTAATCCGATGATGTCTTATTAATAAGGAGGAAAAATATGGCACTTAGAAATATTAGAAAAGAAGAAGATGCAATTTTAAGGAAAATCTCTAAACCCATCGATAAAATCACAGACAAAATAAAAATACTTGTAGAAGATATGATTGAGACAATGAATTCTGCAAACGGAGTGGGACTTGCAGCTCCGCAAGTTGGAATTTTAAAAAGAATTTATATTGTTGATGTGGGGGATGGTCCTATTGTTTTTATTAATCCTGAAATCGTTGAACAGTCGGGTGAGGAAACCTGTCAAGAAGGGTGTCTCAGCGTTCCAGGTAAATATGGAGATGTAACAAGGCCTGCACATGTTAAGGTTATGGCAACAAATCTTGAAGGAGAGCAGTTTTTTATTGAAGGAGAAGGTTTGTTGGCAAGAGCAATGTGCCATGAACTGGACCATTTAAATGGAGTACTGTTTATTGATAAAGCAACAAATATTGAGGAGCTGTAATATGAGATTATTATTTATGGGAACACCGGATTTTTCAGTCCCGACATTACAATGTTTAATTGAATCAAAGCATCAAGTGATTGCTGTTGTAACTCAGCCAGATAAGCCTAAGGGACGAGGTAACAAGGTGTTGTCGACACCGGTTAAAGAGTTGGCATTAAAATATAATATTCCCGTATATCAGCCTTTAAGGGTAAAGGAACAGAGCTTTATTAATTTGATTAAGGATATGAATCTAGACGCAATAATAGTAATTGCTTTTGGACAAATCTTGCCAAAGCAGCTTTTAGATATTCCTAAATATGGAGCAATAAATATTCACGCATCTCTTTTGCCTAAATACAGAGGAGCTGGACCTATTCAGTGGGCTGTAATTAATGGTGAAAAAAAATCAGGACTTACTACAATGATGATGGATGTTGGTCTTGATACAGGGGACATGCTTTTAAAACAAGAAATTGAATTAGAAAAACAAGAAACAGGAGAAACCCTGCACAATAAATTAAGTATTATGGGTGGCCCCTTGGTTTTAGAAACCTTAGATAAAATTGAAGACAATTCAATAATCAGAGTTCCGCAAGACAATGAGGCTGCAACCTACGCTCCAATGCTAAGCAAGGAGCTTGGGAAAATAGACTGGAAAAAAGATGCGGCAGAAATCGAAAGGTTAATTCGCGGATTAAACCCATGGCCTACAGCATATACATATATAGATGATAAAATTATGAAAATCTGGAAGGCTGAGGAAGTTTTTGAAAATGGCGACTATAAACCAGGCCAGGTTTATAATGTTGAAAAAAATGGGTTTTTTGTTAAATGTGGAATAAATGCACTTTATATTAACGAGCTTCAGCTCCAAGGAAAGAAAAAAATGGATAGTGCGTCTTTTTTAAGAGGAGTTAAACTGGAAAAAGGAACCCTTTTAGTATAAGTACTTTGACTTTTTAGAGAAGTGTCAAAGGAAATGGAGTTGAATAATATGAACATTAGGAATTATGCGCTAAAAATATTAGAGGAATTTGAAAATAAAAAGGGTTATATTAATGAATTATTAGATGACTATTTTTTCATGTATGAGATGTCAGAACAAGACAAGGGTTTTTTGAACAGGCTTGTTTATGGTGTTGTTGAAAATAGCTATAAGCTTGACTATATTATTAATCAGTTTTCTAAAACTCATACAGACAAAATGAAGCTGCCAATAAAAATTGTTTTAAGGTTATCTGTCTATCAAATGCTTTATATGGATTCTGTTCCAGACAGAGCGGTTATTGATGAGGCAGTAAAGCTTATAAAAAAAAGAAAAATGCACAACTTGTCAGGATTTATAAATGGTGTACTTAGAAATATTTCAAGAAACCAAGCTTCAATTGAGTATCCTGACGAAAGTGATGCTTTAGAATATTTTGAAATAATGTATTCAGTTCCAAAATGGCTTTCGCAAATGCTTTTAATGCAATATGATTTTTCTACAATTAAAGAGATTTTTCAAGATAGCCTAAAATCACCTAAGCTGACAATTAGAATCAACGAAGCGATAACAAACAAGAAGGACTTAATCAAAATTTTAATAGACGAAAAAATAATTGTCAAAGAAGGCAAGCTTCCATATAGCTTGTACATTGAAAATACTGGCGACCTAAAAACACATGAAAGCTTTGCAAATGGTTTGTTTTTTGTTCAGGATGAAAGTTCAATGCTTGTTGCTGAAGCTGCAAAGCCGTTTGAAAACACCAAATTAATTATGGATTTGTGCGCTGCGCCTGGAGGAAAAACGACTCATTTAGCTCAACTAACAGAAGATAAAATCAGAATCTCGGCTAGGGATATTTCAGAAAAAAAACTAGAAAAAATAAACGAAAATATTAAAAGACTGCAGCTTAAAAATATAGATTTGAAGAAATGGGATGCAGCAGTATTAGATGAAGAATATATTAGAAGTGCAGATCTGGTTATCGCAGATGTTCCATGCTCTGGACTTGGTGTAATAAAAAAGAAACCCGATATAAAATACAATATCACCAAGCAAGGAATTGAAAACTTAAGAATTCTTCAAAAAAAGATTTTAGAAACTGCAAGTGAATATGTAAAAAAAGATGGTGTTTTGATTTATAGCACTTGTACAATAAATAAAGAAGAAAACGAAGATAATATAAAGGAATTTTTAGCAAAGCATAAAGAGTTTTCTATTATGCAATTGGACAATCAGGAGAATAATGTAAATAAAGATGGTTTTTTACAATTACTTCCGATAAATAATCAATCTGATGGTTTTTTTATTGCAAAAATAAAAAGGATGGAATAAAATATGAATAGATTACCTGATATAAAATCTATGGATGAAATAGAGCTAATAGATTTTATTAGTTCAATTGGTGAAAAAAAGTTTAGAGCAGAGCAGATATATGGATGGCTTCATAATAAGCTTGTAAATAGCTTTGAGGAAATGAAAAATCTCTCAAATACTCTAAAAGAAAAATTAAGAGAAAACGCATATATACCTAATATTGAAATTTTAGATATTAAAAAGTCAAATGATGGAACTGAAAAATATTTGTTTGAATTAGAAGATGGACAAGCAATAGAAACTGTTTTAATGACCTATAAGCATGGAAATTCAGTTTGCATCTCTTCGCAGGCTGGATGTCGAATGGGATGCAAATTCTGTGCCTCTGGTATTAATGGTTTAGTAAGAAATCTTACACCGGCAGAGATGTTAGAACAGATTTATGCGGTTGAAAGAGCATCCGAGCTTCCAGTTTCTAACATTGTAGTTATGGGAACAGGAGAACCTTTTGATAATTATGAGAATTTAATTAAGTTTATTCGTATAATAAATTCGAAAAATGGTAAAAATATTGGACAAAGAAATATTACAGTATCAACCTGTGGAATTGTACCTAAGATATATGATTTTGCTGATTTGCATTTAGGAGTAAATCTTGCAATTTCATTGCATGCACCTAATGATGAAATAAGACAAAGCTTAATGCCTATTGTAAACAAATATACTTATGAAGAACTAATGGGAGCATGTGATTACTATATTAAGAAGACAAATAGGAGAATTACCTTTGAATATTCATTGATTAAAGGTGTTAATGACTCTAAGGACGATGCTTATATTTTGGCAGGAAAGCTAAAAGGTATGCTTTGTCATGTAAATCTTATTCCGATGAACAAAGTAGACGAAAAGCCTTATGAAAAGAGTGAGGATAAATCAATTAAATTATTTAAAGATGTATTAGACAGCAAGAAAATAACCACTACTATCAGACGTTCGCTGGGGGATGATGTTGATGCAGCCTGCGGACAGCTTAGAAAGACATATTCATCTAGGAAATCTTAAACAAATCAGGAGCCAATATGAAAGCATATGGAAATACAAATGCAGGCCTAGTTAGAAAAACAAATGAGGATTGTTACTTTATTTCAAGCAACAAAACAGGACCATTTTCAAACCTGTTTGTTGTTGCCGACGGGATGGGGGGACATAACGCAGGGGAAATAGCTTCAAAGCTTGCAATTGAAAGCTTTGTTAGCTATATAGCAGCTGCAAATGATTTTGATTCAATTGAAAATTTGTTGATTAAGGCAACTCAATATGCAAACAAGACAATATTTGAACAGGCTAAATTGAATGATACATATAACGGTATGGGAACAACACTTGTTGCGCTAGGTGTACTTGAGGATGAGCTTCTTATAATTAATGTAGGTGACAGCAGATTGTATATATTAGATGCAGAATTAAAGCAGATTACTATCGACCACTCCTATGTTGAAGAGCTTGTAAGAGCAGGGGAGATTACCAGAGAGGAAAGCATTCATCATCCAAGTAAGAATAAAATAACAAAGGCCTTAGGGGTTTTTAAATCGGTTTTTCCGGATATTTATCGAATGGGAATAAAAGATAGCAAAAGAATTTTACTTTGCACCGACGGACTAACCAATATGGTAAACGATAAGGAAATCTCTGATATACTAAGGAACGGCTTGAATATCGAAGCTCAAGGGGATTGCTTAATACACGCCGCAATGGAATATGGTGGAACAGACAATATAACTTTTATTTTGATAGATACAGTAAACGGGAATAACGATAATATAAAAGAGGTGAAGCAATGATTAAAACAGGGATGCTAATTAATGACAGATATGAAATAATCGAGAAAATCGGCACCGGAGGAATGTCTGAGGTTTATAAGGCAAAATGTATTAAGCTTAATAGATTTGTAGCTATCAAAATTTTAAAAGATGAATATTGTCTTGATGATGCTTTTGTTAGAAGATTTAAAGCAGAGGCACAATCAGCGGCAAGTCTTTCTCATGCTAATATTGTAAACATCTATGATGTTGGCAATGAAAACAGAATACATTTCATTGTAATGGAGTATTTAGAGGGAAAAACCCTAAAACAGGTAATCAAGGAAGCAGGAATTATTCAAGATAAAGAAGCCTTAAATATTGCTCTTAGCATTGCCTCGGCATTAGAACATGCTCATTCCAATCATATTATACACAGAGATATTAAGCCTCAAAACATAATTGCTACAAATGATGGCAAAATAAAGGTTGCTGATTTTGGAATTGCTAGAATTGCAAGTGAAAAAACTATTACAGTAACAGATGAAACTACTGGATCAGTACATTATATTGCACCAGAACAAGCACGTGGAGGATATTGTGATGAAAAAAGCGATATATATTCATTAGGAATTACCTTGTTTGAAATGGTAACTGGAGAGCTTCCATACAAAGCTGAATCAGCTGTTTCGGTTGCTTTAAAGCATATTCAAGATAAATTTCCAGTTCCAAGTGAATTAAATCCTGATATTAATAAATCCTTAGAGCAGATAATTTTAAAATGCACACAGAAAAAACCAGAAGTCAGATATCAGTCAGCAGCTGAGCTTATAGCTGATTTGAAAAAAGCATTGGATTTTCCAAGTGAAGAATTTGTAAAAATTAATCAATTTGAAGACGATTCTCCAACCATGATTATATCAAGCTCTGAATTTGAGGGATTAAGAAAAGCAATAGATGCACAGGATAAGAATGAGAGTGTAGCTGAAGATATACCAGAAACAGAAAAAAGACCTATACCTAGGTATAAAAAAGAAAATAATGAAGACAAAAAGAAGAGCAGAATGGTTATGGCTCTTGGTGTTTTTAGCGCTTTCTTATTGGTTGCAATTATTTTTGGAGTTTCTTATGCAATCTGGAATATGGGACATCCTGGAGAAGCTAAGGAAATAGAAATCCCAAATGTAATAGGCAAATCCTTTGAAGATGCAAAAAAAACTCTTGAGAATGCCGGTATAGACTGGAAAGAGGGAGAATATCAATTCTCAACCGAACAGGATAAGGATTATATTATTAATCAATCCATAAAAGGAAAAATTGAAGAAAAGCTGATTAAGGATACAGTAGTTGAGCTAACTATCAGCAAAGGAAAAGATGCAAAAAAAGTTCCTGATATAGTAGATATGACATTTGATGAGGCTGAAAAAATAATTAGAGATTCTGGTTTTAAAGCTAATAGGGTTATGGAATACAACGATAAGGTTGATTTAGGTGTTGTAATTAAGCAACAGCCAGAAGCTGATGAGCTTTTAGCAAAGGGTGAAGAAATTACAATATTTGTAAGCCAGGGAAAAGAAAAAGCAATGGTTACTATGCCTGACGTTACCTTGATTTCTGAAGAACAGGGAATTACCTTGATAAAAAGTAAGAATTTAAAGATAGGCAATATTAGCTATACTAGTAATGATGTTGTAAAAAAAGGTCAGATTATTTCATCTAGTATTCCCTCTGGAACTGAGGTTGAAGAAGGAAGTGCTGTTAATTTAGTTGTAAGTAAAGGAGCTGCGACTGTCAGAAAACAAGTGATTATTAACGATTTAATGCCTAATGAGTTAAGCAGCGGACTATTAGAAGTATATCTTACACTACCAAACCAAAAAGGAACACTAGTATATGCTGACAATGTTCAAAAAAGTGATTTCCCTGTATATGTTAACGTAGATGGAACAGGAAAAGGAGTTGTTGATGTTTACTTTAATGGTAGCAAGGAATTTTCAAATACTATAATATTTAGTGAGGAGGGCAATTGATGACAGGAAAGATTATTAAGGGAATTGCAGGCTTTTACTATGTTCACGTGCCAAATAAAGGTGTATATGAATGCAAAGCTAGAGGACTGCTAAGAAAACAGAATATTAAGCCCTTAATAGGAGATAATGTTACAATTGACATTCTTCAAAATCAAGCCTTTAAAGGTAATATAATCGACATTTTAAATAGAAAAAACCAACTGATAAGACCAACAGTAGCCAACATAGAGCAGGTAATGATTGTGTTTTCAGTATCAAGTCCTAAACCCAATCTTAACCTATTAGATCGATTTATAATTCTTATTGAAAAAGAAAACATACCAATATCAATTTGCTTTAATAAGATAGACACCTTGCCATTTGAAGAAATCGAAAAAATGAAAATGGTATATGAGAATATTGGATATGAAGTATATCTTACCAGTACTGAAAACGGGGCTGGTTTAAAAGCGCTGTCTGCTGCCTTAGCTGGAAAGACAACTGTATTTGCAGGGCCCTCTGGGGTTGGTAAATCTTCAATATTAAATACTATGCAGGATGAAGTAACTATGGAAACGGGCGAAATCAGTCAAAAATCACAGAGAGGAAAGCATACTACAAGACATGCTCAGCTTATTTGCTATGATGAAACAAGCTATGTTGTTGACACTCCAGGCTTTAGCTCTTTATATATTGAAGATATTACAGAAAGTGATTTGAAAAAATTCTTTGTTGAGTTCTCTGAATATAGCAATGAATGCAGGTTTTTAAGCTGCAACCATATTAATGAGCCTGACTGTGCAGTAAAAAGAGCTATTGATAATAATAACATTGCTCAATCAAGATATGACAATTATTGTATTATATATGATGAATTAAAAAACCTAAGGAGATGGTAAAATGATTAAACTAGCACCATCAATTCTTTCTGCAGATTTTTCTAAGCTTGGAGAAGAGATAGAACTAATTTCAAAATATGGCTGTGATTGGATACACATAGATGTAATGGATGGGGCGTTTGTACCCAATATTACTTTTGGTGCACCAGTTGTTAAAGCAGTAAGAAAATGTACAGACAAATGCTTTGATGTTCACTTAATGATAGAGGAACCGATAAGATTTATTGATGATTTTATTGCTGCAGGTGCAGATATAATTACAGTACACTATGAGGGAGCAAAGCATCTGCATAGATTAGTTACTTATATCAAAGAAAAAAATATAAAGGTTGGTGTTTCAATTAATCCGGCAACTCCGTGTAGTTTCTTGGAGCCGATAATAGAGCTTTTGGATATGGTTTTGATAATGTCTGTAAATCCGGGCTTTGGAGGACAGAGTTTTATTGAACATTCAACTGATAAAATCAAAGAAATGAAAAAAATTATTATAGAAAAAAATCCAAGCTGTTTGATTCAGGTTGATGGCGGAATTACACTTGAAAATGTATCAAAGGTTGTTGCAGCAGGAGCAGATGTTATTGTTGCAGGTTCAGCAGTTTTTAATTCCAAGGATATTAAAAAAACAATTCAAGAATTCAAAAAATTCTAGGAGATAGTATGGAAGCGGTTATAATAAGTGGTGGCAAAATTATCGAAGATAGCCTGATAAAACAATTGGGTAAACATAAAAAGGATTTATTAATTTGCGCGGATAGTGGTGCAAATATTTTATATAATAATAATATTATTCCTGATGTGTTAATAGGAGATTTTGATTCTATAAGCATTGAAGCATATAAGGCTTTTGAAAAAAAAGCTGTAAAAATTTTAAAATATCCAGAACACAAGGATTTGACAGATACGCATATTGCACTTAATTATGCAATTCAAAACAAAGCTGAAAAAATTACTATATTTGGAGCTACAGGAACAAGACTTGACCATACTCTTGCAAATATTTTTTTGCTTGAGGAGTATATGGACAGGGTTGAATGCACTTTAATTGATGACAATAATATTATTACCATTAAAAAGGCAGGGACTCATAAAATATACGCTAATCAAGAGTTTAAGTACATTTCTTTGATTCCCTTGTCAGATCAAGCTAAAGGAGTAACTACAAAGGGTTTTAAATATCCCTTGCATGAGGCCTGCTTGAAAAGAGCAGATTCTTTTGGAATAAGTAATGAGCTTTCGCAGAAGCAAGGAGAAATAGTCTTTGAAAGCGGATGCATTGCAGTTATTTATTCAAGAGACTGACCTTATAATACTAAAATTTTTAATAAAAGATATAAATTGCTTTATAAAACATTAATAATCAAATCTATAGAAAGGAAATAATGCGTGCATTAAGTATATAAAATGAAAAACGAAGTTGAAATAACTCAAGAACAAGCCGATATTCAAAATTCAATAATAGAAAGATTAAGAAAAAGGCTTGAAAGCAAAAAGCTGACTTACTATATTACTACCTTTGGATGTCAGATGAATGTAAGAGATTCTGAAAAGCTTAAAGGTATATTAGAAAAAATCGGATATACTCATGCAAAAGAGGAAAAAAATGCGGATTTTGTGATATATAATACCTGCTGTGTTAGAGAAAATGCTGAACTTAAGGTTTATGGAAGGATAGGGTTTTTGAAGGCAGTTAAAAGAAAAAATCCCAATTTAATGATAGCTGTTTGTGGCTGTATGATGCAGCAGGAAACAGTGGTTGAAAAAATAAAAAAATCATACAGACATGTTGATATAGTCTTTGGAACACATAATTTGTACAAGCTTGCGGAGCTTATCGAAAACAGAATGGATTCCAGAAGAACTATTTTTGATATATGGACAGAGCATAAGGATATTGTTGAGGATTTACCAAGTATCAGAAACAATCCATTTAAAGCAAGTGTTAATATAACCTATGGCTGTAATAATTATTGCTCATATTGTATTGTCCCTTATGTCAGAGGAAGAGAAAGAAGCAGAAAACCAGAAGATATTATGCATGAAATCAGAGCCTTAGCAAAAGAAGGTGTATTAGAAATAATGCTACTGGGACAAAATGTTAATAGCTATGGCGTTGGTTTGGAGGAAGAAACCAGCTTTGCAGAGCTACTTGAAATGATTGAGGAGGTTGAAGGCATTGAAAGAATTCGCTTTATGACCTCACATCCAAAGGACTTATCAGATGAGCTAATTGCAACTATGAGCAAATCAAAAAAAATATGTAATCATCTTCATTTGCCTTTTCAGTCAGGAAGCTCAAAGGTGCTTAAGGCAATGAACAGAAAATATACAAAAGAGCAATACATTGAGCTCGCTAATAAGATAAAAAAAGAATGTCCGGGTATTGCACTTAGCACTGATATTATTATAGGCTTTCCAGGAGAGACAGAAGAGGACTTTTTAGATACGCTGGATATAGTTAGTCAAATCAGATATGATTTTGCGTACACTTTTGTTTATTCAAAGAGAACAGGTACTCCGGCAGCTACAATGGAAAATCAAGTTGATGAAAAAATTGCAAAAGAAAGATTTAACCGATTACTTGAACAGGTTAATCAAATAAGCTATGAAAAAAGCATTGAACATGTAGGTAAAACTTATCAGGTTCTAGTAGAAGAAAAAAACAGCCAGAACGCTGAATTAGTAAGCGGAAGACTTTCTAATAATCATCTGGTTCATATTAAAGGAAATAGCGAGCTAATAGGCAGGCTTATAGATATAAAAATTACTGGAGCAAAATCCTTTTATCTGACAGGAGAAATAGTTGAATAACAACACTCAGCACAAAGAGGTATAATTATGGCTTTAACACCAATGATGCAACAATATTATGAACTTAAACAGCAATACAAGGACTGTATTTTATTCTATAGATTAGGAGATTTTTACGAAATGTTTTTTGAGGATGCACTGCTTGCCTCAAAAGTATTAGAAATAACTCTTACAGGAAGAGATTGCGGACAAGCTGAAAGAGCTCCAATGTGCGGAGTTCCACATCATGCTGCAGAGAATTATATTAATAAGCTGATTACAGAGGGCTACAAGGTAGCAATTTGTGAACAGATAGAAGATCCCAAAGATGCTAAGGGGATTGTTAAACGAGATGTTGTCAGAATTGTGACTCCTGGGACAAATCTTAATATGCAGTCGCTTGATGCAACAAAGAATAATTATCTGATGGCCATTCATCAAGCTAATGGTATTTTTGGAATTGCATATATTGATATTACTACTGGGGATTTTCAAACTACACAATTAAACGACACTGTAAAATTGATAGATGAGGTTACTAAAACAGCACCCAGTGAAATTATTTATGATGATAGTATGCAAGAGCATATCGAATTAATAGATAATATAAAAAATAGAATTACGGTATATATTGGAAAAAGAGATAGCTGGAGCTTTGAAGAAAAAAGATGCATAGATACACTTAAAACACATTTTAAAATGGGAAGCATTGAGAGCCTTGGTCTTGCCGGATTTAAAGCACCTATCATTGCATCGGGCGCATTATTGGAATATGTTTTTGAAACTCAAAAATCAAGTGTTAAGCATATTACTAATATTGTTTATTATGATGCTGAAAATTATGCTATTTTAGATCTTTCTACAAGAAGAAATTTAGAAATAGTAGAAACTATGAGAGAAAAAGAAAAAAAAGGTTCTTTGCTTTGGGTGCTGGACAAAACAAAAACAGCAATGGGAGCAAGAATGCTAAGAAGCTTTTTAGAAAAACCATTAAAGAACAAAGCAGATATAATCAAAAGACAGGATGCAGTAGAGGATTTGCTTAATAATCAGATATTAAGGGCAGAATTAAGAGAACTGTTAAATCCAATTTATGATTTAGAAAGGCTAATGAGCAAGATTAGCTGTCAAACTGCAAATTGCAGGGATTTGATTGCATTTAAACAGTCAATTGGAATGATTTCTCCAATTAAAGAGCTTATCAAAGCATTTAATGCAGCTTTATTGAAATCAATTGAACATAATTTGGATGAGCTAACGGATTTGTATAATTTAATTGAAGCTTCAATTATTGAAGAGGGACCTATTTCTATCAAGGAAGGTAATATCATCAAGGATGGTTATAATAATGATGTTGATATATTTAGAAAAGCAAGTCTTGAGGGTAAAAACTGGCTTCTTGCACTTGAATCAAAGGAAAGAGAGCTTACGGGAATTAAAAATCTCAAAGTAAATTACAATAAAGTTTTTGGGTACTATATTGAGGTAACAAAATCATATATTCAATATGTTCCAACGGATAGATACACAAGAAAACAAACGCTGGCTAATGCAGAAAGATATATAACACCTGAGCTAAAAGAAATGGAAAATATAATACTCGGAGCTGAAGAAAAGGTAGTTGCTCTAGAATATGAAATTTTTACAGAGATTAGAGATAAATTGGCTGAACAGGTTGAAAGAATTAAAAAATCAGCAGTCCTTATTTCAACAATAGATGCATTTGCTTCACTTGCGGAGGTGTCGGCTAGACAAAACTATTCTAAGCCTTTAATTAGTGAAGGACAAACAATTTTTATTAAAGATGGAAGACATCCTGTTATTGAGAAAATGATGGAAAACAATATGTTTGTAGCAAATGATTCCCTGTTAGATGATGATACACACAGGTTTTCTATTTTAACCGGACCCAATATGGCAGGTAAGTCAACATACATGAGACAGGTAGCATTAATTGTCCTTATGGCTCAAATAGGTAGCTTTGTACCTGCGTCACATGCAGAAATTGCAATTGTTGACAGGATATTTACCAGAGTAGGTGCTTCTGATGATTTAGCAAGCGGCCAAAGTACCTTCATGGTTGAAATGACTGAGGTTGCAAATATTTTAAGAAATGCAACAAGAAACAGCTTGATAATATTAGATGAAATTGGAAGGGGTACAAGTACCTTTGACGGATTAAGTATTGCCTGGGCAGTTGTTGAATATATTTCAAATAGTAATAAAATAGGAGCAAAAACCCTTTTTGCAACCCATTATCATGAACTAACAGAATTAGAAGGAAAAATAGATGGAGTAGTAAATTATTGCATTTCTGTAAAGGAAAAAGGCGATGATATTATTTTCCTAAGAAAAATTATTCCTGGTGGAGCAGATAAAAGCTATGGCATTCAAGTAGCTAGATTAGCTGGTGTTCCAGAAGCAGTTTTGGATAGAGCAAATATGATTTTAAAGGAATTATCTGAAGCAGATATTGTTGTCAGACATGAAAAAATTGAATTGCCAGAAGAAAAACAGGACAAACAGATTACTCTTTTTGATAGTGATAATTACTTGGTTATAGATGAGCTTAAGCAAATAGATATTAATAATGTTACGCCTTATCAGGCGCTGATAACACTTAAAAACCTTCAAGACAAGGCAAAGAGGTTATAATATGGCACAGCACATTAGACTATTAGATCAAAACACAATTAATAAAATTGCGGCAGGAGAGGTTGTTGAAAGACCTGCATCTATTGTAAAAGAGCTTGTTGAAAATTCAATTGATGCTAATTCAGATGCAATTACTATTGATATTAAGGACGGAGGCATATCCTTAATCAGGATTACTGATAACGGAAAAGGAATAGATGAATCCGATGTAAGAAGTGCATTTGTAAGACATTCCACCAGTAAAATAGAAAGCGTAGATGACTTGCACAAAATAAATTCATTAGGCTTCAGAGGGGAAGCGCTTGCAAGTATTGCTTCGGTATCTCAAATGCAATTGATTACAAAAACAAAGGACAGTCTTACGGGAGTAAGATATGTTGTTGAAGGGGGTATAGAGAAATCCTTTCAAGAAATTGGATGCCCTGAAGGAACAACAATGATTGTAGAGAATATTTTTTTTAATACACCAGTTAGAAAAAAATTCTTAAAATCTCAAATGGCAGAGTCAGGCAATATCGGCGAGCTTATAAACAGACTTGCAATTGGCAATCCTCACATTTCCTTTAAATTTACAAATAACGGACAAACAAAGTTATATACTACAGGAAATAATAGTCTTAAAGACTGTGTTTTTTCAGTGTATGGAAAAGATATAACTAATAATTTAATTGAGGTTGATTATAACAATCAGGAATTGAAGGTGAAGGGGTTTATTGGCAAGACTGCAATTAGCAGGTCAAATAGAGCCTATGAAAATTACTATATAAATGGAAGATATGTAAAAAGCAAGGTAATACAAAAAGCAATTGAAGATGCATATAAATCAAAGTTGACAGTACATCAATATCCGTTTACTGTAATTAATATTATTATTGATTTAGAAGCTGTAGATGTAAATGTACATCCTACAAAAATGGAGGTTCGGTTTAATAATGAGACAATTGTATATCAAAGAGTACTAGAAGCAATTAGCAATGCTATTATGCAATCTCAATTAATACCAGAAATATCTATTGAAAAAAAGAAAGCAGATGATATTCCTTTATATAAAAACCATATACCGGAGCCTTTTGAATATAACAGAATAACCAATAAAAACTCCGAGAGCTATAAAACTAATAGTTTTTTAAGTAGAGACAAAGATAGTATTACAGGTATAGTTAAGGAAAATAAAGAACAAGCTATTACAAATCAAGAAATTAAAGCTCAAGAACGGATAATTCAAGAAAACAAAAATCAAGAACAAATATATCAAGAATATAAGACACAAGATCCAGATGAAGAATTATCTGACAATAAAGAAGCAGTTGCGACGAGCTATAACAACGAACAGACGAGCTATAAAGGCGAACAGATAAGCTATAATAATGAAGCTTTTTTAAATAGAGAACAGCTTAAAAATCATAAAATTATTGGACAGCTGTTTGACACATATTGGATAGTTGAGTTTAAAGAAAAGCTATATATTATTGACCAGCACGCAGCTCACGAAAGAGTATTATATGAAAAAATTCTTACAGCAGTTAAGGACAATCAGATTTATTCACAACAGCTTTTGCAACCAATTATTGTCAACTTATCTTTAGCTGAAAAAAACCGATTTTTTGAGCATAAAAGTATTTTTCGTATGCTGGGATTTGATATTGAGGAATTTGGTAAGGATGCTATAGCAATCAGAGAAGTGCCTTTTATTTTTGAAAAGCCTTTAAAAGAAAAGCAATTTCTAGATATAATTGACAGGCTTGC
Organism: Clostridiales bacterium UBA4080; assembly: GCA_002381865.1. Taxonomy (GTDB): domain Bacteria; phylum Bacillota; class Clostridia; order Lachnospirales; family Vallitaleaceae; genus UBA4080. The sequence continues at coordinate 32,293 of DFYO01000055.1, read as the reverse complement.
TGAGGAATACAAAGAGGATAGATTTGATATATTATTAGATGATATTGCCACATTGGCATGTAAAGCTGCGGTAAAGGCTCACGACAAGCTTACAATGCAAGAGTGCTACAGGTTAATAGAGGATTTACTAGATTTAGAAAACCCATATAATTGTCCACATGGAAGACCTACAATAGTATCCATGACAAGATATGAGCTTGAAAAGAAGTTTAAACGAATACAATAGGAGCAATAAATGAAAAAACCATTAATAGTAATTGCTGGGCCAACTGCATCTGGAAAATCAAGTTTATCAGTAGAGCTAGCAAAGAAAATAAACGGAGAAATAATTTCGGCGGATTCAATGCAGGTTTATAAAGGCATGGATATTGGAACGGCTAAAATAACTAAACAAGAAATGGATGGAATAATACATCATTTGATTGACATATTAGAGCCTGACGAGCCCTTTAATGTTAATATATTTCAAAAATTAGCAAAAGAGGCAATTGAAGAAATATATTCTAAGGGCAAAATACCTATCATTGCAGGAGGTACAGGTTTTTATATTCAAGCAGTTGCTTATGATATTGATTTTCAAGAAACCTCGACAGATACAGAATACAGAGATTATCTAACAAAGCTGGCAGCAGAAAATAATACTTTGCTTTTTGAAATGCTTAAAAAGCTTGACCCCCAGTCATCAGAAAAAATACATATAAATAATACTAAAAGAATAATCAGGGCTTTAGAATACTACAAACAGACGGGCAAAAAAATATCTGAGCATAATTTGGCTGAAAGAGAAAAAGAAAGTCCATACAAGCTTTTGTTTTATGTTTTAAATATGGATAGAGAGCTTCTTTATAGACGAATTGATTCGAGAGTAGATATTATGTTTGAACAAGGTCTTGAAAAAGAAGTCAGAGGTTTGCTTGAAAGGGGTTATACCAAGGATATGATTTCAATGCAGGGATTAGGATATAAAGAAACAATTGATGCAATATATGGTGAATATAGTTTTGAACATTGCATAAATATTATTAAAAGAGACACCAGACACTTTGCAAAAAGACAGCTAACCTGGTTTAGAAGAGAAAAAAACGTTATTTGGCTAAATCTAGAGGAATATCAGTTTAAAAATGAAAATATTTTACCTAAAATAATAAAAGATATTGAAGAAATTAGAAAAATGTAATAGAATGTATATAACATATATTTAAAAGTTCAATTAAGGGGGAAAAATGAATGAGTAAAGCAATCAACTTGCAAGATGTATTTTTAAATCAAGTTAGAAAAGACAAAACCTCGATATTGATTTATTTAACAAATGGGTTTCAGCTAAAGGGAATTGTCAGAGGCTTTGATAACTTTATTGTTATTTTAGAGACCGAGGGCAAACAACAGATGATTTATAAACATGCTATATCAACTATAATTCCTTCAAAAGAGGTGCAGTTGATGGTGGAAGAACGCGAGGGAATGTATTAAATGCAGTATAATATGTATTCAAAGTTAAACATCTCAAATGAGGTGTTTGATTTTTGTAAAGGGATAGAAGCAGAACTAACTGAAAAATTTAAGAGCATTGAAAATATTTCTGAGTATAATCAGCTCAAGGTTATTGCAGCAATGCAAAAAAACAGAGTAAGTGACATTCATTTTGCCGCAACAACGGGATATGGCTACAATGATTTGGGAAGAGATACGCTTGAGGCGGTATATGCAGATGTTTTTAATACGGAAGCGGCGCTTGTCAGGCCACAGCTTATATCAGGAACACATGCACTTACAGTAGCTTTATCAGGAAACCTAAGACCAGGAGATGAAGTGCTATCACCTGTAGGAAAGCCTTATGATACATTGGAGGGAGTAATTGGGATAAGAAAAACTCCGGGTTCTCTTGCTGAATATGGTATTACCTATAATCAAACCGAGCTAACGCAAGATGGAGGCTTTGATTTTGATTCGATTAGAAAAGCAATTAATAAAAAAACCAAGCTTGTAACTATTCAAAGATCTAAGGGCTATTCCCTTAGACCAACATTATCAGTAACTCAAATAAAAGAGCTTATTAGTTTTATTAAGTTTATTAATCCTAGAATTATATGTATGGTAGATAATTGCTATGGAGAATTTGTTGAAAAAAACGAGCCTTCAGATGTAGGAGCAGATATGGTAGTTGGTTCTTTAATTAAAAATATTGGAGGCGGACTTGCACCAATAGGAGGATATATTGCAGGCAAGGATGAGTATATTGAAGCAGCTGCAAATAGGCTGACTTCGCCAGGACTTGGCAGAGAAGTGGGAGCAACTCTTGGGCTTAATCAGCCATTTTTCCAAGGATTATTTATGGCTCCAGAGGTAGTTGCAGGGGCTGTAAAAGGAGCTGTATTTACAGCAGGGGTGTTTGAAAAGCTTGGCTATAAGACTTTTCCAAAAAAAGACGATGAGAGATATGATATAGTCCAGGCAATTAATCTAGATGCTAAAGAGGCTGTTATAGCTTTTTGCGAAGGAATACAAGCGGCAGCACCGGTTGACAGCTTTGTTTCTCCGACACCGTGGGCAATGCCTGGGTACGATGCTGAGGTTATAATGGCAGCAGGTACTTTTGTTCAAGGCTCCTCAATTGAGCTGAGTGCGGATGCACCTATGAAGCCGCCATATACTGTTTTTTGTCAAGGAGGCCTAACCTTTAATCATGCAAAGCTAGGAGCCATGATGGCACTCGAAAAAATGGTGTCAAAAAAAATAGTTCGACTTAAATAAAATATGAGCAAGATAATGAATGAGGCTGTTATACAAATGTGTGGCAGTTTCTTTTTTTGCTTTTTTTAGCTGTTTTTAAGATATAGGGTATGCTTTTCATAGCTTCTTGGAGGTTTACGCAAGCTTACCATAAACGTAATTTTTCGTTTTTAGGAGCATAATGTTTATTATTAATATATTTAGACATATAGCTATTAATTATTTATAATAGTATTAAGAAAAGGTCCCAATAAATAAAAATGACTACGTATTTTATATAAGAGTAGTCGACATACTTGGAGGGAAAAAAATGGAATTTGACCCATCAGATGAATTCATAAATAAGCATATGCCTTTTATAGTAAAAACAGTTGCTGATTACACTAATAGGTATGTGGAAATAGAAAACAGCGAGGAATTAAGCATAGCATTAGAAGCTTTTTATGATGCTATGAATAACTTTAAAGAAGAAAAGTGTAACTTTTATTCATACTCAAAAAAAGTAATAACAAACAGATTGATTGATAACTCAAGAAAAAACAATAAAATATTGACAGTTTCTTTCGACATGGCGGATGTGCCCGATAATCAGAGCTTTGAAGAGGATTCAATACTTAGGCAAGAGCTCGAGTATTACGAAAAGCAACTAGCTTTATTTTCAATTGATTTTGAAATGCTTTTTAAATATTCCCCAAAACACAAAGAATCTAGGAATAACGTATTTAAGCTAGCATCAGATTTAGCAAAGGATGAAGATATTGTCAATAGATTATTTGCTACAAAAAGACTGCCAATTACTGAAATAATTACTAGATATAATTTTTCAAAAAAAATTCTTAAAAGACATAAATTTACTATTATTTCAATTATAATTGCATATAAATATAATATTTCTTCTGTGATTCAAAAGATAGAATAAAAAACAAGGAGGCGAAACTATGACAAAAGGAGTAGTTCTTAAACTAAAAGAAAAGTATGCACTTGTTATGTCTGAACAATCCACAATACATAAAATTAAGCTTAAGTCAGGTATTAAAGAAGGACAACAAATTTATTTTTTTAAAGGAGATGAATATTTAATGACAAACAAACAATTCATTAAATGGGGAGCTTTAGCTGCCTCGCTATTAATCGCTGTATTAATTGCTACTATGTTACCATTAAGTCCAGCTTCACAGGTTAGCGCTAAAGCTTATGCAGTAATTACTGTTGACATTAATCCAAGTCTGGAAATTTTTGTAGATAAGGATAATATCGTGCTGGAAATAAATGCATTAAATGATGATGCAAAAGAGATTATTACGGAAGATATGATAGGAAAGGATTTAGATTCGGTTTTAGAGGCGATTATCGCAAATTCAGAAGCAAAAGGATATTTATTAGAGGACGGTGCAGTTCTTATTTCTAAAACAAAGCTGGATGCCGAAGAAGAAACTACAGAGTCAGCTACAACAACTGAGATTACAACAGAATCAGCAACTGAAGATACTTCAGCAGAAACTACTACTTCAGAAAGCACTCAAGAGTCTACTCAAGTAACTACAGAAGAGAAAGAAGATGATGAAGAGGATAAAACGGATTTAATTATTAAAAAATTTATTGAAAGAAAAAGAGCTCACTATGAATTTATGTATGAAAAAGGAACAGAAGGCGAATACAGAGCAGCTAAATCTCAAGGATTATCATTAGGAAAATATGAGGTGCTGAAGTTTTTTGATGATGAGATTACAAAAGAAGAAATTCAAGAAATGAAAATCAATGAGATCAACAAAAGAAAACAAGAAAGATTGGACAACAAAGAATATAAAAAGTCAGTTGAAAGCAGTACTGAACGAGTTACAGAAAGAAAAACTGAAAGGATTACTGAAAGCACACATAATTCAACTGATGCAAGTACAGAGAGGATTACCGAAAGGAAAACAGAAAGAAAGGTAGAAAAAACTGATAATCCTAATAAACCAGTAGACCCAAAACAGAACAAAGGCAATTCGCTTATGAATAAAAACCAACAGCCAACTACAGAACCATCCTTAAGTGACACAACTGAAGCTACAACTGAAGCTACAACTGAAGCTACAACTGAAGCTGAAACTGAGGATTAAATTTATTAATAATATTATGCAAAATCTGCTTCTATACTCCTTTTATTAATGATGCATGGACAAAAGTTCATGCACCATTTTTGTTTAAAGGAATAAGTATATAAATATGTTTTGTAATTAATGCAAATCCCTTTAATTCTTTTTTATGATTCATTGACAAAAACCTCTAGTTTCATTATAATTTTAAAGAATGGAGTAAATCCTCTGCTATTATAAGCAGGATAACTTACTCAACAAATCAGTGGATGTTCAGGCATCCACTGATTTGTAAGCGCATATAAAAGTAATAATTAACTATCTAATCAATGCTTTGTATAACTAAAGATTAGGACAGATGTTATTGATATAAAATTATATTTGTTTAGATATCAGGAGGAAATATTTTGAAAAATTATGGATTAAATGATTTAAGAAGAATGTATTTAGAATTCTTTGAAAGCAAAGAGCATTTGAAAATGGACAGCTTTCCTTTAGTACCGCAGAATGATAAGAGCTTATTATTAATAAATGCGGGAATGGCACCTTTAAAGCCATATTTTACTGGTCAAGAGGTACCGCCAAGCAAGAGAGTTACAACTTGCCAGAAGTGTATAAGAACTGGGGATATAGAAAATGTAGGTAAAACAGCAAGACATGGTACTTTTTTTGAAATGCTTGGAAATTTTTCCTTTGGAGATTATTTCAAAGAAGAGGCAATTGTCTGGGCATGGGAATTTTTTACTGAGGTATTAGAAATACCAAAGGACCTTCTGTATGTTTCAGTATATCTGGAGGATGATGAAGCAGAAAAAATTTGGCATGAAAAGGCAAATGTTCCTATGGATAAAATTGTCAGAATGGGAAAGGAAGACAATTTTTGGGAGCATGGAGCAGGGCCATGCGGACCTTGTTCGGAAATATATTTCGACAGAGGAGAAAAATTTGGCTGCGGATCACCTGATTGTAAAGTGGGATGTGATTGCGACAGATTTGTTGAGGTATGGAATTTAGTATTTACACAATTTGATAAAACTGAGGATGGTCAATATTTACCTTTGCCTAATCCTAATATTGATACAGGTATGGGACTTGAAAGGCTTGCTGTTATGATGCAGGGAGTTGATTCTATATTTGATGTTGATACAATTAAGGCGCTTAGAGATGCGGTTTGTGCTATAGCTAAGGTTGAGTATAAATCAGATAGCAAAAAGGATGTATCAATCAGATTAATTACTGATCATATTCGATCTGTTGCTTTTATGACCTCTGACGGTATTTTACCATCAAATGAAGGCAGGGGATATGTTCTTAGAAGATTGCTTAGAAGAGCAGCAAGACATGGCAAGCTACTAGGCATTGAGGGTAAGTTTCTTACCAAGCTAGCTGAGATTGTAATTGAAACGTCAAAAGACGCTTATAGTGAGTTGAAAGAAAAAGAAGCCTATATCCTAAAAATAATTAGCATTGAAGAGGAACGTTTTGACGAAACGATAGATCAAGGACTTTCAATATTGAAAAGCTATGTTGAAGATTTGAAAAGTAATAAAACTAAGATGTTATCAGGTGAGCAAGCATTTAAGCTTTATGACACATATGGCTTTCCATTAGATTTAACGGTAGAAATTTTAGAAGAGCAAGGAATTACAGTCGACAAGGACGCTTTTAAAAAGGAAATGGATGAACAAAGAGAAAGAGCTCGTTCTGCTAGAGAAGAAACCAATTATATGGGTGCTAAGCAAACAGTTTACAATAAACTTGATGCATCTTTAAGCACTGAATTTGTAGGCTATAATAATCTGGAATACAAATCTGTAATAAATGCGCTAGCTACAGAAGAGGATATTGTTGATACCGTTAAGCAAGGGGATAAGGTTAGTGTATTCGTTGAACAAACTCCTTTTTATGCGTTAGGCGGAGGACAAGCGGCTGACTCTGGAATAATAAAAACTGATACTTGCGAGATTTTAATAACAGAGGTTAATAAGGTACTAGGAAATAAAATTGCTCATATAGGTATTGTTAAGAAAGGCCTTGTTAAGGTTAACGACAAGGTAAATTTAATTGTTAACTCTAAACAAAGGCATTCAACTGCAAAAAATCATAGTACAACACATCTCCTTCAAAAAGCATTAAGAAATGTTTTAGGAGAGCATGTAGAGCAGGCAGGTTCATTTGTTAATGCTGATAGATTAAGATTTGACTTTACACATTTTGCACCTTTAACTGAAGATGAGCTTTCAAAGGTTGAAAAAGAGGTTAATGATAAAATTGAGGCTGAATTAGAGGTTATCGTTGAGGAAATGAGTGTTGATCAAGCAAAAAAAGCAGGTGCAATGGCATTATTTGGTGAAAAATACGGAGCTACGGTCAGAGTTGTAAGAATGGGCGACTATAGCATTGAGCTGTGCGGAGGAACTCATCTTAAAAACACAGGTGATATTTCCACTTTTAAAATTATTTCAGAAAATGGAGTTGCTGCAGGAGTTAGAAGAATTGAGGCATTTACAGCAGATACAGCAATTAGATACTATAGAGAACAAGAGGAATTAGTCAAAGCTATATCTCAGAAGATTAAAGCTGAGCCATCACTTATTATTCAAAAGCTTGATAGTATTTTAGCAGAAAATAAAACCCTTCAGAGCGAAAATGATAAGCTTAAATCAAAAGCAGCTTTAAGTGCTGCAGATGATTTGATGGATAGTGTTGAAACTATTGGAGATATAGATTTCTTAGCAGCATCTGTTGCTGATATAGATATGAACAGTTTAAGAGATATGGGAGACAAATTCAAACAAAAGCTAAATAATGGAGTAGTTGTTCTTGCAAGTAAAATAAACGGACAAGTTCAGCTAGTTGTTATGGCTTCAGATACAGCGGTTAATAAAGGAGTTCATGCTGGCAAGATCATATCCGAGACTGCAAAGGTAGTTGGCGGTGGAGGTGGAGGAAAACCAAATCTTGCACAAGCAGGAGGAAAAGTTCCTGAAAAAATTAATGAAGCTCTAAAAAAAGCTAAGGAAGTTTTGCTAACTCAAATATAAAAAAATAAGAATAGAATATTTAGATAATAAAAAGTTTTATAAATATAAAAAGGCTTGGCTTGCATAGCGAGAAAAGCCTTTTTTTGAAAAATAAGCGAGAAATTTGAATAATGTTATTAAAACGAAAGGATAACTTGATGAAAAAATCAATATATTTTGCTATATTATTAATTTTTATTACAAGCTTTGCTACAGGATGTATAAAAGAAAAGGATAAGAATAATTCACAAATACCTGTTTCTACAACAAAGGAGACAGTTGTAGAGCCAGAAGTTTACAGTGTTTATATGAAAAGCGTAGGTGATATTATGTTTCATGAGTATCAGCTAAGGAGAGGATATGACGCTGCAAAAAAAAGTTTTGATTTTTCAAAATCCTTTGTACATGTAGAAAAGTATTTAAGGGATGCAGATTATACAATCGGGAATTTAGAAACAACCTTTGGAGGAGTTAATGGCAATCCGGATATAATAACTGAAAGCAGAATATATGGATTTAGTGGTTATCCATGTTTCAATACTCCGGATATTGCTGCAAAGAATATTAAAGATATAGGCTTTGATTTACTTACTACTGCTAATAATCATTCATTAGATAGCAGAGAAAAAGGACTTTACAGAACCTTGGATGTGTTAGATAATAATGGATTGCTTCATGTGGGTACATATAGAAATCAAGAAGAGTCTGACAAAATTAAGGTTGTTGAAATTAATAAAATTAAGTTTGCATTTGTAAGTTTTACTTATGGTATGAATGGATTTCAAACCCCCGATCAAAAAGACTATATAATTAATCACATAAATAATTATGACGAAAATAAGCTTGAAGAAATTTATGCGATGGTAAAAAAAGCAAAAGAAGAAAAACCGGATATTATAATAGTTATGCCTCATTTTGGGAATGAGTATTGGGAAGAGCCTAGTGAACATCAGGAGAGAATAGTTGATTCTTTATTTGCTAGTGGAGCTGATGTTATTTTAGGAAGCCACCCGCACGTGCTTCAGCCAATAGAGGTAAGAGATATTGTAAAAGAAAATGGAGACAAGAAAAAAGGATTAGTAATCTATTCACAAGGGAATTTCCTTTCTTCACAAAAATTTGATGGAGCACACAAGGATTTAGGTGTAATTCTTGGTATGGAATTTAATAAAACTGGAGACCAAGCAGTTACGATAGATAAAATAACATTAACTCCTACATACACATATTGGAGAGATGATGTTATTGGTATTTTTCCGGTAGATGAAATTTTAGAAAAACAAAAATCCGGAGAAATACAGCTTACCTCGTTAGATATAAACAGAATGGAATTTGCTCAAGGCTATAGTGTATCTCATTTGCTATCAAGGTTAACCAATCCTAAACTCCAAAAAAATGGATATAGCTATGAAATAGATCTAACTAAATAATACATATAAAAAATAATCCTTGCAGTTCAGGGATATGCCTTAGATATAAAAAACATTAGGCAGTAACTGATGACAAGGATTATTTTGCAGGTCAATTTAAAGATACGGGTTTACTAAAATTCAATCATTTTAGGAATGACGCCTTCAAGCTTTTCAAGCTCTTCATACATTGAACTAACTTCTGCTGAAGTGCCAAGTAACTGCAGGACAAGTATGCCATCCATTGCGCAATTGTCTTGTGTTGCTTCGTGGAAACCTATTCTTGTTTTAATGTTACATCCATAGCGGGTAAGAATATCTTGAACAAGCGGTGCGTTAGCGATTCTGCCATTAACCTTAATTGCCATAATTGGTTCCATAGATAAACCCTCCTTGATATAAATAATTATTATTTTACATTAATATCATATCATGTTTGATATTAAATAAAAAGATTATATTATTTAGAGTAATAATTGAAAAACAACAAAAAATAATAATTTGAAAGAACAAAGCAATTAAGAAAAAACAACAAAAAAATATGGCAAAAGGTGTTGACGAATCAAAGAATTATGTTATAATTTATAATAGTGCTAAAATATATTCTCCAAAGTTGTAGGTTCAGCACTAATTACAACTGGAGGGAGGTTGAGTTGGCTATGTCAAATGTGGTTATTAGAGACAATGAAACCCTTGATAGTGCACTTAGAAGATTTAAGAGAAATTGTGCTAAGGCGGGTATCATGCAGGAGATTCGTAAAAGAGAACATTACGAAAAACCAAGCGTAAAGCGTAAAAAGAAATCTGAAGCGGCAAGAAAACGTCGTTACTAATTTTCGTGAGGAAGATGATTGATGTCATTAAAAGAAGCGTTATTTGAAGATTTAAAAAATGCCATGAGAGACAAAAATACCTTACGTAAAAATACAATTCAGTCTATACGCACCGCAGTGCTTCAAGTGGAGAAAGATGACCAGGTTGAACTATCTGATGAAGGAGTTATTTCAATAATAGCTTCCCAACTAAAAAAGCGTAAGGCAGCATTGCCTGAATACGAAAAAAGCGGCAGAGAAGAATTGATTCTTGAGCTCAAAAATGAAATCGAGATATTAATGGAGTATTTGCCAGAGCAGTTGTCAGAAGAAGAAATCACTGCGATCGTAAAGCAAATTGTTGATGAATTGGGTGCTTCAACTATGAAAGACATGGGCAAGGTTATGTCTGCTGTAGGTGCCAAGGTTAACGGAAGAGCTGATAATAAGATTGTCAGTCAAATTGTGAGAAACGTATTGGCATAGATAACAAAGCTATCGATTATATCGATAGCTTTTGTTTTAATATAATATATATAAATCATTTGGTATTTATTTTTGTACTAGAACAGCAAGCAATACAAAGTCTTGGTCTTGTGCTTTGCGAGATATAGTTTTTTCAGGATGAAGAAGTTTTTTTAACTAAATTAAGGAGAGGCAGATGAATATTATAAATAAGAGTATTGATATCCCTTATGAATATGTACAAGTTATTTTTGGCAATTACGATACAAATATTAAGCTTATTGAATCAGCACTAGAAGTTCAAATAGTGAATAGAGATAATGATATTAAAATCATAGGTGAAACAGAAAAAACCGAATTAGCTATCAAGGTGCTAAAAAGCTTATTAGCTCTTGCAGAAAAGAATTCAGAAATAAATCAATCCACAGTTGAATATTATTTGAATTTATCAAAACAGCATAAAATTAATAATGAAAGCCTTGGAGATGACTTTATTTGTACGACCTTGAACGGCAAATTCATAAGACCTAAAACAATGGGGCAGAAGAAATATATAGAACAAATAAAAAACAAGATGATAGTAGTCGGAACGGGTCCGGCTGGAACGGGAAAAACCTACTTAGCGATGGCAATGGCAATAACTGCATTTAAGAAAAATCAAGTTAACAGAATTATACTAACAAGACCGGCAATTGAAGCTGGAGAAAAGCTTGGATTTTTACCAGGTGATCTACAAAGCAAGGTAGATCCTTATTTAAGACCTTTATACGATGCTCTTTATGAAATAATGGGAGCAGAAAATTTCTTGAGAAATTTGGAAAAAGGACTTATTGAGGTTGCACCACTTGCCTATATGAGGGGAAGAACACTTGATAATGCATTTATAGTTCTTGATGAGGCTCAAAACACAACTCCTGCACAAATGAAAATGTTTTTAACAAGAATTGGATTTGGATCAAAAGCTGTAATAACAGGAGATTTAAGTCAGAAAGATTTACCACCAGATAAATTATCGGGCTTAGATGTAGCAATTAAGGTTCTGAATACAATAGAGGAAATAGGGATAATTAAATTAACTAATCAGGATGTAGTAAGACATCCTCTAGTGCAAAAAATAGTTGATGCATATGATAAATATGAGGCGAAAAATAAGAAATCTTGACATTTATTATGTAAGAAGTATACAATTAACTTATTAATTATTATGCATAAAAACTAGAAAGTGGTGATTTGAGATGGATATTATTCTTGAAAATATGACAGATATAGAATTAAAGGAAAACTATACTGAAATTATAAAAAACTGTATTTCTCTTGCAATCGATGAAGTGCAATGTCCTTATGAGTGCGAGGTAAGCATTACGATTGTAGATAATCAAGAAATTCAGAAAACAAATAAAGAATTTCGAAATATCAATAAGCCTACGGATGTTTTGTCATTTCCAATGATTGAATATGATGAGGCAGGAGATTTCACAGGCATTGATGAAACTGATGATTATTTTAATCCTGACACAGGAGAGCTTGTGTTAGGAGATATTATTATTTCTTTTGACAAAGCAATTTCTCAAGCAGAGGAATACGGACATTCTGTTGAAAGAGAATTAGGTTTTCTTGTAGTGCATAGTATGCTTCATTTGTTTGGCTTTGATCATATAAATCAAGAGGATTCAGAGCTTATGTTTAAAAAACAAATTGATATACTTGAAAAAGCGGGTCTTAAAAGATGAAAAATAGATTATTAAAGCAAAGCTTTAGCCATGCCTTTAATGGAATAGTACAAGCATTTAAAACTGAAAGGAATGTTAAATACCACTGTATATCTGGTATCGCATCTATTTATCTTGCTACAGTGCTTGATTTTCAATTGATTGAATGGGCAATTCTAATAATTACAATAACGATAGTATTTACCGCTGAGCTTTTAAATACAGCAGTTGAATATGCAATTGATATGGTGTGTGGGAATGAATATTCGGAAATTGCCAAATATGCAAAGGATATTGCTGCAGGAGCAACGCTGATTGCTGCAATAGGTGCAATCGGTGTGTTTTCAATTCTATACATACCAAAATTATTATTACTAATACCGGTTTAGCTTATTATAATACTCAATCCAATTGACAAGAGAGGTGAGTGCCATGAAAAATTTTAAGGCATCTAGACTTGTTATTATTGTGATACTAGTTTTAATATTTTTTTCAGGATGTAGTGATAAAAAAACCAATAATAACTTAACTGATAATATCAATTCAACAGCTTTAGACGCGATTATATTACAAGAAGAAACAACTGAAATAACTACTACTGAGAATAAAATTGAGGATACAGCAATAAATCCTTTGACAGGGCTTTTAATCAATGAACAGGCATCAAAAAGAAGACCAATAGGGGTTATGATTAATAACTTGAAGCCAGCCTTGCCACAAAGTGGAATATCCCAGGCAGATGTAGTCTATGAGACCTTAGTTGAAGGGGCAATTACAAGATTATTTGCGGTTTTTCAGGATTTTGACAGTGAAAAAATCGGACCAATTCGAAGTGCCAGACACTATTTTTTGGATTTTGCTTTTGATTTTGATGCTTTATATGTACATTATGGATTGAGTCCTCAGGCATATACTGCTATAAAAAAATACAATGCACCTAGCTTAAATGGTTTATCTGCATTAGACTCAGTAATGTGTTATCAGGATAAAAATCGTGTCAGGCCTCATAGTACATATACTAGCTTTGAGGGTCTTATGGCCGGAATAGATTACAAGGGCTATAATATAATGGCAGATTCTGATTTTCATAATCCATTGTATTTTAGTGAAACAGAATATACTCCCTTGGAGGGGACAGAGGCTTCTGTTGTGAGATTGGACTATTCAGGCTATAGTAAGCCTTGGTTTGAATTTAGAGATGGCTATTATTTTAGATATCAATTTAACCAGCCGCATATTGATGAGCAGACACAAGAACAGCTGTCTTATAAAAATATTATTATTGAGCTTGTAGATATTTATAATATTCCAGGAGATAATTCAGGAAGACTGGATATGAGTCTTGTTTCAAAGGGAAATGGATATTATATTACTAATGAAAGGGCAATTCCTATTTATTGGAAAAAACAATCCCATTATCAGCCAACAGTTTATTATCTAGAAAGCGGAGAAAAATTATTGATTAATAAAGGAAAAACATGGATAAGTATTTTTCCTTCATATAGAGCTGATAAAATAGTATTCGAAAAATAGTTCAAAAAAAACAAAAGAGGTAGATACCATGACTAATGAACAATTAATTAAACAAGCTAAAACAGCGATGTTAAATGCGTATGTCCCATATTCACATTTTCAGGTAGGAGCTGCATTATTAACAGAATCAGGAAAGGTATATACTGGATGTAATATAGAAAATGCTTCTTATGGAGCAACTATCTGTGCCGAAAGAACTGCAATTGCAAAAGCAATATCAGAGGGGGAAAAAAGCTTTCTTAAGCTTGCAGTAGTTAGCTCCTCTGAGGATTTAACATATCCTTGTGGAATTTGCAGACAGGTAATTGCAGAATTTATGCCAGAGGGAACGATAGTTTTCGAAGGTAAAGACAAAATTGTTGAGCTTTCATTAGCACAATTGCTACCATACAGGTTTGAATTATAATAATAAGGGGCAGAAGTATTTTGGAAACACAATCTATTAAAAAGAAAAAAAATAATCTTGTAATACAAGGCTCGATTTTAGCGGCATCAGCTTTAATAGTAAGGTTGATAGGCTTTTTCTACCGAATCCCTTTAGAGGGGATTTTGACAGATGTAGGTAATAATTATTATAGCAGTGCATTTATTATATATACATTTTTTCTAATGATATCTACCTATGGTTTTCCGGCAGCCATCTCTAAAATAATTGCTGAAAAACATGCAGAAAAAAGATACAAAGAGGCTTATTATATATTCAAGGCCTCTATTTCTCTTGCACTGATATTAGGAACAATATGTGCGCTTGCATTGTGGTTTGGAGCAGATTATTTAGCAGTTTTAACAAAATCACCGCAATCAAATTTGGCAATAAAAGCAACAGCACCTGCATTATTTATATTCTCTTTGTTGTCAGTTTACAGAGGTTATTTTCAAGGAATGCATACAATGGTGCCTACTGCTATTTCACAAATTTTTGAACAGATAGTCAATGCGGCCTTAAGTCTTTTGCTTGCGTATTTGCTGGTAGGAAAAGGGTATCCGTATGCAGCAGCTGGCAGTGTTATAGGTACTGGTGCAGGAGCTCTGGTTGCTTTTATAATAATAATTACCTTATATTCGATTGCAAGCAAGGCAATACTTAAAAAAAGAATAAGAAAAGATAGAAAAATATTTATCAAAAAAAATATATTTGCATATTGGGGTGTAATTCTTAAAATATCGATTCCAATTGTAGTTGGTACTGCGATACTTAATTTGTCCTCGGTTATTGATATGATTATGATTAAGGGGGGAATGCTTGCACATAATTTCACTAATCTTCAGTCAGATACTAATTTTGGTATTTATACTACAAAAAATCAGCTACTCATAAATCTGCCAGTTACGATAGCAGCAGCACTATCAATGGCTAGTATTCCAAGTATATCAGCTTCACTTATTAATAATAATATGCACGAAGTAAGAGAAAAGATTGACGCTGCAGTAAGAACTACATTAATTATTGTTATTCCAGCAGCTGTAGGTGAATATATTTTGGCTGGGCCAATAATGGAGATGTTATTTAAAACAGGAGACTTAAAATTTGCTGCACATTTGTTAGAATTAAGTGCTGTTTCAATAATTTTCTTTGGAATATATACGGTTTGTGTGGGTATTTTACAAGGACTAGGCAAATTAAAGGTTCAAATATATATTTCTATTGTTGCAGTAGCAATTAAAATCGGCTTGAATTATCTGCTGATGTACGTTTTTAATTTTAATATTTATGGGGCAATAATAGCAAATAACATCTTTGCTTTTGTATATGCAATGCTCAGTATATGGGTAATTCATGGATTTATTTCCTTTAAGATGGATATAAAAAAAGCAATAGTTGTACCAATTGTATCAGCCATATTTATGGGAATATTTTCATATTTAACTTATTATGGTTCGGGCTTTGCAGGCGCTAATAATACCTTGTCGACAGTTGCAGCTATTTTTGTAGGAATTTTAATATATATTATTTTCATGCTAAAGCTAAAAGGATTAGATGAGGATGATATTATAAATTTTCCCAAGGGAGCTATGCTGATAAAAATTTTTAAGATATTTAGATTGCTTTAAGTAGTAAAAGCGAGAGGATATTAGTTTTAATTAGAATAATAAACTTTTTAAATGATTGAAAAGAAAGTGTTAGAAAAAATATAAGAGTATATAATGATTTTAGAGATATATTAACTTGCTGTTAGAAAGGAACCAATATGGCTAAATCCAAAATTATAATAATAGGGGCAGGTGCTTCTGGAATGCTCGCGGGAATAATAGCTGCAAGAAATGGAGCAAAGGTTACAATTATTGAGCAAAAAGACAGGGTTGGGAAAAAAATTTTAGCTACTGGAAATGGACGTTGTAATATTAGTAACCGCAAGGTATCATCAGATGACTATTATTATGATTCTAGAGAAAAAAAGCTATTTATAGAAACGATATTGTCCCAGTTTACTGTTGAAGCTACAATTGCATTTTTTCATGAAATAGGGATTGATATAGTTGAAAAAGAAGATGGAAAGCTTTTTCCCAGAGCAGACCAAGCCACATCGGTGGTATCGGCTTTATTAATGGAGCTAGATAAGCTTAAGGTTGATATAGTTTATCAGGAAAGGGTCGAAAAAATTGAAATAGCTTCTAATTTTCAAATTATTACGAACAACAAAAAATATTATTGCAATAAGCTTATAATAGCAGGAGGAGGCTGTTCTTCTCCTGTACTTGGCTCAGATGGTAGCTGCTTTAAGCTTGTAGAACAGCTTAATCATACCACTAGCAAGCTATTTCCGTCTTTAGTACAGCTTAAAACAGATTATAGTTATTTAAAGCATTTGATGGGAACAAAGTGTAATGCATTAGTAAGCCTACATTCAGAGGACAAAGAAATACTAAAAGAAGAATTTGGCGAACTGCTTTTTACAGAATATGGAATATCAGGGCCTCCTGTTCTTCAAATCAGCAGAGTTGCAGGTGATTTCTTAAATAGGAACTTAAAGGTTTATATTAGAATTGACCTTGTAAATGAGTATTCTTATGAGCAATTAGAGGAGCTTCTTATAAACAGGGCTAATCGTATTCCAAAACGTACTATGGAGCAGTTTCTAGTAGGCTTTATAAACAGCAAATTAATTATACCTATTTTAAAAACTTCAAATATCGATATTCATAAAAATGTATCTGATATGACAAAGCAAGAAAGAAAAGAAATTTTAAAGAATTTAAAGCAGCTTACAATGAAAGTAACCGGAACCATGGATTTTAAAAATTCACAGGTTACAGCAGGAGGAGTTGAAATTTCAGAAATTGAACATCATACACTAGAATCAAAGCTTGTAAAAAATATGTATTTCTGCGGAGAGATTATAAATGTAGATGGTGCATGTGGAGGATATAACCTTCAATGGGCTTGGAGTACTGGATTTGTAGCTGGAAATGCTTCCTCCTAAGAATTTATATTTAGATGAAATAAAGACAATAGTAAATTATTAGTACAAAGGATGGATTATGAATAAGTATAGAATTCAGCAAATAAAGATTTCAATAAATCAAGACAGGGAAAATTTCACAAAAATAATTTCAAAATATTTAAATGTAAGTGAAGACAAGATAAAACAATTTGAAATTATAAAAAAATCTGTTGATGCAAGGAAAAAAAATCAAATCTGCTTTGTGTATACGATTGACGCAGAGCTTTTTGAACCAATAAACGAGAACATACTCAACAATAATATTATTATGTTAACTGAGGAGACTGAATATACATTTCCAGTGAATAGCGTCACGAAAATTCAGGAACAACATAGGCCAGTTGTAATCGGGAGTGGTCCGGCAGGACTTTTTTGTGCTTTACTATTAGCTGAAAATGGTTACAGACCAATTGTATTAGAAAGAGGAAAAGAGGTAAGAGAGAGAATAGAAGATGTGAATATTTTTTTTGAGAAAGCCCTGCTTAACCCTAATTCGAATATACAATTTGGAGAGGGGGGTGCTGGAACCTTTTCAGATGGAAAGCTTAACACACAGGTAAAGGATTCTTTTAGCAGAAAAACAAAAATTCTTAAAGAATTTGTCGATGCAGGTGCTCCAGAGGAGATTTTATATTATAACAAGCCTCATATTGGAACAAATTATCTAGTTACAGTGGTTGAAAATATCAGAAAAAAAATCCTAAGTGCAGGAGGAGAATTTTATTTTTCCTCACAGGTTACAGATTTAATTATTGAAAATAATAAGCTAAAGGGCTTGGTAATTAATCAAAACAGAACAATCCCTGTTGTTACAGCAGCGTTAGCTATTGGACATAGTGCAAGAGATACTTTTAACAAGCTGCATGAGCAGAAAGTTAGTATGGAACAGAAACCCTTTGCGGTCGGTGTAAGAATAGAACATTTGCAACAAACTATTTCTGAAAATCAATATGGGCAGGAGTTTGAAAATAACAAGCTGCCAGTTGCAGATTACAAGCTTACATACAGAACAAAAAAAGGAAGAGCAGTATATACCTTTTGTATGTGCCCAGGAGGATATGTTGTTAATAGTGCGTCGGAAGCAGAGCATATTGTTTGCAATGGAATGAGTAACTTTGAGAGGAACAGTAAGAATGCAAATAGTGCAGTTTTGGTTAATATTTTAACTGAAGATTTTCCAAGCAAGCATGTGCTAGCGGGAGTAGAATTCCAACGGGAACTTGAAAAAAAGGCTTTTATTGCTGGGGGAAGCAATTATAATATGCCAGTTCAATTGTTTGGAGATTTCAGTAATAATATCAAAACAACTAAGCTTGGCAATATATCGCCTTGTCTTAAGGGAAGCTATTCATATTCAAACCTACGTGACTGCTTTCCGGAATATATAAGTGAGGCATTAATAGAAGGAATTAATAATTTCGAGAGAAATCTCAAGGGCTTTGCATCCAAAGATGCTATTCTTACAGGAGTAGAAACACGTTCATCGTCCCCGGTGAGGATATTAAGAAATGATAGCTTTGAAAGCAATATTGAAGGGCTTTTTCCTTGTGGAGAAGGAGCGGGTTATGCAGGAGGAATTATGTCTGCTGCAATGGATGGGATAAAAGTTGCAGAGGCCATTGCGAATAAATATCAGATAGTGTACAATTATTAACGAATATAAGCTATTTAACAAATTTACTAAGAAAACCTCTTGCTTTTTTGAGGGACAATTACTTAATTAGGCTATTAAACTAAAAACAGGCGGAATAAACTGTTAATCTATTTAAAGGATTGATTATATGAAAACAAGAAAAAGACTTACGAGCAAAAAGAGAATAGTAATTAAAATAGGATCATCTTCACTTACACATCCTGAAACAGGACATATCAGTATAGCTAAAATGGAAAAATTCGTAAGACAAATATCAGATATTAAGCAATCAGGAAAAGAAGTTATTCTGGTTTCTTCAGGGGCTGTTGCAGTAGGTTTGAGTGCTTTGTATCAAAAGAAAAAACCAAAAAAGCTTTCAGAAAAACAGGCTGCTGCAGCTGTAGGACAGGCATCATTAATGATGCTATATCAAAAGCTTTTTAGAGAATATAATCAAATGGTTGCTCAGATTTTACTTACGAGGGATGTAATAGAGCAAGATATACGAAAACAAAATGCAATCAATACCTTTGAAGCATTGTTAAAATATGGAACAATTCCGATTGTAAATGAAAATGATACTATTTCTACTGAGGAAATTGAGTTTGGAGATAATGATAATCTTTCTGCACTTGTTGCATCCCTAACAGATTCAGATTTATTAATTATTTTATCTGATATAGATGGATTATATGACTCTAATCCAAAGGAAAATGACGAGGCAAAGCTAATCCATGAGGTTCAAAAAATCGATCAGACAATAGAGGATATGGCTTCAGGAACAGCAAGTAATGTTGGCACAGGTGGAATGGTTACTAAAATACAGGCAGCTAAGGTAGCTGCTGAGGCAGGTATAGACACTATTATTGCTAATGCAGAAACAGATCATGTTTTGTATAGAATAATGAATAAGGAAACAATTGGAACAATTTTTTATGCATAGTTTTTATTAAGTAGGAGGATTATATGGAACAGTCAAAATTAGACAGAATAAATGAATTATATAAAAAACAAAAGCAATCAGGATTAACAGAAAGTGAAAAAGCTGAACAGTCTGTATTAAGAAAGGAATATGTGGGTCTTGTAACAAAAAATTTAAAAGGTTCGCTTAAAACAATCAAAATTCAGGATGAAAACGGGAATATTACACCACTGAAAAAAAAGAATAGTTAACCCATTGAGGTAGAATGATGAAAAAAGAAATAATAAGAAAAAAATATATTATGTTCAGACATGAGCTGGACAGAAAAATAGCATTAAATTTAAGTGATAGAATAACAGATAAGCTATTTAAAACAAAGGAATATAATGAGGCAGATGAAATATTTACATATATTGGTGTAAAAAACGAAGTGGAAACCTATAATATTGTTGGCAAAGCGTTAAAAGACAAAAAGAGAATTGCAGTACCAAAGGTATTTGACAACACCACAATGGAATTTTACTACATTAATTCCTTAGAAGAGCTTCAAAAGGCTAGATTTGGACTTCTAGAGCCCTCTGAGATGGCTAAGCAGGCTCTTCCTAATGACAAAACCCTTTTTATTGTTCCAGGAGTAGCATTCGATACTTCAGGCAACCGAATAGGATTTGGAGCGGGTTATTATGATACCTATCTTAAAAATAATAACCATGGAATAATGATTGGGATTGCTTATGACTTTCAAATAGTAGACAAGCTTCCCAGGGACGATTTTGATGTTCCGGTCGATATCGTAATTACTGAAGCTAATATTTATTCCTATAAATAATTTTGCCATTATTAAGGAGTTAAAAAAATGATAGGCTATATAAAAGGAACACTTGAATATTCAGGTCAAGAGCAAATAATAATAGATAACAATGGGATGGGGTATGAATTAAAGATACCCCTTTCAATTATTGAAGAACTTCCGCAAATAGGTGAGGAAATAAAAGTATTTACATATTTATATGTAAGAGAAGATGCAATGGTACTATATGGATTTATTTCCCCTGAGGATTTAGAAATATTTAAGCTTTTACTTACTGTCAGCGGAGTAGGTCCAAAGGGTGCACTTTCAATACTCTCAGCTTTATCACCTTACAAACTGCGAATTGCTATAGTAACCGGTGATGATGCTTCAATAGCAAAGGCTCCAGGGATTGGGAAAAAAACAGCTCAAAGATTAATTATTGATTTAAAGGATAAGATTAAAATCGAAGGCTTTTCTCAAGAAGAAAGCAATATAACAGATAACAATGAAAACTTTACCATGCAAAATTCGATTATGGAACAGGCTATTATGGCATTGATTACGCTTGGTTACTCTAGGTCAGAAGCAACCAAGGCGGTAAAAAACTTTAGAAATTTAGATAGTGTTGAAGAAATTATCAAAAATGGATTAAGACAGCTAAGTATAATATAAGGAGAGAAAATGAAAAATCGTATTATAAACACTGAATATATACCAGAAGATTCACATTTAGAAACCTCTCTCAGACCATTAATGCTATCTGATTATATAGGACAGATTAAAGCTAAGAATAATATTAAAGTCTTTATTGAAGCGGCTAAACAAAGAAATGAATCCCTCGACCATGTGTTGCTATATGGACCTCCTGGGCTTGGTAAAACAACTCTTGCCAATATAATTGGAGCAGAAATGGGGGTTAATGTAAAAATCACCTCAGGGCCGGCAATTGAGAAGCCTGGAGAAATGGCTGCAATTCTTAATAATCTTCAAGAAGGAGATATTTTATTTGTTGATGAAATTCACAGACTTAATAGACAGGTGGAAGAGGTTATGTATCCTGCGATGGAGGATTATGTGATTGATATTTTAATAGGAAAGGGTCCCTCTGCAAAGTCTATAAGGCTGGATTTACCACATTTTACACTTGTGGGTGCTACTACTAGAATTGGAATGCTTTCAGCTCCATTAAGAGACAGGTTTGGTGTAATACATAAGCTTGAATACTATACACAAGAGGAATTAAAGGAGATTATTATTCGTTCGGCAGAAGTATTAGAGGTTAAGATGGATTTAAAGGGTGCACAGGAAATAGCTAGAAGATCAAGAGGAACCCCTAGATTAGCTAACAGATTGCTTAAAAGAGTGAGAGATTTTGCACAAGTAAAATATGATGGCACAATTACTGAAGAGGTTGCAAAGATTTCACTTAATCTTCTTGAAGTAGATTCACTGGGGCTAGATAATAACGACCGAAAAATGCTCATAACAATGGCTGAAAAATATGCAGGAGGGCCCGTAGGGTTAGAAACTCTAGCGGCTACAATTGGAGAAGAAACAGATACTATTGAGGATGTATATGAACCATATCTTTTGCAAATGGGGCTTATTAACAGAACACCAAGAGGCAGGGTACTAACTCCCTTTGCCTGTAAGCATCTTGGGATTAACAATATATTAAATGAAGATTTACTGGTATAAGTTTTTTAAAAAAGAGGTATAAAAAGCTTAATATTAAGTACTAGCATAGATATAATTTTTTAAGGTATTTCTTTTATTTAGAGAAAAATGTTACTATTTGGCTAAAATTACTTAAAATATTTGAATAATCTTAGAAAATTAAACAATAAAGGTTGACATTTGTCATAAAATTAGGTAAATTAAGAATGTGTTCAAAATGCGAACACAAATTATTGAAGCATATAGGTGGATTATGAACCGAGAATTTATGTTACTACAATCAATTGACGAGAATAATAGTATTAGTCAAAGACAGCTAGCTAAGCTGCTAGAGGTATCGCTTGGTACAGTAAATGCAATGATATCACAGCTGTTAAAGGATGGGTATGTTATTGCTGAGCATACTCAAGCGAAGCAGTCAAAGTATTTTTTGACATCGGCAGGCAAAGAAGAAAAAAGAAGGCTTGAATATGCTATTATTTGCAATAGCTTTAATATTGTTTCAAAAACCAGACAAAAAATAAAGCAAAAGCTTACGGATGCATTAGAAACTGGAGCTCAAAAATTTTATTTGTTAGGTGAATGGGATGAATTCAGAAGCTTAATCAAAATGGTTTTTATCGAGTTGAAAAGAAAATATCCTCTTACGATTACTGAAATATCAGAAATTGGGGAGCATGTTCACGATACCCATTCAATTGTGGTGTATTGGAAAACTGACCATGAATTAGATGATATTAATAATAAAATTATGCTTCCTTAAAATATTGAGCTTTTATCGTGACTAAATAATATTCAATATGCTATAATATATATTAGTATAACAAAGGGAGGGCCTGAAATGTCCCATAAAAACGATACAACAGTCCTAATCGGAGGCAATGTTTATACTTTACAAGGCACAGAAAGTGAAGAGTATATTCAAAGAGTAGCCTTATACATCAATAACAAGCTGGAAGAAATCAAGGCATCAGACAACGCAAAAAAACTCAGCACCAGGCTTATGAGTGTATTACTTGAGATTAATATAGCTGATGATTATTTTAAGGCAAGAGAAAAGCTAAACGAATATGAAAATATTTTGAAAACTAAGGACGATATTATACGTAACCTGGAGCAGGATGTTGTTACATTACAGGTTAAGCTTGAAGAACTGGACAATGAAAAAAGCAAGTTTTACAAGAGAATTGAAGCATTAAAAGCAGAAATAGATGGATATAAGGCTGAATTAGACGAATATATAGAAATATTTGATCATGATAAAAATGAGTAAAATATTCATTTACTGCAATTAAGCATGCTATTTTGTTTTTTACTAGGCTATTCATAGTTTAATTATGGATAGCCTTTCATACATTTGAAGCGGAGTTAATAAAATGACAAGTAAAAATATTGAACTACTTAGCCCGGCAGGGTCGATGGAAGCTTTGAAAGCAGCAATAAAAAGCGGATGTGATGCGGTTTATCTTGGGGGCGCGAAATACGGAGCAAGAGCAAATGCAAAAAATTTTTGCAGGGAAGAGCTTTTAGCTGCAATTGATTATGTTCATTTGAATAATAAAAAAATATATCTTACTGCAAATACACTAATTAAGAATAGTGAAATGCAGGACTTTTTAGAAGAAATATCATGGGCATATCAAGAGGGAGTAGACGCTGTAATTCTTCAAGATATTGGAGCGTTTATGCAGATTAAGAAAAATTTTCCAAAGCTCCCAGTGCATGCAAGCACTCAAATGACAATTCATAGCTTAGAGGGAGCTTTGTTTTTAGAGCAAAATGGATTTGAGCGAGTTGTGTTAAGCAGAGAACTGTCTCTCGAAGAGATAAGCTATATTACCTCTAAGCTTAAAATTGAGGTTGAAAGCTTTGTTCATGGAGCACTGTGCTATTGTTATTCTGGTCAGTGCTTGTTTAGCAGCATGTTAGGAGAAAGAAGTGGAAACAGAGGTAGCTGTGCGCAGCCCTGCAGATTAATGTATAGCTTTAATAAAGCAAAAGGACATCTTTTAAGCCCTAAGGATATAAACACATTGAGTATTCTGCCTGATATTATTAGGGCAGGGGTTACTTCCTTGAAGCTTGAAGGCAGAATGAAAAATGCACATTATGTAGCATTAATAACCTCTATTTATCGTAAATATATAGATTTATATTTGCAAGGTGAAGAGTATAACCTTTCAAGCCGTGATTTGAATAATATTAGCCAGATATATAATCGTGGAGGATTTACAAAGGGATATTACACATCAAAAAACGGAATAGAAATGATGTCAATTGAAAATCCAAAACATCAGGGGATATTAATTGGAAGCATACATTCAAATAATAATTCAAATCAGAGTATCTTAAAGCTTAGCCAGGATATAAAACAAGGGGATTGTATTGAAATTCGAAATAATTCCAATAATATAAGTATTATTGCAAAGGAAGATATTTCAGATATGCAAACCTTATATACTGATAACAAAAAATTCCCTCCAAAAAGTCAAATTTATAAGCTTACCTCGGTTGATTTGCTAAACAGTATAAATGAAGCATTATTGCCTGAAAACAAGATAAAAATAAAATTCAAACTAAAAGCTTTTTTAGATAAACCGTTAGAATTACAAACAACGTATGATGATTACAGCTTTTCTATATTTTCTGATAATGTAGAGCAATCAAAAACTGCTCCGATTACCAGAGAAAAACTTGAAATACAATTAAGCAAAACAGGCGATGAACTTGTAGAAATTGAAACCCTTGACATAGATATGGATGATAATATATTTATTGCAATAAAATCAATTAATGAAATACGAAGAAGGGCAATAGCTGCTGTTATAAGTAGATTAACACAAGAGTATAAAAGAGAAGCAGTTAATATCTCCAGCTTCAATATACCAATACCTTCAAAGCAGAATTCTAATAAAAATGATATTAAGCTTCATGTTAGAATTAATAGCATTAAGCAATATAGTTTGCTAAAGCCATACAAGATTGATTATATATATTTAGATTCTAATTTTTTAGATATTGCTTCAATTCAGGAAATTTGTTCTAATAAGTACAAAAATAGTAAAATAGTGATAACTTTGCCTAGGATAACAAGAAAAAGTACAATAGAAATGTATAAAAATATCATTCCTAGATATCTCGAATGCAAGCCGGATGGGTTTTTAGCAGGCAGCGTTGATGGGTATTATTTTTTGAAGGAGCAGCTAATGGAAAATAGCTGCAAGGGTATCGAAATATTCTTAGATTATTCTTTAAATATAATGAATAACAGTGCTATACAATTTTGGCAGGAATGTGGGATTAATGGCTGTGTGATTTCAACGGAGCTTAATAGCAAAGAACTAGAGCATATAAATGCAAATAATTTGCAAGCTTATATTTACGGACATTTACCAGTTATGGTTACAGCACAATGCCTTCACAAACAGACCTTTGGCAGCTGTAGCAGCAGCAATGAATTCGAAAAGCTCAATGATCGGAAGGGATACCAGCTAAAGGTTGCGCGAAACTGTGATCAATGCATTAATACAATATATAATCCCTTGCCTACATTATTGATAGATAAAATACCGCAACTCTTTAGGATGGGCTTTACAAATTACAGAGTTGAATTTACAGATGAAGAAGATAAGCTTATAAATAAAGTGCTTGCAGAAATAAGCAAGCTTAGAGACACTGATTTTTCTAGCAAGGATAAATATAAGTCAGAGTTACCTATAAAAGATTATACACGAGGACACTGGCAAAGAGGAGTTAAGTAATATGCAGGGTATTTTTATAGATTTTACAAAATATTTTTTTCTGTTATTTGCTTTTTATTTTTTGTTTTCAAGCATAAAATTATATATTGCATATAACAATGATGATTATGATGCTATAAGATTTTTCAATAATGCTCAAAGAACTGTAATATTTTTGAGCCATTTGTTAGGATTTGTAATTATTGCACTTACAAGTGATGATTTTAAAAAAATATTCATCTTGTATTCTTTCCAGATGGTATTTTTAATAATAGTATGGATATTAATTTCTCTGTTTTACAGATATTCTAATATGCTGATCTGGAATATTCCTTTGTACTTACTTCAGCTAAGCTTTGTTATGCTGACAAGGTTAGATTATGGATATGGACTAAAACAATTCAGAATGGCTGCTTTAGGCTTTTTAATTGCATTGATTGTTCCTAAATTATTTCAAAAAATAAGAATTGTTTCTAAGCTCTGGTGGCTGTATGGAGCTTTTTCTATAGTGCTGCTTTTTCTTGCAAACGATACGATAAATGGTGCGAAAAACTGGATGACAATTGGCAATTTCAGCTTTCAACCCTCTGAATTTGTGAAAATATTTTATATACTTTTAATGGCATGCTTATTAAGAGGAGATTTTTCAATTAAAAAGCTGGTGTCCCTAGGAACATATACTGCAGTTTTGGTATCTCTGCTTATATTTCAAAGGGATTTAGGTGGAGCTTTAATTTTTTCTACAATGTTCATTTCATTGGTATTTATTAAGACAAGAAACAGCATAATACCAGCTGCAGGTTCTGTAGCACTAATAGCTGGGGGATATATTGGGAACAAGGTTTTTTCTCACGTACAAAGAAGAATTACTGCTTGGATTAACCCTTGGCCAGAAATTGATGGTGCAGGCTTTCAAATTGCTCAATCTTTATTTGCAATTGGTGCAGGAGGATGGCTTGGAGTAGGACTTACAAAAGGACAGCCTTCCAAGATTCCGGTTGTTACTACGGATTTTATTTTTTCTGCAATTTCAGAGGAGTTTGGTAATATTTATTCAATCATAATTATCTTGTTTTTAATAGTGTTTTTGTGGTCAGCCTTTAAGGCCTCACATAATTCAACAAATGAGTTTTTGCTTTACTTATCAGCAGGTATTGCTATACTGTTTTCTTTTCAACAATTTTTGATTATTGGAGGAGTTACAAAGCTGATTCCAAGTACTGGAGTAACATTTCCGTTTGTAAGCTATGGGGGAACATCGCTAATTGCCTCCTGTATTATGTTAGGGTTATTACAAGGAATATTTTTAATTCAAGAAACAGAAGCTGAAAATTTTGAGGATACAATAGAGCTTGCAAATATAAAAGAAATTAGCTCTGTGAATAATACTAGAAAAAAACATCGCAAAATCAAGAATAAAAGTGAGCTTAAAGAAAATAATAAAGCCCCTAAAATAAATCAGCTTGAAGAGCCAGATGCTGCAATTAAGGGTGTTAAATACATATATTCAATATTTTTTGTTATATTAATAATTAATCTAATTTATTATGTTTCTTTTAAAAGTACAGAAGCAGTTGTAAATGCCTATAATCCTAGAATGTCTTTACTAGACCAGGGAGTAACCAGAGGTAAAATATTAGACAAAAACAAGGTTGTTTTAGCAGAAACACAGATAGATGAAAGAGGTATAGAAACAAGGATATATCCTTTTGACCGAGTTTTTTCTCACATAATTGGCTATAGCCATCAGGGAAAAACAGGACTTGAAGCGCTTGCAGATATTAACTTATTGCAGTCAGATTTGAATTTATATGATCAAATTTATTTTGAGATAACAGAAAAGAAAAAAACTGGAAACAATGTAATAACAACGCTTGACTCAGGTCTTCAAAAAAAGGCGTGGGATTTATTAGGGTCTTATAGAGGTGCAATTGTTGCAATAGAACCCTCTACAGGAAAAATTCTATGCATGGTATCCAAGCCGGATTTTAATCCTAATAAGTTGGTTGAAAATTGGGACAGTCTGATAAACAATTCAAAGGATTCTCCTTTATTAAACAGGGCAACTCAAGGGCTTTATCCACCAGGCTCAACCTTTAAAATAATTACTGCGGCACAATATCTGACAGAAAATAAAGCAGGAGATTTTTCATATAACTGTACAGGAAAGGACGAATATGCAGATAAAACAATTCATTGCTATAATAATAAAGCTCATGGCCAGGTCGATTTACGCGAGGCTTTTTCGGAATCCTGTAATTCTGCCTTTGCTGAAATTGGAAGAAGGATTGATATTAAGGGATTAAATCAAAAAACAAACAAATTATTATTCAACCAAAGCCTTCCGTATCAATTACCCTATTCAAAAAGCAGCTTTGTACTAAACTCAGATAGCAGCTATTCAGAAATTGCAGAAACTGTTATTGGACAAGGAAAAACTATGATAAGCCCTCTTCATAATGCCCTAATAACATCGGCAATTGCAAATGGAGGTATATTGATGAAGCCATATCTAATTGATTATACCGAAAATTATAATGGTAAGATAAAAAACAAAAATATGCCAGATATATATAGTACTATGTTTACAACTGAATTAAGCAGAAGTCTAAGTCAGCTTATGCTAGGTGTTATGGAAACAGGAACAGGAAACAAAGGAAAAAATTATAGCTTCAAGTCAGCTGGGAAAACAGGCTCTGCTGAAAATCCTTTTGGAAATCCTCACGGCTGGTTTGTTGGATACGCACCTTATGATAATCCTCAGATTGTTATATCAATTGTCTTAGAAAATTCAGACGGAAGCACAAAAGCTGTGAACATTGCAAATAAGCTTTTTGAATACTATATAGACAATATATCCAAATAGATATTATTGCTAATTTCAATGATAAAAGCTATAATTTTATATATAGAGTAGTATTTGAAATATTAATATCGTATACAAACTTGATTACATAACATTATGATTCAAGCAAAAAAATAAGCTCAAGAATAAAAGAATAATGGTTAAGATAGCCTTACAAATTGACTTGCATAGGATAGAAGAGGAGGCTCAATTATGACAAAAGCGACTAGCTGTGGAGGAGTAGTAATTTTTAAGGGCAAAATACTCCTTTTATATAAAAATTACAAACAAAAATATGAAGGCTGGGTTCTGCCCAAGGGAACAGTAGAAATCGAAGAAGAATATAAAGATACTGCACGAAGAGAGGTAAAAGAAGAGGCGGGTGTTGTTGCACAAATTATAAAATATATTGGGAAAAGCCAATATGATTTTTCAGTCGGAAATCAGCTTATTACGAAGGATGTATATTGGTATCTTATGAAGGCAGAGAGCTATTATTCAAAGCCTCAAAAGGAAGAGTATTTTGTGGATTCAGGCTACTACAAATATCACGAAGCTTATCATCTTTTAAAATTTCATAATGAAAAACAGATATTGGAGATTGCATATAATGATTATTTGAATCTAAAAAATCATAATTTATGGAATACTAAAAAATATTGAAAAACAATTAAAAAAATTCCCTATTAAATAATAAGGAATTTCAGGAAATAGTGCCCGTGGCCCGACTCGAACGGGCACGCCTTGAGGGCGCTTGATTTTGAGTCAAGTTCGTCTGCCAATTCCGACACACGGGCAAATATTTAACTTGACGCTGATTATATTATCACATAGAATTATGAAATGCAATATTTTTTTCAAAATTGCATATGTTTTTATGATTTTTTTAGGGAAGGAGGAACCAGGTTGGATTATAATATCGATAATGAACTAATAATTAAAGCCTCAAATGGTGATATACCTGCTTTTGAAGCAATTGTATATGCGTTTGAAAAAAAGGTGTATCAAATTGCATACTCGATATTTAAAAATGAGCAGGATGCTTATGATACCTCTCAAGAGGTTTTTATTAAGCTGTACAAAAAAATAGACACCTTTCATTTTGATTCGGCTTTCTCAACCTGGGTTCATAAAATAGCCTTTAATACCTGTATAGATGAGTATCGAAAAAAGAAAAAACATTTTACCGATATATCAATTAATCAGACTTATCCTGATGAAAAAAAAGAAATATATGAACAAATTGAGGATACTTCACCACTAATAGAAGATATAATAATAACTAATGAAGGCTTAAGAGATATAAGAATTGCAATTAATAAGCTTAAGGAGGAACAAAGAGCAGTTATTATATTGCGGGAAATACAAGGATTTCAATATGAAGAAATTGCATTAATTTTAGAGTGCTCTGTCGGTACAGTTAAATCAAGAATTGCACGGGCACGTAAAAATTTGAGAGAAATATTAGATTCACAATAGCGGTATATTATACAATTAATCAAATATTTAGAACAAAGCTTTGATAAAAAACGTCTAAAATAATATGAATAAATTTGAAAGGAGGTCTTGTTATGGATTGCTTAAAGGCAAAGGAGTTATTATCGGCATATTATGATAATGAATGCTCTAACGAAGAAAAAATTCAAATTGATGAGCACTTGAAGTATTGCAGAGAATGCAGAAACGAGTATGAAAGTATTTGTAAGCTTAGTGAGCAAACAAGACTTCTGGCAGATGCAGAGCTTCCTGAGAGTTTTCACATTGATTTAATGAGCAAAATTTATAAAATAGAGGCTGAAAAAAAAGAGGCTAAAGACAATTACAAAAAAAATAGATTATTTTATATTAAACCTGCATATTCATATATGGCAGCATCCTTTATGTTTTTAATCTTAATTAATGTATTTGCAAATCTTGGAATTCAAAACACTTTTGATTCTAAAATTTCGGAAGAACAATACTATAGCATGGACCAGCCACAGGAAGAAATGCTTTCAATGGATATTGAGGGTAAAGATAAAGAATTAACAGATCAAGAGGAAGTCACAGTAAAGAGCAGAATGATTTTGCCACAGGAAGATACGCAAAATTATAATTCTCAAGCAGATGCTAATCTTATTAATGATGGCGAAAATGCATTAAAGCTAGAAAAAAGAGATGCTCTGATAGAGGATACTTCACCAGCTAATATAGACGCGTTAGTTGATTATAATGAAAATGCAGATAATATTAATAGAATTGCAGCTGTTTTGCTTTTAGCAGCTTTCCCAATAATACTATTAGTGTTGCTGTGCAGAAGAAAATAAAATATGAAGCCTATATAGGTTGCATTAACAGGCTATTTATTGCTATAATTAGGTAAATAACAAAACTAACAAAAGGCTGAGACAAAATGAATGATAAAATTTTACTTATAGATGGCAATAGTATTATGAATAGAGCTTTTTACGGCATTGGTACCCTGACGAATTCGGCGGGCTTAAATACCAATGCTATTTTTGGTTTCATAAATATTTTATTAAAAACAATCGAAGAGGAAAAGGCGGGCAAATTAGCAGTTGCCTTTGATTTAAAGGCGCCTACCTTTAGACATGAAATGTACAAAGATTATAAAGGCAACAGAAAAGGAATGCCCGATGAGCTTAGAGAACAGATGCCTGTAATAAAAGAATTGCTAAAAAAAATGAATATTTCAATATTTGAAATGGAAGGCTATGAAGCTGATGATATATTAGGAACACTGGCTGTAAGAAATGCTGCCGAGGGGTATTTTGTTACTGTTCTTTCTGGAGACAGGGATATGCTTCAATTAGCAACTGATAGAATTAAAATAAGCATACCAAAAACAAAAAACAGAACTACAACTACAGAGCATTATTATGAAAACGATGTAATTGAAGCATACAATATACCTCCTAAGGCTTTTATTGATGTTAAGGGACTGATGGGGGATACCTCAGATAATATTCCAGGGATTGCTGGTATAGGTGAAAAAACAGCACTAAAGCTAATTGAGGAATATAAAGATCTTGACAATTTGTATAGTAATTTAGACAAGCTTAAGGGAAAGCTGGCAGATAAAATATCCGAAAACAAAGATATAGCTTATATTTCTAAAAAGCTTGCTACTATAGAAACTAAGGTACCTCTTGACAATACAGATATTAGTGGGATTTCTTATATTTTTAATGAAGAAGCCTATCAAATGATTAAGCAGCTTGAATTCAAATCCCTTCTAGACAGATTTGAATCAAAAGAACAACAGACTGAAAAGGAATTTTCGATAAACATAATAGATAATGTTGAAGTATTTGAAGAAAAAATCAAATCACTAAAGGAATGCGCGTATCATATAAAACACGAGGATGACAACGTGTATATTGCTTTTGCTGAAAATGAAAAGATAATAAATTATGCCCAGTTTTCAGATACTCAAATCAATCCGCTGAAGATTTGTTTGGAAAATCTTCTTAACAATAAG
>DFYO01000015.1 GCA_002381865.1 Clostridiales bacterium UBA4080 | reverse complement strand
GGCGCAAAAATTGCCGAGCGAAGCGATAAGCAAGCTTTGTGCCATAGGCGAGTCAGGTTGAAGCAGGTGTTATATGGTCTCTAATGCATTATAGCATTCTGAGTATCAATATTTTTGCCATGTATAAATAATTCATTTTTATTTTCAATGACGCTAAATATATAATCAATATCATTATAAAAGAATTGATAAATTTCATAATTTACAGAATTTAGAATAATTTCAGTGAATCTTTCGCTAAAACCAGCATTGGCTAAATCTACTTTTTCCATAGCTTACCTCTTATGAAGATATCTCATTTTTAAACAGAGAATAATTATCAGAAATAAAAATTTTATAAATCAGTGTATTTTCAAAAACCCAATATAGCAAAGCCCACATTCTTCTAATAGCTCTATCAAGCCCTTCTGTCTCTTCAGGATGTTCTATTTTTAAATGTAATGTACTTTCAGCTATTTCTCTAGTGATTCCATAACCATGGGTTTTCCATATTTTATGATCACAAAGCGTTTTAGCAATATTTAAAGCTGTATCAGTTTTCTCTTGATCGGATACATCTCTTCCATCGGAATGTTTAGCCCAAGACTTAAATTTATATTGGCTTAAATACCTTTTTGTCAAATCCATAGAATATTGGCTAGCTGTTAATGCATTTCCTAAATCTTTTGGATCAATTTGCTTAAGTATTTGGATATCTGTCCATGGAGGATTTAAATTCTTTTTAATATATGTTTCTCCACGTTCCTGGATATCTGAGATTAATGCTAATAATGTTTGTGCAGGAACAAATTGACCATCTTTATTAGGAACTTGCGGATCTATTGGTCCAAAATAAGAAGTAGAGCTCATTATAATATTGTCACCTGACATAATAAAAATACTTCCAGCACTCATCGCAACATTTGGGAGAATAAAAGTTATATTGTCAAATTTTGAACGTAAAATATTTACAAATTTATCCACTTGTTGTGCAGAACCTCCCGGAGTAACAAGCAAAATATCGATCCCTTTCTCTGAGCGAGTAGTTGTAGATAAAAGTTCAGTAAAAGGCAAATCATCTTCAGAATTTATAGATATTGGCGCTTTAACGTTTTGTCTAACCACATTTGAAACATAGCAAATTAGTGGCCTATTTCTTATATTTTCAATTTCTTTTATTGCTCTTCTTATTTCACTTCTAATATCTAAATCAGTGTAATTATAATTTAGTAAGCTTTCAAATTCGTGATTATCTTCCATAACATCTAGCAATGATGACATCACTTTTTTATCTTGAGTATGATTGCCAGGAATCATGGGTTTTAATTTGCGATTATGTTTTCCCATAAAGTACCCCTTTATAATAATTTAGTCCTAAAAATATTATATTGAATCCACATAACATATTCTACATCAGAAAACCGCACAAGAAAAGCAAAATTCGAAATCAAAAACATTATACCGATATAAGATTGAAATCAAATCACATAGACAGCATTGAAGCGCAAATAAGATTTCGTAGGTAATATTAGGCAAAAGCGGCATACGTATGGAAATTTCAAACAATTCTCAAAAAATAAGAAAAAATAATAAAAACAGCGCCTCTAGAAGCGACTAAAACCAACTGCTTAAAAATCTAGATACATAGCAAACATTCCTATCCTTTATGGCATACCCATGAGGATGTTACAGGCGAGGACAAGCGCGGCCGCCGAAACAGGTTCGTGCTGGTAGCAATCGCCTTTTTTCTTTACTTTCAGAAAAATGGTAAAACAGCATGAATGCGCCGTCAACACCTCTTGCACAGGCAGGAATGAAGAATACAAGCCAATATCGGCAACTGCTGACATTGCCCCCCTTAAGATTGCTTACCTTTTGTCCTCTTATTTGACTGCACCCCTCAGCTATTGCGCCTTCCAAAAACCATATCGCACCCTATGCAACAGCATGGAAACAATTTATTCAAACAGCTGTACACATTGAATCAAAGCCCATCCTGCAATGCGTATATATAGTAGGAGGAACCAATGGAATCAAAAATACCTGTGAACAACCCCATGCCATTTCCCAGAAGGGAGCGGATCCTCATCAGCGTGAACGAGGCCGCCCAGATGCTCAATCTTTCAAAATCCTACATCTACCGGGAAACCCGTAACCGCACCATTCCCCACGTGCGCATCGGCTCCCGCATCCTCTTCCGCGTCACAGACCTCAACGCCTGGATCGAACAGCAGAACCAGCCTGCCCTGCAGGAACAGGACTGCGCCTAAGCCCCTACCTTCCCAATAACAAAGGAGACTCACAACAATGACCAAAAGCCAGGCGCTTGAGATCATCAAGCGCTACCCCGACGCCAAGAACTACATCAAGCAATCACACCTCGAGCAGCTCTCGCCGCTCGTGGAAGTTGCCATCGAGGCAATCACCTGCAAAAAAGAGGATTTCCATTGCCTGCCCGGCAACACCTACATGCCCCGGAAAGAAACCATCGACCGCTTTGCCATGGCAGCCGGCATCTCGTTCAACCCCCTCGAGGAATCGACGAGGAAAGAGAATGACTGCTACATCGGACGATCCCAGGCAATGGTAATGGGCCCCGACGGCAAGTACTGCTACGGCGACGTCTGCGAGTACGAGTACGACGTGA
>DFYO01000047.1 GCA_002381865.1 Clostridiales bacterium UBA4080 | reverse complement strand
AAGTCTGCTGGGCTATCAACTGTATAAAATGTTCAAGGCTTTCCTGCCATGCGGGGATGGCAAGGTGGTAATCGGCCATGATGCGCTCTTTGGAAAGCACCGAATATGCGGGGCGCCGGGCCTTGGTGGGGTACTGGGCGGTGGTGAGGGGTGTTATTTCGCAGTCTCGTTCCAGGATGCCGTAGCGGCGACCCAGGCGGTGGATTTCCCTGGCAAAGTCGTACCAGGTGGTTTCCCCCAGGTTGGTATAGTGATAGATGCCATAGGCTGGTTTCGCCGCTCTCACGATGCTGATGATGGCTCCGGCGAGGTCGTAGGCCCAGGTGGGGCTGCCCTTCTGGTCTGCCACCACCCCGATGCGTTCCCGCTCCTTCATGAGGCGGAGCATGGTAAAGACAAAGTTGGGGCCATGTTGGCCGTAGAGCCAGGCGGTGCGGAGGATGATGCTGTTCGCACAGGCCGAGCGAAGGCGGGCCTCNNTAGGGTCATCTTCCCGGTAGGGCCGTGGCAGGCCTTCCTCCAGATAGGGGCTGCCGGAAAAGACATAGTCGGTCGAGATATGGAGTACCGAAGCGCCGATTGTAG
Source organism: Clostridiales bacterium UBA4080 (assembly GCA_002381865.1). Lineage (GTDB taxonomy): Bacteria > Bacillota > Clostridia > Lachnospirales > Vallitaleaceae > UBA4080. The sequence continues at coordinate 15,419 of DFYO01000047.1, read as the reverse complement.
CTGCAAGGCGGCCAAGGTTTTCAGGGCCTACCGCATTCAATGCGGTGCAGAGCTCAATATCGTCTTCGGCCTTGTCCACCGCGGTGTAGGCTGCACAGTTGATGATCCAGGAGATGTTCTTTCCTCGGGTAAAGTCGCGCAACGCCGAAGGGTCCAGAATGGAAAGCTCCCGGTCGGTGCCGATGTAAGGGATACCCTGTTGTTCCAAAAGCAGGGCAAGCTCGGTGCCAAGCATGCCCTTGTTACCGATAAGCCAGATCATATTGTTCGTTTATTCCCCATATATTCTTAATTCTTTTATTACTTTTCCAATATTATCGAAATCTTCGTCATTATGAAGCAATAACAAGTTATTTTCGATTGCAATTTCTGCAATTAACAAATCAATTGTACTACGTATTGTTATTCCATTTCTTCTGCATTGAAAATTAAGAAAAGCGGCTTTTTCGTATGATTCTTTGCCATATTGAAGATCATAAAATGGTATTGTTTCTAAATATTCTTTGAGTNNATTCTTGATATACAAAATTATTGATACCATAGGGAATGCCATTTTCCATCAGTTCATCAAATAATTTTGCAGGTCGTGATTCAATTCCCTTGAAATAATCAACAAGAACAGATGTATCAATGAGGATCATTGGCCAATTCTCATCTTTTTATAATCATAATCATCCGCAAATTGAATTTTTCCTTTTAGTTCACGCAAGTTTTTCATTTTTCTCGTTCTCACAAATTCCTTGAGTGCAGTTTCTATCAAGTCTTTTTTCGTGTGAATACCTTCGGCGTATTTAAACGCCTCATCAACAAGATTATCATCAAGGACGATATTGGTTCGCATTTTATACACCTCACTATGTGTATAGTAATACACATTCAAGGTATAGTCAAGTATGCTGAAAGCATAAAAATTTTTTAGGGATTCTCTGGATGTTTATGCAAAAGAAAATCTCGATTTTGTAGATTGTCTGCTGTATGTTGCAGAAAAACATGGAATAGGCACGCAAATTCAAATAATGTCCTTTAGGTACGGCAACGTTGCATCCTTGGGGGAGATGAGAACATCCTTGATTGGCCAGGTGATGGCCAAATCCGGGTCGTTCCAGCGGATGCCGCTGTCGCTGGGGGCATGGTACTCGGCGGTGCACTTGTACTGAAGTTCGCTGTCATTCTCCAGGGCGATAAAGCCGTGGGCAAAGCCAGGGGGTATCCACAACATGAGATGGTTGCGCTCGGAAAGCTCTAAGCCATACCATTTAGCGAAGCTTTGTGAGCCGGGACGGAGGTCCACCGCAACGTCCCACACGGCGCCCCGAGTGACCCGCACGAGTTTGCCCTGGGCGTACGGCTCCCGCTGAAAGTGGAGGCCCCGCAGGGTTCCCCGGCGGGATTGGGAGTGGTTGTCCTGTACAAAGGGCCCGGGAATGCCGGCGGCGGCAAAATCACGTGCCTTAAAGGATTCCATAAAAAAACCCCGGTCGTCGATATAGACGCGGGGTTCGATAATCAAGAGGCCCTCGATAGGGCCTGGACTAAAGGTAAAGGGCATGGTTTATTCCTCTTCCGCCACAAAGGCCAGGTAGGCGCCATAGTCGGTTTTGATGTTTTTGGCAAGCTTTAGAAGCTGGTCCCTAGTAAGCCACTGGTTGCGATAGGCGATTTCTTCGATGCAGGCCACATAGAGGCCCTGGCGCTTCTGGATGGTCTCGATATAGTTCGCGGCCTCGAGGAGGCCGTCGTAGGTGCCCGTATCGAGCCAGGCCATGCCCCGGCCGAGGAGTTCCACCCGAAGCTCGCCCCGGGCGAGGTATTCATTATTCACCGCGGTGATTTCGATTTCTCCCCGGGCGGAGGGCTGTATCTGCTTGGCAATGTCCACGACCTGGTTATCGTAAAAATAGAGGCCCGGAACGGCATAGTGGGACTTAGGTTTAGCGGGTTTTTCCTCTATGGAGAGCACTCTGCCGTTGGCATCGAATTCCACAACCCCGTAGGCGGTTGGATCCTTGACCCAGTAGCCGAAGATGGTGGCACCGTCTGTGTTGGAAACGGCTTTCTGCAGGGTTTCGGTAAAACGCTGACCAAAAAAGATGTTGTCCCCCAGCACGAGGGCTACCCTATTCTGTCCGATAAAGTGTTCACCCACAATAAACGCATCGGCGAGGCCTCGGGGCTGTTCCTGGATCGCATAGTCAAAGCGCATGCCAAGCCAGTCGCCGCTCCCCAGAAGTTCCTTAAATGCCGGCAAGTCCCGAGGGGTAGAGATGATGAGCACCTCTCGGATGCCCGCAAGCATCAGGACCGACAGTGGGTAGTAAATCATGGGTTTGTCGTACACCGGCAGGATCTGCTTGGAAATCGCACGGGTGATTGGATACAGCCGGGTGCCGGCGCCGCCTGCAAGAATAATGCCTTTCATGGAAGACCTCACTTTATATTTGTCACAGTCGTTGATAACTTTTGCGGTTTTAGTCGGCTAGAATTTTCCGGTTTATTGCCCACGGCATTGGCTACAATTTGCCTCTTATATACCTCCGAATACCACATGTTTTCACCGCCTTAAAACTGGTGAAAACTATCTTTATAGCTAATGCCGTCAATTATTCTTTGCTACCTTCAATTAAAATTATCAGTTCTTTTAAATTATTTAACACTTTAACACCAAACCGGTTATTCTCTATCTTATGTCCTGTAGTTATTAAATAATTTTTACCTACTCCAGCACTTATAGCAGCTTCAATATCACTTTCCTTGTCACCAACTGATACAGAAGATGCCATATCGATGTCAAACTCATCTTTTGCCTGCTCAAACATACCAGATGCTGGTTTGCGACAATCGCACCATCCTGTAAAATCAGGATGATGAGGACAATGATAGACAGCACTAATTTCGACACCCTCCTTCAAGAACCTTCCGAGCATCCAATGGGTCAATACCTGATAATCTTTTTCACTGTATTTACCTTTAGCTATACCTGCTTGATTAGTAACAATAATGATCAGATATCCTTTTTTCTGAAAATATCTACATGTTTCAAATACTCCATCAATAAATTCAAAATCTTCTATATTGTGAAGATAATTTTTCTCTACATTGATAACTCCATCGCGATCTAGAAAAAGTGCTTTTCTCATATATGTTCTATCAGTTCTTCCTGCGCTCTAGTATAGTCTTCGGGTATGCCTATATCTATAAAATAATAATCAAACACTTTTGCTCTAATCTTTAATTTTCGAAAATTATTTTTTATAAACTCTTCAAATGAAAACTTATCTTCCAATGAAAATCCATCAAAAATATCTCTTGAAGCCAAGTATATTCCACCATTGATATTGCCATACTCATTGTAATCTTTTTCTATAAATGCTGTCACCATGCCATTCATATCAATCTCTACGCAGCCATATCGATCAAAATTGCTCATTGGCTTTAGAGACAATATCAACTTGCTATCATTTGCAAGACTCAAGCTTTTTAGATCAATATCAAAAAAAGTATCACCATTGATGATATAAACTTGATTGTTTTTTACTTGACTCATGGCTTTTTTGATAGCCCCTCCAGTACCCAGTGGTTGATTTTCTACACTATATATAAGTTCAATGTTCTCAAATTTATTTCTAAAATATTCTTTGATAGTTTCCCATTTGTAGCCAACTGACAATATAACCCTTATAATATCATTATTCTGTAAATATCTTAAAATATATTCTAAAAAAGGTTTATCACCTATAGGTGCCATAGGTTTTGGTAAGTCCGATACAACACCCCTAAGTCGTGTACCTAATCCGCCTGCTAAAACTATTGCTTCCATTTTTAGTTAAAAACCTTTTCCAAAGATAGCTTCTTCAACCACAGCACAGATAATATGCCCTATTAAAATATGAGCTTCTTGAATCCTTGGTGTTTCATTTGATGGAACTTTTATGCAGTAATCGCAAATCTCAGCCATTTTTCCACCTTTTTCACCAGTTAGTCCAACAGTAATGATACCTTTTTCTTTACATTCCTTAAGTGCTTCAATCACATTGGCACTATTGCCGCTTGTTGAAATGCCTATAAACATATCACCTTTTACACCATTTGCTTGAACCTGTCTTGAAAATAGTTTTTCATATCCATAATCATTTCCAATAGCAGTCATAATGCTTGTATTTGTCGTAAGTGCTATAGAAGCAAGCCCTGGCCTGTCAAAATAGAATTTACTCACAAATTCTCCAGCGATATGTTGCGCATCGGCTGCGCTACCGCCATTTCCCGCAATCAGTGTTTTATTGCCATTTTTATAGACCTCTACACATTTCAAAGACACTTCTTTGATTAAATCTATTAGTTCATTATTTGCTAAAAGCTGTCGTTTTACATTAATTGATTTTTTGACTTGATCGCTTATGTATTTTTGTATCATATTTTCCATCCTTTTGTACCATCTTTTACAAATACAAAGTTTATCACTTCACCTTGTTGCTTATTTAGCTCTTTTATAAGTTGCAATTTCTTGGTTGGTTCCACCATAAAAAACATAAAGCCACCACCACCAGCACCACTTACTTTCCCACTATAAGCACCATTTTTTATAGCTAAATCATAAATTTTATCTATCTCAGTATTTGATATAATACTGGAAACTCTTTTTTTGGCCTCCCATGATCTACCAAGTATTGATGCAATTTTTTTTATATCACCCCTTAAGAGTGCTTCTTTCATCAAGATAGCATCCTCCTTGACTTCATGCATTGCGTTAAGTGATTGTTTATCATTAAGAAGATTTTTCTTTTCTTGCTCTATTTGACTCGCTTGTCTTGTTATATTTGTAAAATATAGAACTATCGAAGCTTCTAGCTCATCTATTATCCAGTTTTTTATTCTTAGAGGATTTACAATCACTCTCTTATCAGCATAAAACTCCATAAAGTTAAATCCACCAAATGTAGCTGCATATTGGTCTTGTGCTCCACCTACAATTCCAATATCTTCTCTTTCTATTTCAAATGCTAATCTTGCGATATCATATTCTCCAAGTGGAAGATTTAGCCACTCAACAAATGCTTTTAAAACAGCTACCACCAATGTAGAACTTCCACCAAGCCCACTACCACTAGGCACATCAGAATATGTAGAGACACTGAAGCTTAGAGGTTTATGGGTAAATTCTCTTACAACACGATTATAAATTCCTTTATATAAATCCATATAACCATCAAAAGCAAGATATTCTTGGCTTTCAACTTCCAAATTTTGTTCATGATCTGTCGATTTAAATACTATTTTCCCATCATTTCTCTCTTCTATAGTACAATGAACATAAAGCGAAATTGTAGAATTTAAAACATATCCAGTATATCTATCGCAATAAGTATTTAAATCTGTTCCCCCACCTGCAAGTCCTAATCTCAGTGGAGCTTTACTTCGTATTATCATAATAATCCTTCATATATTTTTTTTATTGATTCACCAATATTTTTGATATTAAAAGTATCTTCAAAACGTTTTTTAGCATTTTTGGCAAATAAGTCGTATTTCTCACAATTTGATAAAATATTGTTAATAGCATCTGCTAATTGCCTATCATTTTTTGTTTCGACATTAATACCTGTTACATTATTTTGATTTACCCAATTGACGCCGGAAGATTTAATATTTGTTGCTACTATTGGTTTTCCAAAATACATAGCTTCGCATAAGACTAATCCAAAAGCTTCATTCTTAGTGATTGATGATAATACAAAAAGATCCATAGCTTTTAAATAGGATCCTATCATATTATCTGGTACAAATCCAAGCATTCTAACTTTGTTTGATACATCTAAATTGTCAATAGTTTGCGATAGTTTCTCATACAGTGGACCTTTACCAGCAATCAAAATAATATAATCTTCATCCAAATATCTTGATGCTTTAATTAAGTACTCAAAACCTTTGTATTCTACCAACCGACCTAAAGCAAAAACAATCTTTTTATTCGGATAAGACATTTTAATATCATTAACTTTTTCTATAGAATAATTTAGCCTTTGTGGATTAAGCCCTGAAGGCACTGAAACACACTTCTTACGAAACAATCTTAATTGATCAGATCCATCAATGTATTGCTGAGTTGTTCCTATAATCATATCAGCACGTTTCAAAGCCCAGTTAATTAAAGGATTAATTAATTTAAGTAATAATTTTTGCTTTACAACATCGCTGTGCCAATGGATAACAACTTTAATTTTTCGATTGTCAGCCAATAAAATCGCTAATGCAGCTAAAGGATTTGGGAAATGTATATGTAAAATATCATAGTTGTTTATAATCCTTTTCAATTCAAAAATATATCTAATTGATATTGGAGTCGAAGCAATCATTTTTATTAAGCTTGTTCTATATACAGTATAATTTTTAACTTTTTCGATCACTGTTTTATTACAATTGTTAACACATAGAACATTACACTGTATTTTATTTTCATTAAACCATTCGACCAAATCATAATTAAATAATTCTATTCCTCCTTCTACTGGTGGATAATATTTACCTAGGTGTAATATTTTCATAACTCATTTATACCTTGATTATCAGATTACTTATCAAATTATTTGTGTAAACACTCCAACTTAATTTATTTGTCATCAATAAATGGGCATTACTTCCAATTGAGTCATACATTGATAAGTTTTTCTGCAATAAAGCAATCTTTTCTATAAAATCATCTTTACAGTCATAGCATATGATATTTTCCATATCTTTAAAATATCTAACCATAGAATAGTCAATCCTCGTTACAATAACAGGTATTCCTAAAGATAATGCATGTAATACCTTTATTCTTATTCCACTCCCTATGATTGTTGGTGAAATGAAGAACTGTTTGCTTAATATAACTTCATCTATATTATCTACAAATCCTAAATTATGTATATTTAGTTTTTTTAATTCATTTATGCTCATACCTAGATTATTTACTAGCACTTCATCAGTATTACCCGTAATATATAATTTTGATTTTGGATTTTTAATAAGAAAATGTATCCAAATATTATTTATAAAATTACTTAGATTAATTTTATTTTGAATAGTTTTAATACTACCAGTAAAAATAAAACTATTTTTTTCATATTTTCTTTTTATGATATTATTCTTAGTTTCATATCCATCATAAAGAACAATATATTTTTTATTATTTATATCTATATGCTTCTTAGCTTCATTAAAATCATTATCTGAAATAAAAAATACTTTATCAAACTTTCTCCATAAACTAATTTCATACTTTTTTGTTTTTAAAGCTTGCCAAAAAGCAATTATTTTCTTTATAATATTTTTTTCATATTTTACATAGTGTTCAACAAGTTGATATTCTATGTTGTGTTCTCTTAAAAAAATTGGTATATTACATACTTTCTTTATTTCTAAGGCATAACGTGCCATATGTGCATGACTTGTTATTATCAAATCTATTTTTATCTTTTGAACCAATTTAACTAATGCATGCAAAAACAATTTTGAAAAATACTTGTTCATCTTAAATGGGATAATTTCGAAAATATTTTTTAATACTAGCGAAATAGAATCATTTGTATCCATATAAAAACGGATAGGATTTACATTTATTACTCTGTAAGCATCACTTGTATCGATTGATGATGAGTCTATATATGCAAAGTAAACCTCAAAATCTTTTGCCAATTCCTTAATTGGGTTGTATATACCTATTTTCCCTCCATCTATTGCTGGTATAACATTTTGAGGAGACAAATATAATATTTTTAACATAAATTATCGATCCTTTTTTGCTTAATTAAAATTGCTTCTATATATGCAATTGGCAATAAATAGATATATAGAACTTCCATATTTGCGCCAAATAAAAGTGTTAATATAGTATATATTAAAATCAACTGCATAATCTTTTTATTAAATTCTGAAGTATTTAGTAACTTTATATTTTTCCAAGTTCTGTGAAATAATAAATAGAAAAAAATAACCGCTAAAATGCCATTTTGAACTATTTGAAAAAGAATTCCAGATTTAGCTCCAACATTCATTCCTGTTTTAATCATGGAATCTATTTCAATAGTTGATAACGGAATAGGTGATATTTTGGTTATAAAATCTGTAGATTTCAAAAGCATATCTTGAAAATAGCACATATATGTTCCATAACCTTCACCGAATGGAAAATAAAACAAACTTAATAATGCCCATACCGTAGTTATTAAGCGAGTACTTGTGCTGGCAAAAGAACCTATATCATTCAACAAACCTGGTATTACAATTGTAGAAATCAGGTGGCCAAACCCAAAAATTATGGGAATCATCACAATAGAAAACACAATTTTTTGCTTTAAACTAGTACCTAAAAGATAGATCCAAAGTATTGATACAGATAGGAATAAAATACCTCCTTTTGATGCAATCATAACTGAAAAAAAGAACATTACCAAAACAATAATTATCTTTAATAGCTTATTTTGTAGTGTCATTAATATCAATAATGAAATAATCACCAACTCAAAAATCGCTCTTGAAGGTTCTGATGTAGTAAGTCTTAATCTCCCATAATCATTTGGAGCTAAATGAATAAGATTTAAAATATCTTTATTAAGAATTTCTATTAAACCTACTACCATTAATAATAAATAGAAAAATAAAAATGATTTATGGATTTGTTGCAAATTAATTTTTATTAAACTGTAAATTGTTGCAAAATAAGCTAAAAAATATATTAAATTATATATTGAAGCATTGATTAATTTTATTAAAATCAACTGACCATATGGTGTATACATTGTATTGTTTGCAATAGAGTAATAAATAAATATTATCATAGATGTAAAAAAAGTAACTATAAAATAATATAAAAATAAGTTTGATATATATGTACCTCTATATTTCAATTGATGTTTATATACAATAAGTATAGACAATAGTGGCGCAACTAACAACATAACACTAGAACCTATCGTACCAATGAGACCTGCCAAAGGAAGATCAGTAAAAATCATGCCGATATAAATTAATAAAATATATATCATTTTTTTATGATTCCACTACAAAGCCCATTGAACTGAGCCTTCACAATATTTATATGACCTTTAAAAATCCATTCCGTAAATCTTAATATTCTTGTTATAATTATAAAACATATACTTGTTATTTTATGAAAGTTGTCTAGGTTAGTCATAATGAACTTAATTCTATTCTTCATCATCCAATATGCAGAAAACTCAGAAATCTCACCATCTGATGTAGAACCTACTTTATGATAAATTTTACTTTTAGGCTCAACATCTAATCTATAACCAGATTTTTGAGCTTTGTATGAATACTCGAGATCTTCTACATACATAAAATAACTTTCATTGAGTAAACCAATAGTTTGCATGATTTCTTTTTTTATTAGCCACAAACATCCAGTTAAGAAAGTTATTCTACAGTTAGGTTTTTGATCTTCATCAAATTGCAGATAATCTATATGCTTTGTTTGGGAAGTCATTTTGTTAAATGTACCGCCATTTGACCAAATCAACCTTGGATCCGAATAATAATTTATTTTACTTCCACATATACCGATTGATTCGTTTTGCTGCATTTTTTTAACAACTAAGGATAAAAAATCATGTTCCACAACTGTGTCATTATTGATTAAACATAAATATTTAAAATCATCTTTCGCAATAGCATATTTTATCCCAATATTGTTCCCAGCTGCGAAACCGCAATTTTCACCTGCTTGTATAAATATTAGTGGTTTCTTATATAAGGATTCTTTTTCTCTATCTCCACCACTGATAGCTTCTTCTTTTGTGTAATACAAATACTCCAAAGGCTTTAATTCAAATGGTTGGCTTAAGTGCTTAAGTTGCGATTTTTCATTATAGATGACCTCTTGCTTTCCCTCTGCCCAATTGGTGATATATTCCATAGAGTTATTTGGGGAATCATTATCTACTACTATAATTTGATAGTCTTCATATTTAATTTTTAGCACACTTTCAAGACATTCTATTGTGTCTTTCCAGTTATTATAGTTTACAATAATTATATATACTTTTTGGTTTCTCATATATTTACCTAAATCTACATATTTCTAAATCGATCTGTCTGTTTTTGTACAGCGCCAATCCAAGCTTGAAGTGCAAAACTTTTCTATATTAGACTAGTAAATATTTATCTAGTAATAATTGCAATGTTTGAATTGCAATTTTATTTGCGTTATTACGAGCTTTTACAATATCCATAACGATTTCATTTCTTTTATGATAATTAGTATTTAATTTATCAGATATGTTTATCTTGTTATCTATAATGTCTTGTATTAAAATATTGTACTTATCTAAACCAATTAATTCCAAAGTGTTAGTCATTTTATGTTCATACGATATAGATAAAAAAGGGCGCTCATTGTTAATTGCAAATATAATACTATGATATCTTGCACCAACAAGAAATATTGATCTTTTAATAATATTTTGCTGTATGTCAGATGAATATGTATTAGATACAACAGTAACATAATATTTATTAAGTGATTTTTCTTTTAATCTGACAAAGTAATTACTATCATTTTGAGTCCCGAAAAGTTGCGGTAAAAGAACGATTTGTATATTTTGATTAATAAAATAATTTATAATTTTTAAATAAATATCATCAAATATTGAAGAATCAATATTTTTAAAATATGGGTGCCATTTGTTAAGTTCGTTTGGTACAAAAACAACATAATCAGACTTAATAATATTTTTAATTTCTTCAGGAATAGAGAGCAAAGTATTATTATTTAAGAATGCAGTGTCTATTGATTTAATATAGTTTAATTTCAAATTATCAGCATACTTTTGGCTCATGCCATCTCTTAACGATAAAAAACTAACATTTGAAAGAACGTATTTACTTATTTTTTTGAATAGATAAGATTCAGGAATAGGGCCGAAAGAGATGGAATATAATGCAACATCTTTTTTAAGTTTTATTGCAATATATAACCTCCATAGATATATCCAATCCTTATATGGTCCAATATTGACACCACCAGGAGCATTAATTACTTTATTATATTTTTTAATCAAGTTATATTCATACTTTGTAGTAGTGCCAAAGTTATAAAAATATTTTATAAAGCCAAATGGTAATAGAAAGGTTAAAATTATAAGAACCTTATCAATAGTAGTTGCTTTGCCCGAGCAGAAATGTCTTGTTTTTTCATCTATATTTAACATCTCAATTTCAAGAAGTTTATTTGAATTATATAATATACTAATATAATCTTCTATGCCGAAATTTCTAAAACCTCTAAGCAATGCTTTTCCTGCAGCTTCATCACCATGATTTGAAGAATGTTGATTTAATATTAAAATATTCATTTTATTCCCTCAATTTTTTTTAATATTCTAATGAATATTAAAAGCATGTAATTATGTACCTTACAAAAATAGAAAAAATATTTTTTATAGTAACGACTATTAATTATTTTCCTTAAAAAGGATAATGTCTTTCTATACTTTCTAAATATATGCTTTTTTATCAAAGTTTTCTTTTGCGAAAGCAAGACATCATTAGAAGCCAAATTTTCTATAAGTAGCAATGTTCCATTTGCATACATATTTTTAATTAAGTTTTCACCTCTATCATTATGAGTAATAACAATAGATGATCCTATGTTATCATATTTGGTGTAACGATACAACCATGGATCGCCAACTGATAAATCAGCATTTATGCCGAATGTATCTTTGCAAGAAAAGCACCTATTTAATGTAAATATTTGAGAATGAAATACATCAGCCCATTTTGATGTATTATTATTAAAAAAATATTGATTTTTAATAGTTTTAATTTGCATTCCTGAAGGCCAACCATTACCTCTATACCTAAAATCTATAACCTCATCTATATCAATATTGTTTTTTTTCAAAAAATAATACGTTGCTTCTTTTTCAAGCTGATTAGAACAGAATAAAGATATAATTGTGCTATCAATATTGTTTTTATCTAGTAATCTTCTAATAGGTAATACTTGACATGGCAAACAGGTTATTAAGATTGGAGATTTTATATTTTCTATATTTTCTTTTAGATATTTATATATGTTTATTTCATGATAAACTGAACCAGTATTTTCATAATCTTCATATGTATAAATTAAAATAGGATCAAAAAGTTTTATACCAGAATATTTCATACTTAAGGCACTATTTATTTTATTATATTCAAACAAATATTTTATAATTTGGGAAATTACTCCACCTGATGTTCCTTTGTATCTTATGTCAACATCTGATGATGCTAAAACCCTTGGTTGATATTTAAATTTTGGGTTTTCCATAAAAATATTCCCTTAAAAAATAGATTCGTATTAGTATAATAAATAAGTCAGTTATTGGTATTATAAATAAAAAATATTTAAAGCTAAAATGTTTTATTACAATTGGAGACAAAAATATAAATATTATAGTAGGAATAACTTGAGATGTAGCAAGTTGTTTATTTTTCCCGATTACTAATAAACCATTAAGCCCTAAAGAATTTATAATGGTATATGATATAATTGTAATTGCAAGTGTGTAGAATATATAAAGCTGTGTTAAGAAACTCTCTCCCAAATAATATTTAATAAATATTTTTGATAAAATAAATAATATAACAAATGTTACTATTGATAATATAACTGTATATAACGAAAGTTTTATCCATAACTTTTTATATTTATTTTTATTTTCTATGAATATTTTGGAAAGTCTTGGAAAAAAAGTTTGATTTATTATATAAAAAAAACTTTTTATTGCAGATATAATCTTTTCATAAGCAGAATAATAACCTACTGTGGTATAATCTAAAAATGTACCAATTAATAAAATTGGTGTCGCCGATAATACAGTAGATGACGAAATAGATAAAAAAACATGTAAACCATTTTTAAAGTGCTTTTTAAGATTCATATTGTGAAAGTTTAGATTTTGATGAAATTTCTTAAATATTATATATTGTGAGATTATACCACCTATAATAAAACCTAATCCATTGAATATAGGTACGAGTATATAATCTGATCCAACTTTTATAAAAATAAAAATCGCCATAGTAAAAAGCAATTTTGAAGTGATGTTTACTATAGTGATATATTTCATCATTTCAAGCCCTTGAAAATACCATATAGGAAAAATCGCTTGTCCTATAACTGTTAAAAATGTGAAATAGTAAAGTTCCCAGTTATTTGAAAACTTATCAAAAGAAAAAACTATGATAGATAAAATCACAAATGAAACAACTAAGAGTATAACCTTTATAGTCAAAACACTGCTAAAAATTTCTGTTAGTTTTTCTTTGTTATTTCTATGTATAGAAACCTCTTTAGTAGCTGATAAATTAAATCCATAATCAACAAAAACATTAAAAAACATTATAAAAGACTGAGCAAACATTACAAGCCCAAAGTTTTCAATACCAAGAACTTTAGTCAAATAAGGCAAAGTAAGAAGCGGCAATATATAAGTAAAAGCCTGTAATACCGAGAGAGAAAAAAAATTTGATAATAGTGTTTTTTTTTCTTCTGTATTTGTTAGCGATTTGATAAATTGTATCATTTAAAGTGTAGACCTTTATTAAAAAGAAAATAAATATGGCTGTTTCTAATCTATTCTAAATGCTACCTATTCAGAGAACTACCAATAACACGATAAATCATAAATAAATACAATAACTTTTTTATTATTCTTTAACCAGCACTAAAATATTTTACTATTTTTTATAAATTCAAAGCTGGTTTGGGTTTTTAGATTTTATCAGGCGAGAATTTTCTAATTTCAAGTAAAAATTAATATTTGAAGCCAATGTCGATGATTTTTAAACACCGCTTTATTTCATTCATAGCTTTAATATATTTCTTTTGGCTAATTGTTCTATCAATCTTTCTGAGCTTTTTTATTGTGGATATAATTACATCGTTTAAGCGAGACAGAAAAAGCTAATAAATCGTCGCTAACGTGATATTAAAAACAAACATACCGTTGCTGTGCCCCATTTGTGAAGCAATTGCAAAACTGGTTTGCCATCGGTTTTGCCGTTGGATTTACCTAAATTCCTGCAATCAATCATAAAACGATTGTAAAAGCCGATATTCCTCGAATTGAATGTGCTCATTATGAGGCAAAGCAAATAGCGATGACTTAAGCAGTAAGGCGATTACACTTCAATATTGCCGATGTTTCTCCGCAAGCACCGCCACAAGGCGGGCGCCAAGATCGACATTCCCCGCGAGCCCAAGCCCGATTGATAGTACATTTGTAGCAATTACCGGCGCAACTTTATTGATTGACAGTACCTTGAATTTTCTTCGACGGGTCAGCCAGTAATTCGACGCCTGGATAACTCCCGTCAGAAACAGCACTACAGGAACATAATACCAGTACTGCGAAAGCGTTGCTGCATTGAACCTTGTATAGATCTGGGTATGCCATAGTAAAAAAACAATCCCTGCTAGCCCCGAAACAATCGCTGCAAAAAGGATAGCAAGCTTATAGAGGGCAAAGCCTTCATCATCATCCTTGGGCAGTACAATCGCAAGCTCATACCGAAGACATATGATTATGCCTACAATCCCCGTTATCGATGTAAACACCGACAGCTCGCCAAATACCTCAGGGCTAAAGAGCCTTGTTTGTATGGGATAAAAGAGAAAATTCAGCGCTTGTGCTATGCTCGTTCCCCCGACAAGCGTCAGCACCGACTTTCTGTCAGAGGAAAGAGCGCTAATCTTTGTTTTGATGGTATTGAACAATGGTTATTCCAGGGAACATTGCATTTGCAAAAGACCAATCCGCGGACAGCCCCGCCCTGCCGGTCGTTTCGCCGGCGCCGGGGCACGGAAAGAGGAAGCTGACCCCCGCACCATCGCGAGGCGGCCGAAACACGCTCCCGGATAGCCTAGCGGGGTATGTGGAAAAAGCTCTCGGAATGTTCAATCTCTGAACAATCGGTATCATACACCATACTTTTCCAGCATGCAAGAAGGCGCATTGCATACTGGCGGACCAGCTCTCCGCATTAGTATCCTATCTAAGAGTCGAAAAGCGTGGTCTGATCCAGATGTGCGAATTTTTGGGCTTTTTTCTCGAGGCGCGCCGCTTGCTTGGGATAGCCGAGCTTTTTCCATCGTTCGATGGCTTCCATGAAATCGCCCTTGTGTTCGTAGAGCCTGGCAATCGCCTTGTCGTCGCTCGATCGAACGTAGAGCGCCTCGGCTTTTTGCCATTCGAGAGCACGTTCGTAGTATGACGCGGCTTCCTTAAAGAGCTTATGCGCCTCGAGGAGTTCCGCCGCCTTCGCGGCACTGTCGAAGCGTTCGAGTATTTCGGCCGCTTCAAGGAACATGAATTTGCCCACGAGAAAATCGAGAAGCTTTTCCTTCATATCGGAATAGAATCGCATGACTTTCC